>CAYNGK010000036.1:0-15482 GCA_964396935.1 uncultured Methanosarcinales archaeon | reverse complement strand
TTCACTTCTTGACCAAAGGTCTGGTTTTCACGGCCGTTTCTTCTCATTTCCCGCGACAACGGTTAAAAATAGCTCGACGTGATCTGGCCCTGCGGCCGACGGCCGATGGGACACAGGGATGATCGGTTTGCGCAAAACGTTCTCACGTGTCGCTGCCTGTGCGATACTCACCGGCATGCTCGCCGGATATGCCGGCGCGCAGACGCTCCTTGAGCGTATCAAGGCCTTGCCGCGCGCGACTGACAGCGATATCGCGCAGATGCTCACGACAAACAACGATCGAGCGGTGGATCAAGAGCTCGCGCTCAGCTACCGCGATGTCCTCACGGTATTCGCGCAACGCATGACGCCATCCGCCTCTGGCGCATCGGAGTTCAGCATCGCGACGTTTCGTGAGGGCGCGCAGATCCCGACAGTCCGCAAGAAATCCTATCCGCAATTCGGTAATCCGCGCGGGATCCTGCAGCCGACGAACCTCATCGAGCTCACGGACGAAGAGCTGGTTGACAAGCCGACGGGCAGGTTCTACCTGACGACGTTCGCGCGCCAGAGTATCCAGAGGTACGAAGCGTGGCTTGAGCACGCGCAGGAGATCGCTCGGGCGCATGGCATCTCCGTGCAGACATTCCTTGACAAGTACCGTATCGATACCATCCCGCCGACCGTTGACGGCAAGCCAGTCGGGGATGTGGCCGCGATTCGCACTTACCTGCCGTTGGGTGCGGTGCTTGAAGGCATGGCGATCGACCTGCGTGTGCCCGGAGAGAAGCTCGTGCGCATACGCTTCACGTCCCAGCCGCCGGGAAAGCAGCCGTTGCCTTGTGAAGCGCACATGCCCTATGACCTGAGTGAAGGGACGCGCGTGTTCCACTCGCAGTGGACACAGCTCTACTGCAAGCTTGACGGCAAGAGCTTCTCGCGCATCCTCACCTCCTGGGAAGAGGAGGCGATCGAGAATCACGAGTACGCCAAGGTGCACTCGCGCGCCAGGGGTCAGGGCACCGGTCTTGAGGGGTTCTGCGGCGCGGAATGCGCGAGGGCGGGTGAGGGCGGACCCGGCGGCGATCCGTTCGCTCCGGTCGGCGGACTGATGCCGCGCGGCCCTTCCGTGCCTGGATTCCAGGGATTCCAGTAGTCAGCCGACGACCGCGTCCACGCAGATGCGCCACACCCGTGGCGCTTGCTGTCCGACGCGGGTGATGCGCCACGTGGCGAGCTTCGCTCCCGCACGTGCGAATTCCTCTTCCAGCTTCGGTATCGCGCTCGTGAACTGCCCTTCCGGATAGAACCCGTAGTAGTGGATGATTGTGCCTGGCCGCGCGACGCGCAGCGCATCGGGGATGAACTCGAGCGCGGTGTGCGGCAGTGGCATTGTGACGCGATCGAACGTCTCGCCTTGCTCTGCGAGCTTCATCACGACATCGTGCGCGTCGCCGCACAGCAAGCGCACGCTCACCACACGGTTGAGCGCGGCATTCTCGATCGCGAGCTCGTGCGCCTTTGGGTTGATCTCTATCCCGACGATCGTCGATGCCTGGCTGTGCTTAGCGAACGTGATCGGATACGGCCCGACGCCGCTAAACAGGCACAAGATGCGCTCGCCAGGCCGTATCTGCTCGAGGATGCGGCGGCGCTCGGTCGACATGCGCACGCTGTAGTACGCCTCTTCGACATTCACCTTGAGCCGGACGCCGTTCTCGATGACGGTCGTCTCCCGGGTGTCCTCTCCTGCGATGACGCGCATGCGTTGGGTGCGATACACGCCCTGGTGGCCGCCGACCTTCGCAAGGACGGTCGTGAGATGCCGGTTGCGCAGCAGGATCTGCGCACCGATGATGCGTTCCTTCGGCTCGAGCTCCGGCGGGATGTCCATGATCGCGATCGAACCGACCGTATCGAACGCGGTGCGCAGCCGCCGCATCTCATCAGGGGTGAGGATGTCGGCGAGCGCATCGCGCACCGGCGGTGCCTCCTCGCGGGTCTCCCCCTCCCCTTCGATGAATTCCGTGTCGAAATCGAAGGGTGGCGTGAATCGCCTGATGACAGGGAACGTGATGCCGTCAGGGTTCTTCACGATCGCGTACTGCCTGTCGAACAGGCCGTACTTGATGAGGTACTCCTTCACCTGCTGTGCGTGCGCGAGCGCGGCCTTGAGTCCGAGCATGCGTGTGGAGGTGCGCGGCAGGTACTTAATGGTTTAGCCGACTCGTCGTCGGGAGATCGTAACGGAACACCGCGCACAAAGGCGGGATCGTGTGCTCCATCCAATGATCGTCCTTGCCTTCGATGAGACCGCGCAGGACCGAGAGCGGGTGGCCGTGGGATGCGACGAGAACGGTCCCGTCCGATCGTTGCACGTCGCGTAGGAACGCACCCAAGCGCGCTTTGAGCTCTTCCCAGGTCTCGCCATCGGGCGGTGTTTGGACCGTGCGATCCCCGATGCTCGCGCGGTACGCTTCGAGAGGGTGGCCTTCGAGATCGCCGTTGTCGATCTCGTCGAGCCGTTCGTCGATCTCGATAGGGATCGCGCGCGTATCGAGGATGATGCGCGCGGTCTCTTGCGCGCGCGGGTAGCGCGACGCGATCGCGCGCGTGAACACGACACCCTTGAGCTCATCGCGCGCATGGGCCGCTTGTTCCCTGCCGCGCTCGGTGAGATGGTACTCTCTCCTGTGGTCGTGGCTCACGATGCGCAGCGCGTTCTTCTCGCTCTCCGCGTGCCGTACGATGAAGATGGTGGGCATCGTGGACTACCGTTTCGCCGCAAGCCGGATGTCATCAGCACGGACGGTTTTTCTGTCCGCGTGCGCGGCGAGCTCCGCGGCATGTTGCCCGATGCGCTTCGCGTGCTCCTCAAGCACGCGCTGGAGCTCCTCTTTCGCGTCCTCACCCACACGGGCAGCGCCCGCGTCCTTCAGGAGCTTCTCCATAGTCGCAAGCGGGAGGTGACCGTGACGCACGGGGGTAGGCACGCCCCTGATTGGTCGTCAGTGGTTTATCTGCGTTTCCACTGGACACCCCGCCCGTGGGTTTATAATCTTGCTCGTCGGTAGAGCGTTCCATGCCGTGGCAAGGCCGTACGAAGGCGCGCGGGAGCGCGGCGGAGCGGGAGCTGGTGCACCTGTTTTGGGACGCGGGCTGGGCCGCGTTCCGTGCGCCTGCTTCAGGCGCGATGCAGCACGACCTGCCCGACGTGATCGCGGGACACGGGAATCGCAAGCTCGCGATCGAAGCGAAGCTCACGACGAAGGATGTGCAGTACCTCACGAAGGAGGAGGTCGCGTCGCTTGTCGCGTTCACGCAGCGCTTCGGTTGCGAAGCGTGGATCGGGGTGAAGTTCTCCCGTCGTGGGTGGCGTTTTCTCGCGCCGGAGGACTTGCGGGTCACGCAGGTGAGCCACGCGGTCACGTTCGAAGAGGCGAAGGCGCGCGGGTTGACGTTCGAGGAGCTCGTGCGGTAGTTTTATGTGCGCGCAGCACCGGTGGGTGCTCGCACCATGGTCCTCGATGACCTGCTCCCGCGTTTGCCGATCGTCACCGAAAGCACGATCCGTGAGTATTTGCGCCGCCGATCGATACCTGGGTACCTCGATGCGCTGATCCGTCGCATCGAGAACGAGAATGCCGCGCTCTTCCACACCACGTGGGGAGCTGGCGAGGGTTCGATCGAAGATCGGCAGCTACGTGTCGCGACGCTCGTGCAGACGTACGCGATTCTTGAGATCCAAGCGGAGTTCGACGAGCGCAGGCAGCAGAACTGAGTTCACTTCCTGCGTTTGGCGACCATGCCCTCGATCTTGCGCTCCTCGAGCACGACCTTCTCCACCATCATCTCGAGGTGCTGGTCGATGCGGGCGACACGGCGCTCCATGAGGACCAGTACGCGCAGCGAGTAGACGATCGCGCCGAGCGTACCGATGATGATCGCGAGGATGACGGAGGAAAGGTCTACTGCCATGGGAATCACACCTCTTTTCCCCTCCGTGCGGCGTCGAGGGTATTTAAAAGTTTCCTGTCGGTTTCCCGTCAGAGAACCCCAACCAAAGTTTTATATACTCCTCGCGCGTGGTGAGCGACGCACATAGGTGGTGTTCATGGCAGGTCCACAGCTTCAGGGTAACACGCAGCAGGATACCGATCGCAAGTTCTCCAAGAACATCGTCGGCAAGACGGTGGTCTCGAAGGCCGGCAAGCGCTTTGGCGAGGTCGGTGACATCGTCTTCGAAGCATCGACGGGCGAGCTCATCCACATCGTCTTGCGCAACGTGACGCCGTATGCGGATCGCCTGGAGCTCGAGAAGAACAAGGAAGGGCAGTCTCTTATTCCCTTCACGGCCGTTATGGCTTTGGGCGACTTCGTGGTCGTCGCGGAAGAAGACCTGGTGTAATCCGGTTTCAGGATCCGGTTTCAGCAGCTGCTTGCGTGAGCGCTGTCACTCGTCGGTCTTCAAATCCTGAAGGGTGTTCGTGCATTGCACCGGGCACTCGCCTCGTCGACGTCAGCAGCACCGGCAGCTTTAAATATCAATAGTTCCTTCCAAGTGGTAACAATGGGGGTTTCCACGATGAAGAGCATCCTCAAGGCACTGTTCCTGTGCGCTGCCGCGCTGGTCATGGCCGCGTTCAGCGCGTCGATCGCGTTCGCGGCAGACCCGTATGACGGCGTGAACCGCATCGGCACGTACTACCAGCAGTCGCGCTCCGTTCAGTACTCGTACGCCTACGGTGGCGGCTACTACGACTACGCGTATCCGGCTCGCGCAGGCGGCTGGTACGGATCGTCCACCGAATGGATCACCGGCTTGCGCGCTCCCGTGTGGGGTAATGTCCCGCCCGTGCGCTACACCAGCTTCTACCAGCCGACCTGCGGCTGGCCGTGCTGGACTGGTGCGAACGGCTACCCGCGCGCGACCGCATCGCAGTTCCCCTACCGCACCCGCATGGGCGGCATCTACGGATACTGAATCCTGTAGTTCCCACATACGTGAAGAGGTGTTCCTATGAACATAACCCCTCATCAACTGCACGACCTCGTAGAGCATGTCGATCTCGGCTACGGCAAGATCGCGGCGTACGGCACCGTAACGGGAGTTGTCCTCGCACACATCGCACCCGGTGCCATACTGGCGTCTGCGAATGACACTGAGAACTGCGAACTCGGCGAGCGTAAGAATGAGTTGAGTGCGTTGGTTGCTCAGCGGGAAACGGCACGCGACGGCGCACCGGTCGAGACCTTGCCGTTCGCGCTCCCCAAGGACGAGCGCGAGCTCCGCACCCGACTCAAGTTCGGCCTGGCGGTGTTCGCCGTGTACGGCGCGGTCATGGCCAGCATGATCGGATACGGCCTGAGCGCGAAGAAAGGCCACTACTGGCCGCTCGCCATCCCCGTCGTGACGAATACGATCGCGGCAGCCGCTTGCTCGCGCAAGTCCACACGAGATATTGCCGCTGCGCATCTGCGGACCCAGATCCGCGAGCTCGAGCAGAAGCTCGACGATTTCAACGAGGAGTGAGCGATCATGGATCGGTCAGCTCCCATCCTGGCGGCTGATCCGCTGCGCCGCGGCCCGTTCCGCGTCGGTGTGGTCGGTCCTGGACCGGATACCCGATTCGATACGCAACGCGCGCACGCGCTGCTCTCGCGCGCTCTTGACACGATCGCCGCATCCGTTCCCGATTCCTCCTTCGAGCTCGTCGCCGGCCTCACGGACACCGGCCTGAACGCGATCGCGTACCGCGAAGCGCGCCGGCGCGGGTACCGCGCGGCAGGTGTCGCATGCGAGCGCGCGAAAGAGCACGCCATCTATCCTTGCGATCGGTCGATCGTCGTGACCGGCGACACATGGGGTGTCGAGAGCGAACGGTTCCTGTCGGAGATCGATATCCTCGTGCGCATCGGTGGCGGCGAGCAGTCGCGCACGGAAGCGCGCATGGCGCAGATGCGTAACCTGCCGCTGTTGGAATATGAGCTGCCGGAGAATTCCTGATCGTGGGGATTCACTTCTTCCCGACCAAGCCCATACCCGCGAGCATCGCCTCGAGCTGGACCGTCTCATCCGCCCCCTCGACCATGCGGAACTCCGCTTCGCCGCACAGTTGCACGAGCTCGAGCTTCACGCGATCATCGACCTTCTCGAGCTTCCAGATCTCCTGCTGGACCTGCTTCACGACATCCAATCCTGACAGCCCATACTCGAGCATGATCTTCAGGAGCAGCTCTCGGCTCTTGGGGAATTCGCCCTTCGCCGCGTGGACCAGCATCGATGCGACCTCCTTGGGCTTCGCGTACGAGGCGACGTCGAAGATGACATCTTCCGTGATCTTCGTGGTAGCGCTCGCTGCCGCCTGCAGGATGTTCTCGAGCCGGCGCACGTCCCCTTCCGAGACCTCGATCGCAGCGTCGATACCGGCCTTGTCGATCGTGAACCCTTCTGCCTTCGCGATCCTGGAGACGAGCTCGGTGAGCGCGTCTTTGGGCAATGGCTTGAAGCGGAAGATCGCGCAACGCGATTGGATGGGATCGATGATCTTCGAGGAGTAATTGCACGAGAGGATGAACCGGGTCGTGCCGGTGTAGTTCTCCATCGTGCGGCGCAATGCCTGCTGCGCCTCTTTCGTGAGCGCGTCGCACTCATCGAGATAGATGATCTTGAACGGGACGTCACCAAGCCCTTTCGTGCGCGCGAAATCCTTCACCTTGACGCGCACGACATCGATGCCACGCTCGTCAGACGCGTTGAGCTCGAGCAGGTTCCCTTTCCACGCGTCGCCGTACAGCTCGCGCGCGACCACGAGCGCGAGCGTGGTCTTGCCCACGCCTGCCGGGCCTGCGAACAGCAGGTGCGGCATGTTGCGCTTCTCGACAAGGGCTTTGATGCGCCGGACGATATCGCTCTGACCGCGCATATCATCGAACCGCTTGGGACGGTACTTCTCCGTCCAGATCGCATGCTCCTCATCCATATGGTACCAGCGACCCGTGGTGCGTATAAAAGCGTTGCGGGAAAGGTTTAACCGCCGCGCATCGTCCCCAGCGAACACGAATGAAGGGTGTGATCCTCGCCGGCGGCACAGGCTCGCGTCTCGCGCCTATGACGTACGTGACGAATAAGCATCTCCTGCCGGTGTACGACCGGCCGATGATCCTGTACCCGCTTGAGACGCTGGTCGACCAAGGGATCCGCGATATCATGATCGTGAGCGGGCAAGGGCACGCCGGGCACTTCCTCGAGCTGCTGGGCTCCGGCAGATCCGTCGGTTCGCTCCTCCACAAGCCGCAGGTGCACGGCGTGCGTATCCAGTACGCGGTGCAGGAGCACGCGGGCGGCATCGCCGAGGCCCTCGGCCTCAGCGAGGATTTCGCCGACGGCGAGCACGTCGCGGTCATCTTGGGCGACAACATCTACGAGCGCGCGCCGGATATCGCCGGTTTCGATGGTGGCGCGCGCATCTACCTCTCGGAGGTGGACGACGCGCGCCGTTTCGGCGTCGCGACACTCGATGCCGCAGGCAAGGTCGTCAGAATCGTCGAGAAACCATCGCATCCGGACTCGCATCTCGCCGTGACCGGCTGCTACCTGTACGATGCGGACGTGTACGGCATCGTCAAGACACTGCGGCCCTCAGAACGCCGCGAGCTCGAGATCACGGATGTGAACAACGCATACATCGCCGCGGGGAAGATGTCCGCGCGGGTGATCGATGGTTGGTGGTCGGATGCGGGCACGGTGGAGAGCCTGTACCGCGCGTCGATGCTTGTGCGCGAGAAACGACTAGCGTAGCACGCGCAGGTCGGTCAGGTGCTGCGCGAGCTCGTGCGCGCTTGCTGCCTCGCGGTATCGCGGGTGGCCGCGCAATTCCGACGGCACGTCAGCGACCGGCCGTAGCCCAGCGTAGCGGATGCCGGTCCATCCGAGCGCGGTGATCGGATGCAGGAGATTCTCCGGGAGATCATCGACGAAGATGATCCGTTCTGCCGCGTCACGCAACGGCTCGTAGATCTCCGGATGCGGTTTGAGCGCACCTTCCACATCGGAGAGCCCGTGCGGTCCGTCGGCACGCAGCGTCCCCGGCCAACGGCTCTCGAGGTATCGCCTGCAGGACACGTGGCTGTTCGTGAGCAGTCCGACAGGCGCGACGAGACGCACCTGCTCCTTGATCTCGACGACAGGCGTGTGCGGTCCCGTGTGGAGGATGAGATATGCTTCGTCGAGAAACGAGTCCGGGATGCTCTCGCGCCCAAGGACGCGTCGCAACGTCCAGCGGAACGTCTCGACCCGCCCCGCATCGATCGCGTTGTCATACCCTGAGTGCTCGACCCGTGCGCGCACCTGCTCTGGTGTCATGTCCGTGACGCGCGCCAGACGCGCATACATCCGTGTGTGGTCTATCTCAGCAAGGACGCGACCGATATCGAACAGCACGAGCGTGTCTGCCATTTTGCGATTGCGGATCGTGCTGCCCGCTTTTAATGTTTCGGACGTGTTCCGGTCGATGCCGGCATGGTTGCGTCCGACGGTCCGCAGGTCATAAGGAATGCGTAACGCTCCCTCCCCGCGGTGATAACCAATGGGTTTGACCAACCGAAAAGAAGAGCAGTTGAAGGAGATGCCGATCATCCGCACGACGGTCGGCAAGAGCAAGGACGGGAAGTACATCGTCACCCGAACGACGATCACGTACATCAAGCCCGTCGCGTACTACGAGGCCGTCCTCGCGGGCAAGCCGCAGGAAGAGGAGGAGCTCGTGGAATTGACTGCGATGGCGTGAGCTGTCGCGGTATCCTTCTTTTCCCCTCTCCTGTTCTCCCGGTGCTGATCGCGGTGGCACTGCCAAGGCAAGAACGCGCGATAAGGAGAGAGAAAGGTGGACAGCCTCTCCAGGTTCCCGCACTCAAGTGCAGTACCGCCGGAAACGCATGCGCGCTTAACTTCCGAGTTCGAAATGGGATCGGGTGTGACCGCGCCGCTATGACCGTCCGAACAGAAGGAGTCCGGGAGGGTTTTTAAAGATTGTGCCTCTCGTCGAGAACCTCGGGGAAGGGTTTTTAACCCCCTCAGGCGGTCTCGAGGCCGATGAACCGCACACGCGCCGCGTTCTACAGTTTCCTCTGGGTCGGCGGCGGCGTGGTCGCCGCCAACGTGTTCGGCTACCTGCTGCGCATCCTGCTCGCACGCAACCTCACGGTCGAGGAGTATGGCCTTGTCTACGCGATCATGGCCGTGTTCGGCCTCCTGAGCGTCTTTGCGCATTGGGGCCTCTCGGAAGCGCTCACGCGCGAGGTCGCGCTCGCACAAGCCGTCGCATCGGCCCGTCTCAAGGAGGTCGTGCTCTGGGTCGTGTTCACCCTGTATGCGAGCGCCGGGATCATCCTCGCACTCGCGTTGTGGTTCGCGCCGCTGCTCGCCAAGCACTACTTCCACGCCGCGGGCGCAGCGACACCGTTCACGATCTATACGATATCCTTCCTCCTCTCCTCGATCGTCTATATCATCCCATCCATCCTCATGGGCAGGCACCGATCGGACCTGTACACGCTGTTCACCGTCACGCAAAGCGGTCTGCTGCTTTTGGGTGCGTGGTTGCTGCTCGCGTACGGCGTGACGGGCGTGATGCTCGCGTATGTGGTCACGATGGCTGTGCTGCATCTCCTATTCATCCCGCTTCTGGGCCGTGTCCTGCCGGGATTCTGGCAGGCCCGCACGCGCCTGCGCGTGCAGACGGCGAAACGCCTGTTCGCCTATGGTATCCCGGTGATGCTCACCGGTGTCGCATGGGTCGTCCTCTCGGCATCCGATACCGCGCTGCTCACCTACTTCTCCTCGCTTGCCGAGGTCGGCCGGTATCAGGTCGCGCTCCCGACGGCGAATCTCCTGCTGTTCCTCACGCCCGTGATCGTCACAGTCCTCCTGCCGCTGTTGGCGCAGGTGTGGCAGGATCGCAAGCGTGCGCTGCTGTCGCGCAGCGTCCAAGACCTACACGCGTACGTGTTCCTGTGCATCATCCCCATCGCCGTCGCCGTCGCGACCTATCCCGATATCCTGCTGAACCTCCTGTTTGGGGCGCAGTACGTGTCCGCGGCGCCCATCCTGCGCCTGCTTGTCGTGAGCGCGTTGTTCATCACGCTCAATTCCGTCACGGCAGCCGCGTTCTCCGCGATCGGCAAGCCGAAGGAGTCGACGCGTGCGGTGGCGTTCGGCGCGGTCGTGAACCTCGTCCTGAACCTCCTGCTCATCCCCCGCTTTGGCGGTATCGGCGCGGCAATCGCGACCGTGTGCTCCGCGATCCTGATCTTCGCCTTGGGCCTGCGCGCATTGCGCCGCCATCTCGCGGTGCGCCTGCCCTGGCGCCGTTGGTGCGGCGGTCTTGCCGCGGGTCTCGTGTTCGCGGCCGTGCTCGCGCTGATGCGTGCCTTCCCATACCTCGGGCAGTACCCGAAGATCGCGTTCGCCGTGCTAATCGGCGGGTTGTCTTATGCGTTGGTCCTGTTCGCGACGCGGACAGTGTCGGTGGCGGAGCTGCGTGACCTGTGGCAGCGGATAGCGGGCAGGTCCTGATAGCGAATCATTATTAAACACGAATGTGGCGGTGCGTACGCAATGGCGACGGGAAAACGCAAAGGACCGATGCCGCGCAGGCTCAATTTCGCGTGCGGCTCCGACATCCGCAAGGGCTGGCTGAATATGGATCTCATCAAGCTCGATGGGGTCGATCTCGTGTGGGATGGGAACAAGACCCCCTACCCCCTGCCAGCGGACCAGTTCGACGAGATCATCGCGAACCACGCGCTCGAGCACATGGACGATCTCCTGCGTGTCATGGAGGAATTCCACCGCATCCTGCGTCCTGGCGGCACGGTCAAGGTGATGGTGCCGTACTTCGCATCGCCGAACTCGCATCGCGATCCGACGCATAAGATCTGGTTCACGAGCGCGACGTTCTCATATCTCGGCCCGAACTCCTACTACTCGAAGGCGAGGTTCCGTGTTGCGCGCAAGCGTATCATCATGTTCTCGAACGCCGGATTCCTCAAGAGCAAGTGGTACAGCTGGCCGTTCGATCTGCTCATCAACGCCACGTTGCCCGTGTACGAGCGGTTCTTCCCGTACTGGCTGCCCGCAAGCGAGGTGCACTTCGAGCTCGAGGTGATGAAGTGACGCGCATCTACGACTGCTTCCAGTTCTTCAATGAGCTCGAGGTCCTCGAGATCCGCCTCGCCGAGCTGTACGACCACGTCGACCATTTCGTGCTCGTCGAGGCCCGGCAGAGCCACGATGGGAACCCGAAACCGCTGTACTTCCACCAGAACCGATCCCGGTTCAAGCGCTGGGAGGACAAGATCATCCACGTCGTGGTGGATCTGCCGAAGCTGACGCTGTTCGACCGTGCGCTCGTCAAGCTCTCCACCATCGGCTCGCTCTACAAGATCACCTCGAAGATCGTCGCGTTCGGTTTCGGCCGGATGAAGATGGATCACTCGCAGCGCCGTCAGATCGTCAAGGGCCTTGTGGGCATCGAGGATGATGATAT
The DNA here is from genome assembly GCA_964396935.1 of uncultured Methanosarcinales archaeon. Lineage (GTDB taxonomy): Archaea > Nanobdellota > Nanobdellia > Woesearchaeales > UBA525 > UBA525. The sequence continues at coordinate 3,954 of CAYNGK010000036.1, read as the reverse complement.
CATCATGGTCTCTGATGCCGATGAGATCCCCGATACGCGGCTGATCCGCAAGGCCGCCGCGATCGCGGCGCGCGGGAAGGCGGTGTGCTTCAAGCAGGATCACTTCATCTACTACCTCAACGGTCTCGTGAACAGGAATGCCTGGGCGGGCACGAAGATGTGCACCGCGCGCTATCTGCGCGAACGGCTCAAAGGCGATCTCCAGACGCTTCGCGTCCCGCTTGGCGCGATCATCAAGGACCGGCTGTTTGGGATCAAAGAGGATATTGTCCTGCTCGACAACGCCGGCTGGCATTTCACGTATCTTGGCGGCTGGGAACGCGTCGCGCTCAAGAAGCGCGTGTTCGCGCATTCCGAAGTGTCGACGGGCGACGACGTATCAGCGGCGCAGATCAAGCGTGACATGAAGCGCGGCGTGTACCGCTACAAGGACTCGTTCGAGCACCGTATTCACCGCGTCCGCATCGACCGGAGCTTCCCGGCAGCGATCCGCAAGAACCCGCGCCGATATCGTCACCTTATGATGCCGAAAAACGGCGCGTGATGGTGCGGCATTGACGGTACAGATCTCCGTGCGAGGTATCCTTCTCTCGGGATGTGCCGAAACTCTTTTATAGCGTCGACCGCTCCGTTCGTATCGGTATGGGTGGACTTTCCGTATTGCCTTCTCCTTCGGTCGGGACGCGTGCGCCCGTGAACGGCAAGGTCCTGCTCATCAATCCGCCCAGCCCCTTCCTCATCGAAGAGCGCGTGTTCGCGCCCACCGGTATCCTCTATGCTGCCGCCGAGCTCGAGCAGCACGGGTTCGCGGTCGATGTCCTCGACCTCGCCCGCCGGTCTTCCGTCCAGGACAAGGATCACCATTATGACCATCTGGTCGCATCGTATGAGCGAGAGTACCTCTCGCAAGTGCGTGATGCCGCCAAGGAGTACGGCGTCATCGGTGTGAGCGCGACGACGCCGCAGTTCAAGTTCGCCGCCAAGATCCTCGATGAGGTGCGTGCGGCGAACCCGGACGCGAAGCTCCTGTTGGGTGGCGCGCACGCGACGATGATCGGCGGCCTGCGCCGCCGCATGATCGCGCACCTGCTCGAGGAGGACCCGTCGCTCGCGCAGGATGAGGCGCGTCTCGAGGAGACGCTGCACCGGTTCGACCCGAATTTCCGGTCTGTCGGCCGGTTCGATCATATCGTCTCTGGCGGCGCCAACGGCATCCTCACAGCGATGTCAGGCACTGGCGAGCAATGGATCACGGCAGAGAAGCTCGGGAAGAACATCGACGGCATCCCATTGCCGTCACGGCACAAGATCGATCTCCAATCGTACCAGTACACGCTGCGCAACCCGCGCACCGGTGAGGTCGTCCAGGCGACGAACATCATGAGCCAATGGGGCTGCCCGTTCCCGTGCAATTTCTGCAGCGGCCGCGATGATGATTTCTACCGGACCGTGCGCACCCGATCCCCGGACGTCACGATCCAGGAGCTCGACGAGATACACGAGAAGTACGGCTTCAAGGGCTTCATGTTCTTCGACGATGAGCTCAACGTGGTCCCCAAGCGCTTCTTGGAGCTGCTCGATCTGCTCAAGGAACGCCACCTCTCGCGCGGGTACGTCTATCGCGGGTTCGTGAAGTCGGAGATCATCACCGAGCGGCACCCCGAGACGTACGCGCGTATGATCGACGCCGGCTTCGCCGAGGCCTGCACCGGCGTCGAGTCCGGTTCCGAACGCATCCTCTCGCACGTCATCCGCAAGAATACCACTCCTGAGATCAACTTGCGTTCCGCGCAGCTCGCGCGGGAGGCGGGCATCAGCTTCAAGGCGTTCACGATGATCGGCCACCCGTACGAGACCGAACGCGACGTCCTTGACACGTACGATTGGCTGCTTGGCGCCCGTCCCACCGGCTTCGACATCACGGTCCACCAGCCGTACCCGGGAGCGCCGGTCTATGACTTCGCCGTGAAGGACGACGCGACGGGCCTGTTCTTCCTCACCGAAGCGGAAGTGGATATCGCTCGACGACGCAAGTTCACGTCAGGCTCACGCATCGAGGACGCGGTGTTCTTCTTCAAGAAGCCGGACTACGCCGATCCGGATGTGGACACCTTCTACAAAGGACGACCGGGCGAGTACCAATCGAACGTCTGGACGCCGTGGCTGAGCAGGGAACGCATCGTCGAGCTGCGGGATTTCATCGAAGCCGATGTGCGTGAGAAGTTCGGCTCGACATCCGTTTCTGGCATCTCCTACGACGCGGTTATGGGACAGGCGGCCGGCAGCGTCATCGGCGACGCTGACCAGAAATAACCCTCGCCCATCTGCGCAAGGGTTATAAGCCGATACGATTCCCTACCGTCGATGGCCATCGTCGGGAAGTTCGATGCGCAGACCGTGTTCTGCGTTTCCGTCGCCGCACGACCGAGCACGCTCGGCTATACGCTGTTCAACGCGGCGTTCCAGCACGCCGGCCTGAACATGGCGTACCGTCCCGTCCTTGTCGATGATGAGCAGGGATTGCGCGATGCGATCGCCGGTATGCGTGGCTTGCGTATCCGTGGTTGCGGGGTATCCATGCCCTACAAAAGGGCAATCCTGTCCTTGGTGGATCGCATCGATCCTATCGCTCGCCGTATCGGCGCGGCGAACACGATAGTGCATGATGGCGGCGTGCTCACCGCGCACAACACGGACTACCGTGCCGCGTACCATCTGCTCGCCGCGCACGGCGTCGACCATTCGACCGATGTCCTGCTCCTGGGTGCTGGCGGTGTCGCGAGCGCGATCGCATGCGCGCTCTCGGATCTCGGCGCGCACGTCACCGTCGCCGCCCGCTCGTCCGCTCAAGGCGTGGCGTTCGCGCGCAGGTGGAATGCCCGGTACCTCCCGTTCGAGCGCGCGAGCGCCTGCGCAGCAGATGTCCTGATCAACGCGACGCCAGTCGGCATGGCGCCGGACACGGATGCGTTGCCGCTCCCTGCCGCGGAGCTCTCCCGTTTCGAGCTCGTCGCTGATCTCGTCGCGAAGCCGTCGGAGACCGCGCTCGTACGGGCAGCCCAGGGCTTGGGCAAACGCGTCATCCGGGGCGATGCGTTCGCGCTCGAGCAGGCGGTGCACCAATACCGGCTCTACACCGGTCAGGAGCCGCCGGTTGAGGTCATGCGTGACGCGTTGCGGCAGGTGAACGGATGACCGCCCCGAAGACGCCATCGGTATTCGTCCTGGACGTGGACGGTGTCATGACGACCGGGCAGTTCCTCTACAGCGCTGACGGCAAGACCCATAAGGTGTTCGGGCCGCACGACAACGAGGGGATCAAGCTCCTCAAGGACCTCCTCCCTGTGCGCTTCATCACCGCCGACAAGCGCGGCTTCGGGATTACCGCGCGCCGGATCGTCGACGACATGGGATGCCGACTCGATCTCGTGCCGGAAGCGGATCGCGAGGCGTTCATCAAGAGCCTCGGAGAGGAGGTCGCGTTCATGGGTGACGGGTACAGCGACGCGCGCTGCATGCGCCACGTCCTGTTCGCCGTCGCGCCAGCGAACGCGCGCAAGGAGGCCCGTGAGGCGGCGCACTTCGTCACGGAATCGCGTTCCGGCGAGGGTGCGGTGATGGATGCGTGCCTCGAGATCATCAGGCGGTTCTTCCCCGAACGGGAGGTGTGAGAGGTGGACCTGCGTGCTGTGGCCGAAGCAGCAGCACGCGCCGGCGGCGCCATCATTCGTGAGTACTTCGGTCGGCCGATCGCGTTCGAGCGCAAGGCGGACGATACCCTCGTGAGCGTGGCGGACCGGGAGTCGGAAGATGCGATCCGTACGATCATCAGGAAGCACTTCCCGTCGCACGCCATCAACGGGGAGGAAGGAGGGCGTACGGGAGACGCCGACACCGTCTGGCACGTCGATCCGCTCGATGATGCGTCCCGGCCGCGTCCCCATGACGAACACC
>CAYNGK010000035.1:6508-15809 GCA_964396935.1 uncultured Methanosarcinales archaeon | reverse complement strand
ATTGCGCACTGTGGCGCCGATAACCATCGCAGCACTGATGATGAGGAGATTCTTGATGATGTACTGCCCCTCTAACGTCGGCAAGAGCGCGTTTCCGCTCTGAAACACGATGCCAGGAAGCAGGAGCAGCGGTAAGAATGTGCCGAGCATCTGCGGCACCAGCAGAGCAATGCCCGCTCGAACGAGTGGTCGGTACAGGAAGCAAAGTCCGATCATCATCTCCCACGCACCGAGGAATGGCACGAACCACGTCGGGTCTGCCCAGTAGACTGTTCGTCTCACCAGTTCAGTCGCGGGGCTCGCATCGACGACCTTGAGCAGGCCGAACCAAACGAAGATGATGCCCACGGAATAACGAAGGGCCTTGAGTCCTGACTTGCCAAGCCATCGCGTGATACGCACATCGATTGTTTCCCAGTTCATCTTCCTTCCTCCCCGCCACAATCTTTGCCGACGCAGCGCCCGTACTCCGACTGGATGGTGGAGTGCGTGATCTTGTACTTGTGTTCGAGCATCTGGATGATATCCTTTATGATGCGGTTGGCCTCATCCGACGTGGTCGCTTCGATGACGACGTGAGTGCTGAGAGCCGCAGCGTCCGAGGTGATGCTCCAGACGTGGAGATCATGCACGTCTTTAACGCCTTTTGTGTTCAATATGCTTGTGCGCAGCTCGTCGAGATTGATGTGCGCAGGTATCGCTTCCATCAGGATCGTCCCCGCTTCCTTGATCAGGGTTATCGAGCTCGCGAAGATAAAGAGGGCGATGATGATGCTGATGATGGGATCGATGACGTACTGACCCGTCACGAGAATGAGCACGGCCGCGACCACCACGCCAACGGACGAGAGCGTATCGGTGAGGATGTGCAGGTAGGCGCTGCGCACGTTGAGGTTCTCGTGCTCATCGCCGTGCATTTTCACCAGCACGTAGATATTGGCTATCAACCCTATGATCGCAACGACAAGCATCTGCACGCCGTGCAATGGCTCTGGGGTCTGGAACCGCAAGTACGCTTCGTAGCTTATGTAGAGGGTGATGAGGATGAGCACGATGCCGTTGGTGATGGCGGCGAATATCTCCGCTCGCCGGTACCCGAACGTGTATTTCTTGTCGGACGCCTTTTGCGACAGGTGTAAGGCGACGTACGTGAGCAGAAGGGCCAAGATGTCGGTGAACACGTGGCCTGCGTCGCTGATGAGCGCAAGACTGTTGGTGTACCAACCACCGACGAGTTCCAGGAGGAAAATGAAGAGCGATAGGCCGATGAAGATCCTCATACGCTGCTGCATTAAGTTCCGGTTCATGGGTGCCTCGTTCCTCGATATGTATAGTTTCCAACGGTGAATGTGCTCATCATTCCTGCTTCAAGGTGTTCGCTGATGTGACAGTGCACCATCCAGATGCCAGGGTTGCTCGCGTCAAGAATGATGTCGATAGTCGTCCCTGTCGGGACGAAAACGGTGTCTTTCCACACGAGGTTCGTGTTTCTGATGCCGTTTTCATCGACCACGAGGAATCGCTGGCCGTGAAAGTGAATGAGGTGCTGCATCGGGTGCTTAGAAGAGTTGTCGTTGATGATCCGGATCTTCTTCACATCTCCCTCTTGGAACTGGTAGGTGAGGTTCATGTTCTCCTGCCCGGTCGCCTCGTCCTTGATGATCCACCGTACATCCTCCGGGGTGGTCTCCCTGTTCTCATCGAGCATCGAGTCTTCCCATTCGATGTTGGTGAGACTATGCATCTCCTGCACGCCGTGCTGCAATTCCACGGTGAGGATCATCGCATAGGAGGGGGACGCGTTGAAGTATGGCTCATACGTGCGTATATCCTCTGGAGAGAGGATGGTTTCCTCAGGCGTTATTGGTTCGTCTGATGGACGCACCACGATTTTTCCGAGTTCGTATGTCTGCCAGAGGTTGACGTTCTTTATCGCGAACGTCCCCGGCGTGAGGAACATCGCTTCAATGATATATCGCTCGGCGGGTCCGATGATGAAGCTGTCAGTGATGATCGGTTGTTCGTAGAATCCGAGATCGCTGCCGAGGATGGTCAGTACAGTGTTCTCGATGGAGACGTTGAACGGTCGCACATTCGCCGCGGATGTGATATAGAAGCGCACGGTCTCTCCTTGCTGCACGCTGATAGTGTAGTTCGTCTCGAAGTTCGTGAGCATGATGTTACCAAAACGCCCCATAAGCGCGAAGTTGGCCTGCTTTTTCCCGTAGCCGACGATCTGGTCATCTTCGATGAGGATGTCGTCGAGCATGAGCAACGCTTCTGTCGATGGTCGTGTCGCTTGTGGGGATTCAACGAGGATATTGCCGTACAATCCCAGATCTTGCTGGCGGTCTTCTCTGATGTGCGGGTGGTACCAGAAGATGCCATCATCGGGAAACTGCAAGGTATAGAGGAAACTCTCTCCTGGCTTCACCGGGTCCTGCGAAATTCCTGGCACGCCGTCGTCCGTGTAGTTGTGCCGTAAGCCGTGCCAGTGGATGGTCGTTTCTTCCGGCAGATTGTTCGTGAAATTCACTTTGATAGTAGTTCCTTGTGTGACTCTGAGCGTCGGACCGGGGAGTTGCCTATTGTAGGCATATAACTGATACGTGGCCCCGTTCACTTCTTTCTCGACAATGCCTGCTTCCAGCTGGATGGTCGTCCCATTGCTTGGCGTCACAGTCGACCCGGGTATCGCTTCAGGAGGTGTGGAGCAAGCTCCGAGGAGCAATAGCACCACAATCACATAATGTACTTTCATGGATCTGCCCTCATGGTGCCATGCCGCAGCCGCAGCCTGCGCCGCAACTGCCCCCCTTGGTCGGAGCAATGTTCTGCGCTTGCACTTGCACTCGCGCTGATTCGGGCACTTGGCCATCCTCTCCGACGACAATCATGGTTCCTCGCACCATGTCCATGCTGCAGCTGAACTTGTATGCTCCTGGTTTTGTCGGCGCGGTGAACTCGATGGTATTCTTTCCTTTAGCGAGTTTCTTGCTGATGCCCAGCTCTGGCGAGATCAGGTACGTGGTGCATCCGGAGGCTTGTGTGCCATCGACTGTCCACGTGACGGGTTTTCCTGCGGGTACCGTGAATGTCGAAGGTTCGTATGAACCGGCAGTTACCATCATGCGGATGCTTTGGCTCGCTTCCCGCACGCTTGTTGGTTGCGGCGCATCGTTCTGCCCGGCGAATTGCGCTAGCGCGAAAAGCACTCCTGAGAACAAGATGATGCCGCCGATTCCAAACATCAGCAGGATGTTTGTGCTGTTGTGTCTCTTGATGTTCTTTTGTTTCCTCATCGGGTTCCTCCAACTATGGTAGTGCTACGCCAAGCCATGCGGCCACATATTCTTGCGCTGAGAACACATACGTGATCAGCGAGGTTGTTGCTAACCATTTGTCTATTCTGAAGATGAATGCTATTCCCAGGAGAAGCAGCATCACGCCCGTGATGAGTGTGGTGCTGTGTATTTCCCATCCTCGGATGCGAAGCAGCTTCCCTCGGAGCAATCTCCATACGGCGCCATTTTTTGGGACGCGATCGAGGTATGCTGAGAGGAGCAGCAATGGCATGAGCAAACCTGTCGCATAGATGATAAGCAAGATGCCGCCTGCTACTGCGGTTTGGGTGTTCGCCGCGAGGACGAGCACCATCCCTAAGATGGGGCCGATACATCCTGACCAGGACAGTGAGAACACGATGCCAAAAACAAAGGTCCCTGCCAGTGTGGCTTTCGGTGATACGTCCAGGTTCAAGCCAGGCAATTCCTTCCCTGCAAGTACGAGCCAGCCCAAGATGAGAAACAACACCCCTGACGCCACTGCAATGACGGCTCTGTACTCCGCGAGCGCATTTCCCAGCGACCCTGCGAGGATGCCGAAGAGCAGAAAGGTCGCGATGACGCCAGTGGCAAACGCTGTTGTTCTCCATATCCTCCGCGTCGTTCCCTGTTGAAAGGTGTGCGCGAGATATGCGGGGAGTACGGGGAGCGTACACGGTGCCAGAAAAGTCAGCACCCCCGCTATGAACACCAAAATGCCAATGAGTATCATGTCTGAAACAAACGGGCCGACTTATATATATCTAATCCTGCAAACAATGATACTAAAAACGGCCATAACTGAAGAATTCTCAACAGAGACCGTTCATAACGGCAATTCGAGCCCTCTTTGCAACCTGCCTCATGCACAAGTTATTTAAATATGGGGCGGTGTTCGCACCCTATGCGTATAGGGGGGTATTTCATCGGTGCTGGTGTCTTGGTGCTGACAGCACTTCTTGTTGTCGCGAGCATCTGGTACAACCATCAGCTTGATTTAGAACGAGCCCAAGCTGTCGCGCAGCTCGTGAGTCTGCCACAGTATGCTGAGTGCCGCTACGATATCAACACCTGCCCGCAAGCGGACGACGCCTCAGTACCACACAGCGCAGGCATCGGAATCGTCATTCTGGCCGTGCTCTTGGGGCTTTACTTGATCCGGACGGAGCAGAATCAGAAACGCATTCTCACGCAACTGGAACAGAAACACCGAGAGTTAGGCAAAGATGATCGTCGAACAATGCTGTTGGACCTGCTCACCGCTGATGAACGCAAAGTCATGGAGGCCGTGTTGGGGCAGCCAGGTATCAGCCAGGCAACACTGCGTTTGCGCACAGGTATGAGCAAACCGAAACTGAGTATGCTGCTCAAGACGCTTGAAGAACGTGGTGTGATCGTGAAAGAGGAGAGCGGGCGCACCAACACCGTCCACCTGAAAAAAGAACTGTGAACAGTGGTTATGAACGTTCTCGCAGCGGAATTCAGCACTTATAGCCAAATTGGCCATCATCGTTAAGGACATAGGATACATATAGGCGTTGCCATTTTGTGCTTTCTGATGGATTGCAATGATGCACATCGTTGAGGAGGTTGAATGGTATGAATGAAGAAAATACAAATACAAGCACACGACACAGGAGCAGACCGCGGGCGAGGCACGATCCTCAACCAGCATCAACGACCGGCAATCCTATGACGATTGCGGTGTACGTGATTCTCGGGTTGCTCGTTGTCGGAACAAGCTTCTACACTGGCTATCTGACGGGTGAGAATCAGCAGTTGAAGGAAGTCGCACGAGCGCCCGTAGCTGCGCCATCGCCGTCTGCACCTTCCGCTCAAGTGCCCAGCGCACCGCAGCAGGCCCCACCGGCAGTAAAAGCAGATGTGGCTGAGGGGCGTTATGTCCTGGGTGAACAAAATGCACCAGTCACAATTGTCGAGTTCGCCGACTACCAATGTCCGTTCTGCAAGCGGTTCTATGACCAGACAGAACAGCAGATTATCGACCAGTACGTGAAGACTGGCAAGGCCCGCTACAGCGTGCGTCACTTCCCGTTGAGTTTCCATCAGAACGCGCAAAAAGCCTCTGAGGCCGCAGAATGCGCGGGCAAGCAGAACAAGTTCTGGGAGATGCATAAGGTACTGTATGCGAACAGCCAAGCTGACGGAACCGGGCTGAACATCGCTGACCTCAAGCAATACGCAGCAGATCTGAAACTCGACACGGCCAAGTTCAACAGCTGCTTGGACAGCGGTGAGACTGCGAATCTGGTGCAAAAGGACTTCAGTGAAGGACAATCTGCAGGAGTGAGCGGCACCCCCTCATTCTACGTGAATGGACAGCAGATTGTTGGCGCACAGCCGTTCAGCAGCTTCCAGGCAGCCGTCGAGGGAGCCCTGAACTGAGCAGATCACTCCTTCTTTTCATTTTTTTACCTCGCTTAAACACTCAAATAATTGTACGTCCGCTCTATGCGAAACCACAACATATAAGAAGCACACCACACCACAAAGAGTCAGTCAAGCACCTCGACGACAAAACGCGCACACCTGCGCGCAAGTCGGGATGTAAGGCACAACACAAGAAGGAGGTTGTGCCAAGAAGCGAACACTTTAACTCAAGGCGTCCTCGTGGGGGCGCTTTTTTTTCCTTCGTTTTCTCCCTCTCTCTCATCAACGATTCGCCCTCGACAGAGGTATCTGCCGCATGTGGCAACATCCACTGCGGGACTCGTCTCTTCTCACCTGCACCCTCGCACGGGCGCTGCATCGCACGTCACCGCGAATTCGATACACGGGCAAATCCAGATAAACTCCACACCATACCCCGTGGGGCGGATGTTGCGTCTGTTCATCGTCCGACACGCGCAGACCGAAGGCAACGCCCTCGGCTTGTGGGAAGGATCTTCGGACAGCCCGCTCACACCACGCGGTGAGGCGCAAGCGCGCGAGTTGCGCGATCTGTTGTCGCACGTGCGTTTCACGGCCGCGTACTCAAGCGACGCGGGCAGGGCGATGCGGACGGCACAGGTGCTTCTTGAGGGCCGAGAGATCCCCTTGCGCACCGATGCGCTCCTGCGAGAGTCAGATCTCGGAGCTCTCGAACGCGCCAGCGACCCGGTCGTGGATTGGGATGCTCCGCCGGCCGGACTGGAGACCTTCGACAAGCTCCTGCTGCGCGCGACCCAGTTCCTGCAGAGGATCACAACATCGCACTCGGGGGGCGACATACTGATTGTCGGCCACAACGGAAGCGGTAAGGCGCTCATCCAGGCACTGCGTGGCGAGACGCGCTACCCGAAAGAGCTGGAGCTCGGTAACGCCTCGCTCTCCTTGATCGTCATCGAGGGAGAAACGATTGTTTCCGAGCACCTCGGGCTTTCAGGCGCAGAAATCGGACAGAACCCATAAAAAGAGATGATCCGCGGTTGCATCGTAGACAGGTTGCGTTGCGCGCAGGTGCGCGCCACGGAGGTACGCGTATGGTGATTGTCGGATTCGAGGGCATGGGCGGATCGGGCAAGAGCACGCTGATCGGGTTGGTGAACCGGATCTCTCCTGTCCGTTCGGTCTATGAGTGCCGTGACGAACCGCCCGCTGGTTGCGATCCCGATCGGTGGTATCTTGAAGAGACCCTGCGCACCTTCGACACGTACGCGACGACAGGCGACCTGTACCTGTTCGACCGATCGTTCATCGCCACGCTGGGTGTGACGTACGCCAAGATGCGTTTAGGCATCATCACACCGGAGCGTCACCAAGAACTCCTGGATGTTGTCGGGGATCGCCGGCTTGATGGTCTCGTGCTCTGCCTCGCCCCCACAGAGACGGTGTTGCAACGACGCAACAAGCGTGACGGGAACACTCATCCCTTGTGGGGAGATCCGGTGATGATGGCCCAGTTCGATGCGTTCATAAGAACCGAGGCACCAAAATACGCGCATCATACGCGCGTTATGAACACCGGAGAGACGCTCACGGACGAGGAGATCGGACGCCTGCACGGGTGGATCCATGCGTTACCTCGGCGTGAATGAATACAGTCACGACACGGCTGTCGCGCTGGTAGATGGCGGACGAGTGTGGTGTATCGAGGAGGAACGGCTATCCGGAAAGAGGCACGCCTCTGGATTTATGGACCCGGCGGGCGGCCTCCCGACGCGATCGCTCTCCCTCTTAGGCGAGAAACCAGGTAACTGTGTTCTCGTGCTCGGCTGGGACCTCAATCTCCGCTGCGCGTTGTACAACGCATTCGCCCAATGCCGCAACTACAAGCGGATGGATCCCGACGACCGCTATTCATACCTCAGGCTCCTCTCACGCACGATACGGCGGTACTATGCGCGAAAGGCCGCATTGCGGCGTTTTGGGGCGCCGATCCGCTGCGTTGCGCACCACCTCGCGCACGCGTCCTCGACGTATCGCTGCTCCGGATTCGACGATGCGTTGATCATCGTGATGGATGGGGCCGGTGAGCGAGAGTGGCTCAGTGTCTTTGTCGGTCACGGTGAGCGTATCGAACGCATCGCGGCTTTCGGGATCGCCGGTTCGCTCGGGAACGTGTACACGTTCGCCACGAAACTCACCGGGTTCGGCGATTTTGGCGAAGGAAAGCTTATGGGGCTCGCAGGTTATGGCCGTCCAGGACGCGAGCGATTCATTCGTTTCGACACGTCGCGCGAACGCTTCGTGATCGACTACCGGCGGATTCGGCGCTATGCGCGAGATAGGGGAGAATTGCGTGGTTTTCGCAAGCGAGCGAACGTCGCCGCGACGTTCCAGCGCAACATCGAGGATGCGCTGTTCTCGTGCATCGCCCACTACGTGAAGCGCACCGGCATCCGTGACGTCTGCATCGCCGGGGGCATAGGCCTCAACTGCATCCTCAATGGGCGCCTCCTCCCGCTGGTGGACCGGCTCTACGTGCCGAACTTCACCAACGACGCGGGAACGAGCATAGGAGCCGCGCTCCAAGCAGCATCCCAGGACGGGAAACCGCACACGCGCCGTCTCCTGCACGCGTTTCTCGGTCCTCCGCCAAGCGGCGTGCGCGAGGCGCTGCGGTCATTACGGGGGAAGTATGAGATCCGACGGCTCTCGGGCGATCCTCGCCCCGTGGCAGAGCTGCTTGCGGCAGGAAAGATCGTCGGGGTGTGCCGTGGCCGACTCGAATTCGGCCCGCGCGCGTTGGGGAACCGGAGCATCCTTGCCGATCCGGCACGCAAACGTATGCACGCGCAGCTCAACGCGCTCAAAGGGAGGGAACGCTGGCGTCCTTTCGGATGTGCGGTCCTTCAGGAACGCACACGTGAGCTGTTCGGCCGGGATCTCGAAGCGCCGTTTATGAACGTCGCGTTGCCGGCGATCGACCGGCGCCGTCTCGTCGCTGTCGCTCACACGGACGGGACCGCGCGCGTACAGACGGTGGGACGCGAGAACCCGTGGTTGCGCAAGCTCCTTGTGGAGTTCCACCGGATCACCGGAAACCCCGCGATCATCAACACCTCACTCAACGGCCCTGCCCAACCGCTCATCAACGATGCTCGCGACGCCGCGCTGCTCTTCGAGCAACGACATCTCGATGCGCTCGTCATCGGCGATCACATGGTGCTGCGATGATGCGCGTGCCGCTCGTCGAGCCCCGATGGTTGACGGAGATCAAGCGCAACGGGGAATATCCCGGCGAGGATCGCAAAGACATCGTGCGTCTCATCGCTGGCGCGGCCGTGTCGCATCCGCTCCCGCCGATGCCAGCAAAAGATCTCTTCACGCACGAGCTACGCCTGCGTGGCAAGACCGTCAGGTACGACGCAAAGGACCGGATGCTGCACATCCTATGAGGATCGCGATCATCAAGGACGGACCCTTCGTGCCGGTCAGGGACGGCGCATCCTACAAGATCAGCAATTTCGCCCTCGAGTACCAACGTCAGGGCGCTGAGGTGTCCTTCCTCCTCATCGATCGTGGTTGGTCCCGAC
>CAYNGK010000035.1:0-6498 GCA_964396935.1 uncultured Methanosarcinales archaeon | reverse complement strand
CGAGAGGACTTGCTCGCGTCAGGGCTCAAGGACGTGTGGCTCCTGCCCCCCGACGCGGTGTACGGGGACCGGCGGATCACTGCTGTGCTCGGGGAGATCGCTCCTGACGTGGTCATCACCAACATCCCGGAGCTGATCCTCGAGAAGAAAGAGGAATGGCGTGAGTTCTATGTCGTGTACGACTCCCACGACATCCTCTCGCAACGGCTCCTGCAGCTGGGCGCGCCGGAACAGGAGCTCTTGACGCAGGAGTTCATCGATCTCGCCGCTTGCGAGATCGCGGATCTCGTCTTGTGCTGCTGCGAGCGCGATCGGGAATCGTACGCCGCGCAGGGTATCCCTGAGCGCAAGCTGCGCGTGACGCTCAACGGATGCCGCATACCGGCGTTGCCGCACATCGAGAGGCGTGATGAGGTCGTATTCCTCGGCCACCTGTTCTTCGGTCCGAACCAACGCGCGTACGCGAAGGTGCTTGATATCGCTCGACGCATGCCGGATGTCCGGTTCACGATCGTCGGAGCGCACCCGCCACACTACACTGATGGATTGCCAGAGAACGTCCGGCTGTCCGGCCCGATCGATGATCTCTCACCGGTCTTGTGCCGGGCGAAAGTCGGCCTCACACCATTGGATGTCGGTTCCGGATCCCGTGTGAAGATCGTCGATTACCTCGCGCATGGCTTGCAGGTGATCTCGACGTCGATCGGCGCCGCCGGTCTCGAGCCGCTGCACCCGGTGCTGCGGATCTCCGACGATATCGACGAGTACCCGCGACTTATCCGGGAATCGCTCGCTCTCCCGACACCAAATGCGCAAGGCCGCGCGGCAGTGATCGCGCGCTATGATTTCCGTCGGGTCGTGGCGGGTGCCCTCCATGACCTACAGCAGGCCTGCTTCGATCACGCGGCGCACGGTCACCAGTAGGTCCTTATGCGGCACGATCGTGTCGAGCTCATCAACAGGCACCCATCGGGTCTCGTCGAGCTCGCCGGTCCTCGCCAGATCGAACTGCGCATCCTTGCCGACGGTGGCGATGAGGATGGTCTGCTCTTGCCCTTCGTAACCGGTCTTCTCAAGCAACGTGGTGCCCCACCGGTACTGGTGCTTGAACGGTGCCCTTTCCGGCGCTCCGACCGCCGACGGTCCCAGTCCGAGCTCTTCATCCAACTCGCGCCAGAACGTCTCTTCGCAAGACTCCCCTTTCTCGATGCCGCCGCTTGGGAAATACCAATCGCCAGGCGGGGCGCCTGTCTTGTGCGCGACGAGCACACGGCCCGTGCCGTCCTTGAGGAGGATCATGATCGCTTGTCGGAAGGCCACAGGCGATGTCCAATCACCGGCGATTAATAAACCTGCCTTCGATGCATATGCGTTTTTGGAATCCCGTTCACACCAGTTCCAGCATCAGCATGAAGTGCGATGCGCTCCCCGCCAAGACGAGCAGGTGGAACAGGTCATGCAGGTTGAACCAGCGGTCCGACGGGTACTTCGCGTCCAGGCCGTAGAAACCGGCGCCGACGGTGTAGCACACGCCGCCAAGCGCCAGCCAGAACAGGCCGGTGCGCGAGACCGTCCGCGTGAGCGGCACGAACGCGATCACCGCAAGCCAGCCGATCGCGATGTAGAACAAGGTCGACACCCACCCGCGCACGGGCCAGAACGCCTTCATGAGGATGCCGGCGATCGCGAACCCCCACGTGAGCCCGAACAGGGTCCATCCCCACGGGCCGCGCAACGCGGTCAGGCAGATGGGGGTATACGTGCCGGCGATGAGCACGTAGATGAGGCTGTGATCCACGCGACGCATGACGCGCCGTGCGCGCGAGTCACGATGCAGGATATGGTACGTCGCGCTCGCGGTGTACAGGAGGATGAGGCTCGCGCCGAAGATGCAAAAGCCCACCACGTGCCAGGGCAGGGATTGCCGTGCGGCGAACACCACGAGCACGACGAGTCCGGCGATGGAGAGTGCCGCCCCCAACAGGTGCGAGATCGCACTGAAGTGATCGCGGGTGCGTGGCATCAGCCGTCGCTGGTGCGTGCTCCGTTATAATGACCGCGTACCAGCGCAGAAACCGCCGGCGAGCAGCAGGCTCATGACGCGCGTGTCGTGCGTTGCGCCTGCTGCTTCGCGAGCAGCTCCTGCTGGCGCTGCTGCTCCAGCTGCTGCAGGCGCAACTGCTCTACTCGCTGCTGCTCGATGCGCGCCGCCCGCTCGGCGGCCGCGTTCTGCTCCTGCGCGCTGCGTTGCGCAGCGAGCTGGCGCTGCTGCTCTATCGCTCGGTCGATGCGCAGCGCGAGATCCTGCTGCGCCGCCTCAAGCGAAAGCTGCTGTTGCGTGAGCTGGTCGCGGCGCAGCTCGTATGCGGTAAACCGCTCATCAAGCGCGCTCGAGCGCTGGTCGAAGCTGCGTTGGGTCTCGACGATGCCGAGGATGAACCCCGCGACCACTGCCATGATGCCGAGCATGATTATCGCTTTCATTGCCTTACCCATCGCTGATCGCCTCCAATTGCGTCTCCTGCTCCCGGATGCCGTTTGCGAGCTCCGTGATGCGCTCCTCCTGCGCTGCCACGCGCGCGTGCTCGACTGCTATGCGTGCCGAGCTCTCCGCGAGCACCTGCTCCTGCGTGACCGTCTGGACCGCGAGGAACCCGGCAAGCACAAGCAGCAGGAGCAGCAGTGCGGCCGTGAGGTTCACTTCCATCTGGTCGTCGAAGATCGGGAACCCGTTGAGCACGCGCGTCAGGAGCAGGCCCGTGACGAGCACGAACGCGCCGATCACGACCGGCTTGAGGACCATACCGACGGGACCGTGCTTGATGTCCGTGCCGAGATTCACCGCGTGCACGAACGCGATCAGGAACGTGAGGTAGCTCAGGTAGTGGATGAGCTTCCAGCGCCGAAATCCCAGGAGTTGGATGCTGCGTGTCGCGGATGTCGCGCCGATCAGCAGCATGAGGTAGAACGCGAGGGTCCCGAGGCTCAAGAGGACCATCCACTGGTCCGTGAACGTGAACCCGAGGTACTGCGTGAACCGCAGCCCCTTCCCCCACTGGTACTTGTCGGCGACCGCTGAGATGAAGTGCAGGAGCACGATGTACGTGGCGAAGATCGCGAGCGGCTTGTGGTACCGGAAAAGGGTGACCTTCGACTTGTCCTTGGCCAGAAGCCGCAGCTCGCCCAGGAGAACGGCGAGGAACAGCGCGAAGAACGCGACGAGCCCCAGGAGGCGCGTCTGGAGCCAGATAGCATAGGTACGGCTGATCGCGCTGCTGAGCACGATGAACACCACGGTGGCGAGCGCTCCGCCGGTCAGGACGAGGGTCCTAGACATGGGGTGCCTCTATGAGCGATGGCGGGAAGCCGTTGAGCGCTATCTCCGCATCTTCGGTGATGATGAACGCGCTCGCGTGCGCGGGAAGGATCTCGGTTGCGCGTCCGGCGCCAACGAGGTAGATCGCGGTCGCGAGCACGTCGGCTTCCACGAGCGTGGGCGCGAGCACGGTCACGCTACGTGCGGCGGTCTGGCCAAGCAGATGGCTGGTCGAGGGCGTGCCGGCGTACTGCCGGTACCCGCCGCTCGTCGCCACGGCCGCGTTCTCGAGCGCGAACGGGCGCACGGTCCTCTCGTGCAGGGGATGCTGGATGTTGATGACCTCGAGGTGCGTGCCGCGGATCGCCATATCCCCGCGCGCGTCGATGAACGCGCTCTCCACCCCGAGATCGCCGAGGTACTCCAGGAGCGCGTCCGCGATGTACCCTTTCGCGATGCTGCCCAGGTCAAGGAGGCAGTCGGGATGCGTGAGCGTCACGAGCGCGCCGGTCCCTTGCGAGTCGATCCGGACGTCCCGGTACGTGCACCCGACGGGCGTCACCTCGCGCTTGCCGCTCTTGCGCTCGAGGAACTGCTTGCCCCGCGTGATGTCGTACGCCCCGCCGGTCTTCTCGCAGTACGTGAGCGCGAGCGTGAGGACGCGCGCGAGCTCCGGTGATGCCCGTAGCGCGCGTCGGGCATTGAGGGCGTTGAGCTCGCTTGCGCTGTCGTAGAGGTTGAAGATGCGCTGCAGCCGCTGCGCCTCACGCACCACATCGTCGTGGATCGCCTGTGCGATCGGCGCTTCCAGATCGTAGAGCACGATCTCCACCGTGCCGCCCACAAGCGGGATGCGCCAGGTCGTGTCGGTCGCCATGCCTCTCAGATCCTCGTGACCTTGATGCAGCCGGCGGGGCAGCTTGCCGCGACCTTCTTGTGCTGCTCGTGCTCGCTCTCGTCGCGCTCGAGCGTGTAGGTCGTGCCGTGCTTGGTCGCGCCATGCAGCGTCGCCTTGCCGTCAGCACCCACCTTCCATAATCCCTTGCCGAGGCTCTCGCACGTCCCAGCACCGATGCACTGGTGGCTGTCGTAGACGATCCGTATCTTTCCCATTCGTCCTGTCACCTCTGTTAGAGCAATCCCAACCATGTGAGGAGCTTTGCCATGAACGGCCGGTCATCCTGCTCATCGGCGCTGTCATCGATACCGTCATGATCCTGATCCGACGGCCGTGACGGGTCGCTATCGCGGTCATCCATCACGCCATCGCGGTCCAGGTCCTGGTAGGCGCGATCGTCGCGTCCCGGGAAGAGGTCCTCCCGATCGCTGATGCCGTCGCCGTCCGTGTCCTTCGCGAGGAGGTCGTCCCTGCCGGGGTGGAGGTCTGCGTTGTTCGGGATGCCATCCCGGTCATCATCCTCATAGCCGCTCAGGTCGATCTTCGGCACTGGCGTGATCGTCGGCGTGACGACTGGAGGTTTCGGGGCGGCATCGACGATGGCCGCGGGAGGGATCGCCTCCTGTTCCTCTTCGAAATCATCGCTGAAATCCCACCGCTCATCATCATCTTCTCGTTCCTCGTGGTCCCGCTCGTCATCGTCGTCGTCCGCGTGCACCGCGATCGCGAAGAACGCAGTGAGCAGCAGGAACGTCACGCCCAATGCAAACCATCTGTGCTTCTTCATTCCTCACGCCTCCGCCGATGCCGGCGATGCCAGCGTGGCGGTTGTGGGGGTATATCAAACATCTGCGCAGAGCGTCAGGAGTATCACCGGTGGGCGACATCCTTATAACCCCTGGGCGGCGTATACGGGCAGATGACGGTTCAGAACCATTCCCGGACCCAGGTCTCTTCCTGCCCCTCCGGCCGGGGATGGTGCGGAACGTTTCTGCTCCTGTCCCTGCTGCTCGTGCTCGCATCCCCCGTCGTGCACGCCACGGTCCAGAGCGTGCTCATCGAGGATCGTCTTGAGGGCACATCGGTGCGTGAGAGCATCACGCTCGATATCGTGGAGAACACCCGCTCCTCCCTCTCGTTTGGCCTGCCGCCCGGCGCCAGGGAGGTGACGCTCAACGGGAACGCGGCCAGTATCGCCAACGGCACGCTCGACATCGCGCTCTCGTGCCAGATGTGCCGCGTGCGGATCGCGTACGTCCTGGATGGCGCGGTCGCCGCTGAGGGTGTCGATACGCTCATCTACACGCGAACGCTCAACCTGCCGCAGGATCCTGAGCGCTTGCGCTATCAGGTCATCCTGCCGCCAGGCACCTTCATCGATAGCCGCGACGCGCAAGCGGACCCCGCCATCGTGCCGCAGGAGAGCGCGATCAAGAGCGACGGGAAGAATATCATCATCGAATGGGATGTCACGTCGCCGACACTCCCCATCAGGTACTTCGTGCGGTTCTCGAACCACGAGGCGGTCGAAGATCTCAGGTCGGAGATCCTTTCGGAACTCGCCGAGTGGCCGTTCTGGACCCTTGCGCTTCTCGCTCTCCTCTTAGGCGTCGGATTGGGGATGGCGCTGCAGCGCTACCGTACGAAGAGCATCGAGATGACCTTGCCCTACGTGCCCGCATCGCTCCTCTCTCCTGACGAGCGCACGGTGCTGACTGTGCTTGAGGAGCATCGGACGATGATGCAAAAAGAGCTTGGGAAACGCCTGAACTGGTCGAAATCGAAGATCTCCGCGATCGTCTCGAACCTTGACCACAAGGGCATCATCGCGCGCGAGAAGATCGGCCGCAACTACCGCATCACCCTCCTCAAGGAGATGGGCGAGTAACGGTGGATCTCTACAATACCCGCACGTTTTGGCAGCGGTGCCTTGGAGTACAACCAGATTTCCGAGGTACCGGAGGTCTCGGAAAATCGCAAATCTGCTCTCCTGCTGCGCACGCGCTGAAACGTGCGAACATAACGCGCCTCGCCAGAACAATCCTGTGGTCCGAACGTGAGATTTATAAGCGGTCGGCGTTCCCTCAACCGCACTTGCTCCCATAGGCTAACGGATAGACTACGGGGTTCCGAACCCTGTGATCGGGGTTCAATTCCCCGTGGGGGCGTCTGATCGTCACTCGTGCGAGTTCCCATCCCGAAAATTCATAAATGGGGGTTGCGCATCCCGACGCCATGGCTCGGCAGGTGCACTTCCACATCCACAGCAACGCTGCGCAATTGA
>CAYNGK010000034.1:4487-15994 GCA_964396935.1 uncultured Methanosarcinales archaeon | reverse complement strand
GTATTCCTTGAGACGAACGTGCTCGGGACGCACACCTTGCTTGAGGAAGCGCTGCGCACAGGGACCAGGTTCCACCACATCAGCACCGATGAGGTGTTCGGTGCGTTGTCCCTGGACTCGTCAGAACGATTCACCGAGATGACGCCGTACGCGCCACGCAACCCCTACAGCGCGTCGAAAGCGGCGAGCGATCACCTCGTGCGCGCGTACCACGAGACGCACGGATTACCGGTCACGATCACGAATTGCTCGAACAACTACGGTCCACGACAGCACGGAGAGAAGTTCCTCCCGACCATCATCCGCAACGCCCTCGCGCGCGCACCCATCCCCATCTACGGCGATGGCCTGTACGTGCGCGATTGGCTGCACGTCGACGATCACTGCCGCGCGATCACGGCCGTGCTCGAACGCGGCCAAACTGGCGAGACCTATCTGGTCGGCGGCCTGACGCAGGACGTGCCCAACATCGCGATCGCGCGTATGGTGTGCGAGATCGTCGGGGCAGATGCCGATATGCTGCTCACGCGCGTCCCTGACCGCCCCGGCCACGACCGCCGCTACGCGGTCGATTGGTCGCGAGTCCACCGCGAGCTCGGCTGGGCGCCGCAACGGACCCTGGATGCTGGTCTGCGCGAGACGATCCGTTGGTACCAGGAGCATCCCGAGCGATTGCGCGTTCGCTGAACGCTTCTTGCGCGACGCGCGCGCGACTCAAGAACGCGCCCAAGAGGATGAGCAGCGCTGCGACGACCCCTGTTCGGATAGCGATGCCGAACGTGACGCGTTCGAAGTACGCGCTCGGGTACAGGGTGATGAGCGTGCTGTTGACGGGGAACAGCCAATTCCCTTGCGGGAAGAGGAAGACGTGGAACAACGTCCAGAACTTCGTGAAGTCGAGCGCGGCCGCAAGCGCGGCGATACCCATGATCCCGACCAGGCTCCAGCCTGCCCACCACATGCTGCGCGCGAGCAGATCGTCGATGCTACGCCAGAGCTTCTGGTACGCGAGCACCGCCGCGGTGCCGACGGCCGCGCCGATCAAGAGCAGATGGATGAGGTACGCGACATCGAACAGGCGCTTCACGTCTGACATATGATCTCGCTCGCTTGCGGTGAGGAACACGAGCGGGTTCTCTGCGCCGACCGGCCCGGTGAGGTACGCGATGATCATCGCGTGCTGCGCGTGCTGCTCATCCGAACGCTCGAGTTGGGTCGCGGTGACGGTCCACAAGAGCGAACCGTACAGGACGGACCAGATGATCGCGAGCGCGAAGAGGATGACGAGTGGTCGCGGGACGAGCCGGGAGCGTGGGAGGGGGATCATCCGCGCATCACCATCGCGTTCCCGCTCTCGTAGCGTTTCAGGCCGCTGCGGAATACCGCGACGGCGATACACAGCATCACGATCGCCGTGAGCGTGAGCGCCAGGAGCCAGCCCCAGGAGAACGACACGACGATCTTGTGCGGCACGGACGCGATGAACGCGACCGGGATGATGTAGATGAGCATCTTGGTGATGCCGCCGAACGACTCGACGGGCCAACTGCTGAAACCCAGCAAGGCATTGCCGATGCTCCGTGTCGTGTGCTTGGGCCGTTCCATCCAGAACGCGATGCTGTCGATGAGGATGTCGAACGCCAAGAGCACGAGTGCCCCAAGCAGGCCGACGATGATGCCAATAGGCAGACCTGTGGGCCTGAGGACCGCCAACACGATGATGCCAAATGCGATATCGCCCCACCCGTCGAAACGTGAGCTGCTCGCGTACGCGTGCAGCAGCGGATTTGCCGGTTGCGTGAGGAAGGTGTCCATACGTCCATCGGCGATGATCGTGTACAGGTGGCGGTTCTGCCCGAAGAACACCGCGAGGAGGCCGTAGGAGAATGCGCTGATGCCGTAGATGATGAGCGCGTCCTGGCTCGTGTACCCGTTGATATCGCCGAAGCTCCCGAACAGCAGGACAAAGATGATGACGTAGAGCGCGTCATTGAGGAGCATCATGCCGCTTTGGATGATGAAGTTCCAGCGGTATTCCATCGCGGTCTTGAGGTGCAGCGATGCGTACGCTCGCATCAGCCTCCAGTGCTTACGGATCTCACCCGCCATTGATCTCCACCTTGCGTTTCCCGATCGAGTACAGCATCCAGAAGACGAGACCGAAGAGCGTGGCGTATACGGCCTGCCACAACAGAACGTGCGCGGCGAGTCCCCAGGAGAAGTCGACGAACAACCGTGCCGGATAATAGACGAAGAACGCCGGCGGCAGGATCTTCGCTACCGCCTGTATCCCTGATGGGAGGATCTCGAGCGGGAAGAGCAGGCCTCCAAAGAGGAAGATGATCTTCCCGTATACCCACGCGTACGGTCGGGAGTTCTCCGTCCAGAACGCGATGAGCCCGATGCTGCTCTCGATCATCGCGTTCGCGATGACCGCCCCGGCGATGGCGACGATCCCGACGAAGACGCTCGCCGGGGAGAATACCGTCGCCCCGAAGATCAGCAATCCGACAGGGACGATGAGCGCAACGCACGTGAGGAACGCGACAAGCGATCCGGCGAACTGCTTGCAAAGAAGCGCGATCGGGTACGCGTACGGCCGTGTCAACTGGGTCACGACGTCGCCGTTGGTCACTGCCGCTCCCACTTCGGGGATGATGTCGGGGTGCACGCGGATGATGACTTGCGTGAGGATCAGGTACCACGCCATCATCGGCCAGGTGAACGTCCCGAAGAACAGTTCCTTCCCGCTCGCGGCGTACAGGAGCAGGCCAAGCGTGATGAAGACGCCCGCACCGATCGTCCCGAAGACCGCGTCGCTGATGGTGCGCAGGTCCTCGCGGAACTGCGCGCGCGCGTGCGCGGTATACGCGTTGATGCTCATGCCTTCCTCCCGTAGATCTCCTCGATGATCTCCTCGATGGGCGGATCGTTGATGTCGATATCCTCGACCGCGTAGTGCTCGCTGATGTGCGCGAGCACCTTACGCATATCCGCGATATCCGTATCCACTTCGAGCTTGACCTCGTCCGGGGTCGAGCTCATCACGGTGACACCCTTGAGTTTCGGCGCCTCTGCTGGCTTGCGCAGGAGCACCGTGATGCGTTTCTTGCGCAGGTAGCGCTTGCGCATCTCCTCGAACGAGGAGTCGTGGACGATCTGGCCGTGGTTGATCACGACCACGCGTTCACACACCGCCTCGATATCATCCATATCGTGGCTCGTGAAGATCACCGTGACGCCTTCCTCCTTGCTGATGCGCGAGATGTGCTGGCGCAACGCCTTCTTCGCGAGGATGTCCAGGCCGATGGTCGGCTCGTCCAAGTACAGGATCTCTGGGCGGTGCAGGAGCGCGGCGACGAGCTCGCAGCGCATACGCTGGCCTAATGAGAGCTTGCGTACTGGAGAATCGAGGAGATCCCCGATCTCGAATTCCTTCGCGAGCCGCGCGAGGCGCTCGTGGTAGGCGGTCTTGTTCAGGCCGTAGATGGCCGCAAGCAGGTCGAACGAGTCCTGTGCCGGCAGGTGGAGCCATAACTGGCTGCGTTGGCCAAACACCGTGCCCAGTTGGTACGCGAGTTTCTTGCGGTCCTTCCACGGGAGGAATCCGGCGACGTTCGCTTCGCCCGATGTCGGGTAGAGGATGCCGGTGAGCATCTTGAGCGTGGTGGACTTCCCTGCGCCGTTGGGTCCGATGAACCCGACGAGCTGCCCTCGGGGAATCGTGAGCGAGAGATCCTTGACCGCGTGCGTCTCGCGGTATTTCGGCGAGAAGACGCTCTTGATGCTCCCCTTGATCCCCGGTTCCTTGATCTTCGTGCGGAACGTCTTGGTGAGGTGCGAGAGAGTGATGGCGTCCGTTTCCTTGGTGGTGCTCACAGGGGAGTCTTCCCACGTCGGCGCTTTAAAAAGGAAGCGGAAAACATCCCTTCTGTGGTGTTCGTCACGCCCGCCGCTTACGCAACAGCAACTCCGGCTTGCCTGCGTCGCGCTCCTCGCGGCCCAGGATGCCGAGCTTGGCGATGAATGCGCGGATGCGTTCTCGCTCCTCCTCGACATCCTCGCCAGGTCGCTTCACCTCCACTTCGAGAAACAGGCCTAAGTCCTCGACGTCCTCAAGCACCACCTCGTACGTGTCGGTCGTGAACGTGTGCTTGCGGTTATCGATGCGCACGAGCTCGGTGAAGCCGAGCGCGACGATGATCTCGCGCATCCGCTGCGCGTCGTCAACACGTGTCTCTTCCTCGTCCGAGTGCGTCCACACCCCGCCAGCGTTGAACCGGTCTTTCTTGTGCGTCAGGAACGTGCGCTCCTCATTCTCCCGGATGCGGAACCACTCGACCACGCGGCCATTCTTGTCCGGCTGGAGCCGAGTGAGCTTCTCGTGCGTGTAGTACGTGTCGATCGTCTCCTTGACGCCGTGCGCGTGGAGGTGCGATAGCTTCGCGAGCGCGCTTTCGAGCGGCTCCGCGACCTCCCAGAGGATCTCGATCTCGCGGGCCATATCTCAGAAGTACTGGGATGCCACCCAACCGAGATACCCGAGAGCGCCAAGCGACGCCCCCCAGGTGAAGCCGACATACTTCCCGATGAAGCTTGTCTCGTTGCCCGAGCCATCATTGATGATCTTGTCGCCGATCACTGCGCCGACAATACCGGTCGCGCCACCCACAAGCGCGGCAGCGAACGCGTGCGGTCCGAGCGCGGCACCCGCCACCGCCGCGAGAGCGGTCTTGCCGATGCTGGGCGATGGACCATCCATCTTCGAGAACTTGTACGCTCCGATGCCGGCGAGTATGCCTGCGGATGCGTGCACCGCGATCGTCGGTGCGTGGTTGAGCAGTTCTTCGAGCGCCATGCCGGTGAGGGGCGCGATGACGTTTAAGAAGTTATCCCGTGTAGTACAGTTTCCCGCTCGACTTCTGCTCGCGGTCCATCTGCGAGCTCAATTTGTTCGCGCGCGGTCGGCCGTTCTCGTCATCGCGGCGGAACGTGATCCCTAGGTCCGACAGGAACAGGTTCATCCCGGCCTCCATCGTGAGCGGTCCGTGCGCGGCGCCTGAACGCCCTGGCTCGCCGTCGAACACGACGAGTTTCTGGGAGAGGTAATCCAAAAAGAGCAGGTCGTGGTCGATCACGAGCGCCGCCTTGCCGCGCAGCTCCATCATCTCGCGCATGACCTTGCTCATCACCAAGCGCTGCTCGACATCCAGGTACGCCGAAGGCTCGTCGAACAGGTACAAATCCGCTTCTTCCGACAAGGTCGCGGCGATCATCACGCGCTGCAATTGCCCGCCGGACAGCTCTGACAGGTTGCGTTCCAGCAGCGCGTGCAAGTCGAGCGGCACCATCAGCTGCATGTCGTACTGCAGCGCGGCCGCCAGGACCTCTGCGACGGGTTTGTCGACGGCCGTGAGGTACTGCGGCTTGATCGCGATGCGCAGACGGCCGTCCGCGTTCCGCGTCGCGATCTCGTTCAGGAACGTGGTCTTGCCGATACCGTTCTCCCCAAGGATCCCGACGATATCGTGTCGGTAGAGATCGCCCGACCCGGCCGTGAGATGGAACGTCCCGTGTGTGACGTCGATGGGTTCCCACGTGGTGAGCAGGAGATCGCGCCCGAGCTCCCACGGCGGTTTCGCGTTGAACACGATCTTGTGATCGCGAAAGCGCACGTTCTCGTCGCGCAGGTACCCGTCCAGGTACGTGTTGATGCCCGCTTTCGACGATTTCGGCTGCGAGACGATGCCGTACACGTTCTCCGCGCCGTACGTGATGTGCACGAGATCCGTGAGGTAGTCGAGGATGATCAGGTCGTGCTCGATCACCACCACCGCGGTCTCGGGGGTCGCGAGGCCTTTGAGGAACCGCGCGACCTTCATGCGCTGCTTGATGTCCAGGTACGATGTCGGCTCGTCGAAGAAGTACACGTTCGCGTCCTTCAGGACGGTCGCCGCGATCGCCGCGCGTTGGAGTTCGCCACCGGACACGACACCGATATCGCGGTCCAGGAGATGGGTGAGCTCCAGCGCCTCCGTGACGATCGCGAGCCATGCGGCATCGCGCTGGTTCGCGCGCGACAGGAGATCGCGGATCGTCCCGCGGAACTGCTGGGGGATCTGGTCCACCATCTGCGGCTTGTACGCGATCTTGATGAGGCCGGCCTTGAGTTTCTCGAAATACCCTTGCGCTTCTGATCCCTTGAATCGCTTGATGAGGTCATCGACGCCCGCTTCTGTCCCCGGCTTGCCGAAGTTCGGCTTGAGCTGTCCGGCCAGGATCTTCACGGCCGTCGACTTCCCGATGCCGTTGCGGCCCAGGATGCCGACCACCTTCCCGAATGAGGGGATGGGGAGGTTGTAGAGCGCGAACATGTTCTCGCCGTAGCGGTGGACGGGTTCGTCGTCAAGAGCTTCCGGGAGGTTGATGATCGAGATCGCGTCGGTCGGGCACTTCTTCACGCAGATGTTGCAGCCGATGCACAGCGCCTCATCGATGCGCGCTTTCGCGTCGTCCCCCTCATAGACGCAATCGGACCCTGCCTTGTTCACCGGGCAGACTTTCGCGCACAAGAGCCCGCCGCAACGCTCCTGGTTGCACTTATCCCGCTCGACGACCGCGATACGTGTCATAGTGCTCGCTGAGAGCCACAGGGACTATTTAAGCGATGCGGAGTCGTCGAACGGCATCTGCTCGTCGAAGAGCTTTCGTTGCTTCCCCAGGTAGTACGGCAACAGGTAGTGTGTCGGGGCCTCTTCCACCAACCCATCGCGTCCCCGATCGACTTCGTAGGGGTTCTGCGGCCAACGCAGCACGACCACCTCATCGATAGGAAGCGCACCGACGGTGCCATCGGCATACCGCTTCCCCTTCCCGTTGCGCCACCAATCGTGACCGCTGCGAGACCAGATGCTGCGCAGGTCTTTCCGGTGGGTGTTGCGCATCGTGTACTCGATCGTGTCCATGGGAATGCGTTCGAGTGTCTGTATGCTGTCGCGCACGCATCGCTCTTTGTCGGGCAGCGCATCGTCCTGCAGCCACGATGCGCCAACGAGGTTGAACAGGGGATTGCGATCCATGTCAGTCGCCAGGACCAGGCGCCGCAGCCCCGCGAGATAGGTGGAACGCAACCCCTGCTCGTTCTCGTAGCGCAAGAGCAGATCGAACAGGAGGTATTGCTGCTGGACGGAATCGTAATCCGCGCGCGGCGCGAGATCGCTCCTGAGCTCCTGCACGTTGCGGTCGTAGTGGTGCTCGCGGATGAGCGTTCGGTACTGCTGCTCGTACGCCGTGTCGCCGGTGATATGGGCGGCGGTCTTGAGATACGTGAGCAGCGTCAACGATTTGGAGGGTCCGGTCAGCCGGCCTTCGATCTTGCGCAGGACATCTTGGAGACCGTCGGATCGGAAGATCATGTCGAAGAGCGTGGCGTTGGTATATCTCGGACCCCACCAACCGAATCGCGTGAGCGTACCGTCATGATCGACCAACGCGTACCCATTGGCGATGATATGGTCCATCAGCGACGTCACGTATCGGCGGACGAGGTCGCGGTCCCCCTCGCCCTTCGCGGCGAGATCGTAATACGTGGCGTACGCGAACATGTGGCCGTCGATCTCGGCACCGCTCGTATCCCCCTTCCAGTACCATCGCCCGTCGGCGCTGCGCATCCATCGATGCGGAAGCACTTTCCAGAGCGGGTCAGCGCGTTGCTTCTTCTGTTGGCCGGCGATGCTGAATTGGTGCTGCTCCCCGTTCGGATCCGGTTCGGTCGTCGGCCACACCGCACGAGCCGGGAACCCCGGAACACCTGTCACGTCCTGCAGCAACCGGAGTGCGCCGATGGATCGCTGTGCGCGCTCTCGCGCATCCTCGTCGCCGGTCGCGGCATATCGGAAACTCTCGGCCGCGGCGTACAGGCCTGTCCAAAGGCCGTCGTTGTCCGTCCATTTCGGTCTCCACGCAGAACGATCGCCGGGCGTCGTCAGGTACACCTGGCTGACGAATCCCTCTCTGTCGTGCCGTTCAGCTATCTGCCGCTCGAATTCTGCCGCCTTGCGCTCAAGCGTCATCGGCACGTGCCGTATGATGGCCGTTCCCTTGTCGGTCGTGATCTCCACCCCTTGCGCGACCGGCCTGATAGCATCCACACGGTCCCCGGGCAACCACCGTGGCGCGTTCCGATATGCGAATACGCCATCCTGGTACCTGATGGCTCCTCGTGTCGTTCCGAACCAGATTGCATCCCCGTCAATCGTGATTGCGGTGAACTGGTCGAATGGTAACCCTTCATCGCCGGTATAGAACTCCCAATCGCCGTTAACGGAACGCCTGGCGACACCTCGGTCGTCCGCTCCGATCCAGAGCGTACCCGCTGTATCGATATCGCACGCAGCGACTCGAGTGTCCCAGTTCGGCCGGAAACGGATCTGTCGGCGTATGCCTGTCGCTTCACGCTCGTAGATCCGTCCATCGATGGCGAGCACGCGGTTTCCCGTCCGTGGATCGAGCGTATCGCAGGTGGGTTGCGCAAGCACGTGGGCTGTCGAGGCCACGCGTTCCTCTTGCTGGAATGGCGTGGCGACGCTTGGGGCGGGTGTTCCTGCCGGGCTCGCGAGAAGGCCACCGACCATTGCAGCCGTCGCTGCCAATGACGCCACCCTCATCGCTTGCGGGAACCCCATTCCTCTTTTATTGCTACCGTTCCGATCGCGGTAACCTTCTTATATGGGCCCGTCGTATCCCCGTCGATGCGCGGCTTCATTGTCGATGAGACGTACCGGGTCGAGGATGGCAAGGCGAACGTGTACCTCTTTGGCCGCCTCGAGAACGGGGAATCATTCTGCACGATCAACGCGTGCGAACCGTACTTCTGCATCCGCGAGGAGGATCGCAAGAAGGCGGAGCATCTCAAGGCGCCGGTCGCGTTCACGCTGTCCGAGACGCCGTGGCGGTCGATGGATGGCGCGCCAGTCATACGTGTCGAGACCCAAGTCCCCAAGGATATCCCGGTGCTGCGCAAGCTGCTTGAGGACCATCGCATCCCCACGTTCGAGGCGGATGTGCGTTTCACGTCACGGTTCCTCATGGACCGGTCGATCCTGCGCACACTGCGCATCGAAGGCGAGTTCGAGCGTGGTGCGCAGGTGGATCGCGTCTACCGCGAGCCCCGCCTTGCTCCCGCCGATTGGTCGCCGACGCTGCGCGTGCTCTCGTTCGATATCGAGACGAGCATGGACGCGAAACGCCTCTACAGCGTCTCGCTCGTGTGCCGCGACCCGGGCCGCGAGCGCAACGAGGTGCTCATCGTCAAACCCGACGGGACGCGCCTCACGCACGCGCGCACATTCCCCGACGAGAAATCGCTCATCGAGGCGTTGCGCACGGCAATCGTCGAAATCGACCCGGACATCCTGACGGGGTGGAACACGATCGATTTCGACCTCGCGGTGCTGCGCGAGAAGTTCGCGAAGCACGGCGTGCCGTTCCGCTTCGGCCGCATGGATTGGGACTGCACGCTGCGCATCGAGTCCTCGTTCTTCAAGGAGAGCGTCGCTGAGGTCCCGGGCCGCCAGGTGCTCGACGGCATCCAGATGCTCAAGCTCAACTTCATCCAGCTCGAGAGCTACAAGCTCGGCGAGGCGGCGAAAGCGCTTGTTGGCGACGACAAGCTCATCACGGGCACCGGTAACAAGGGCGCGGAGATCCAGGACGCGTACGAGAAGCACCCGCAGCACCTCGTGGACTACAACCTCAAGGACAGTGCGCTCGTGCTCGACATCCTGGCGAAGACCGACGCCGTCGGGATCATGCTGCGCCGCGCGCTGTTGACCGGGATGCCCCTGGACCGCGTGCGCGGGAGCATAGCATCGTTCGACTCGCTCTACCTGCGTGAGCTGCGCGCGCGCGGTTTCGTCGCGCCCTCGGGCAGGTTCGCCGAGAAGGAGGAGGGCATCAAGGGCGCGTACGTGATGGATTCGAAGCCGGGCGTGTACGATTACGTCGCGGTGTGCGATTTCAAGAGCCTGTACCCGTCCCTGATGCGCACGTTCAACATCGACCCGCTCGCGTTCGCACGCGGCCAGGCGCTGGGCGCGCGCAGCCGCAAGCCGCACGTCACCGCGCCCAACGGCGCGATCTTCGATACGTCGGAAGAGGGGATCCTGCCGGGGATGCTCAAGGTGCTGTGGGACGCGCGTGATGACGCGAAACGGCGCAAGGACGCGACCTCCTCGTTCGCGATCAAGATCCTGATGAACAGCTTCTTTGGCGTGCTCGCCTCGCCCGCGTGCAGATTCTTCTCGCTCGACATGGCCAACGCGATCACCGCGTTCTCGCGCGAGACGATCCGCGCCACCATGGATGAGATCGGGAAGATGGGCTACACGGTCCTGTACGGCGACACCGATTCGGTGTTCATCGACACGAAAGCGTCGTCGGAGAAGGAGGCGCTCGCGATCGCGACACGCATCGCGAGCGACATCAACGGGCTCTTGCGCGAGCGCATCCGCAAGGAGCACGACCGCGAGAGCGCGCTCGAGCTGCAGGCGGACAAGGTGTTCGTGCACTTCCTCATGCCCAAGGTCCGCGGGAAGGAGGAGGGGGCGAAGAAGCGCTACGCTGGCATGATCCGCAAGGGCGACGCGCTGGAGCTCGATGTCACGGGGATGGAGATCGTGCGCCGCGACTGGACGGATCTCGCGAAATCATTCCAGCGGGAGCTCTTGGAGCTCGTGTTCGAGAAGAAGGAACCGGAAGGGTACATCAAGCGGTTCGTCGAGGATCTCAAGGCGGGCAAGAAGGACGCGATGCTCGTCTACCGCAAGGCCGCGCGCAAGGAGCTCGAGGGGTACACGAAGACCACGCCGCCACATGTGAAGGCCGCACGGCTGCTCGAGCAGGCAGGCATCCCGATGGAGTCGAACATCATCGAGTACGTGATGACCGCCGACGGTCCCTATCCACTGCAGCTGCAGGAGCGCAAGGCGAAGGCGATCGACTACGAGCACTACGTCGAGAAGCAGGTGCGCCCTATCGCGGACGCGATACTGTCGTTCTACGACGCGTCGTTCGACGACATCATCAAGGGCGCGAAGCAGCACACGCTGTTCGGGTATTGATTGCGCTCAACAACCGATTCAACGACTGAGTTCCTTGCGGTAGTGCTTCTCGACATCCTTCCCGCTCCACGGCAAGCACGCTTCCGGCGGGAACCCGAGAAGCGCCGCCACGCGCAGCACCTCATCCTTCGATGGGGCCTCGATCTCCGCAAACGGCGGGACGAACGACACGTCGCCCTTGTACGTGTCGATAGCGATGTGCGCGTCACCGAGCGTGAACTCGATGCGGTGCTTGCGCAGGCGGTAGTAGCTGACGCAACCCAACGCCTCGAGGATGGCAGTGAGCGTCTGCGCATCCGCCACCTCCACCTCGAGCTCCTCCGCGTCCTTCATCCCGGAGCTCTTGTCCGCCTTGCGCTTGAACGCGAGGACGGTCTTGTCCCCCTC
>CAYNGK010000034.1:0-4477 GCA_964396935.1 uncultured Methanosarcinales archaeon | reverse complement strand
AAAACGGCGAAGCGCGCCCCTACCACATTGGCGACGCCCAGATCGTGATGGTCGTAGTATGTCGCGTCGAGCTCGCCGTCGAACTTCACCGTCGCGCCAAGCGCACGCAAGCGCGCGATCACCGCATCGGCGTCGATGTCCAGGATCTTCGCTTCGATCTCGCGTGCCATCCAGACCTCACCGGTTGTAGCGCGCGCGCACTTCGCGGCCGGTGAGCGTGCAGGTGTCGTCCATCCCGTAGCCGAGCTGCGTGACGGTCGCCGCGATGCTCTCGTCATCCGGCCCCTCGATCTCGAGGAATGTCGGCACATCGGGGATGGTGTCGATCACGACCTTCACGCCGCCGCGCAAGTGGTACTCGGCGCGCAGCTTCTCGTACGCGCGGTACTCGCGCATACCGAAACGCAAGAGCATCTTGCGCGCGGTCAGGTATGGCGTGAGGTCGGTCTCGTACTCATTCATTCTCTTGATCGTGTCTGCCCGCTTGTCCGTCTTGAGCGTCAGCTGGCCCAGGTCGATGCCGCGTTTCTCGTCCACGAGCTGGCGCAGGCGCAATCGGTATCCCTTGCTGTCGAGCCGGAAGAACTTGCGGGTCACGCGCCACATCTGCCCGTGGTTCTCCAAGCCCATCATCGAGAGGATCTCGCTGGTCTCCGTGTGATCGGTGACTGCCGCGTGCAGGAGTTCGCCGCGGCGATTGTCCGCGAGCACGAGCAGCCCGGCGCCGTCGCCGCTGTTCGTGAGGTAGAACGGTTCCCCGTCCGAGTCCGCGATATCGTATGTCGCGGTGCGTAGCGCACCGTCGAACACGAGGCGGCCGTCCAGATTGGTGAGTGCGCGCCGCATACGCGGTTCGTCGATCTCCAGGATCTTGACTTCCAGCTCCTTCTTCATCTCCTGCCGTCGGAGCGCGTGATATCTTTTAAACGTGCTGGTCCATCACAGCAGCACCGGATCGAGCTGCAATCGCTCGATATGCCGGTAGGTGGCGAGCGTCCGGACCAGGGCCGGCGGGATGCGCGCGTGATACGTGCGCAAGAGCAGCGCATCCTCATGCGCCACGTACCCAAAGAGCGCGAGCTGCCCGACGAGATGCTCTCCCGCGGTGCGGTCGGTCCACGCAGCGCCATCGTAGGTGCGCACCGTCATCTGTGCGGTGATGATGCCGACCGATAGCATCGCATCGGGGTGCGCGACGCACACGCGCCGCCACAGCCGCTCGGTGATGCGTGGCGGTCGCACGAGATTGCCGAGGTCGCCCTTGGTCTCCATCGATGGGGTTGTGGCGCATCAACGGTTCTTGAATCCACCGGCAGAAATCGGGAACGGTCCGCGCCTCGCCTACAACCGCTTGTAGTATCCTGGGCTCGACTGCTTGATGTACCCGTAATCCTCGAGGATCTTGAGGATGCGGATGGTCTGCTCGTCCGCGACCCCTTCCATCTCCGCGACCGTGAGGATCTTCGCCTTCTGCACCTGCGCGTTGCGGTCCTTGACGAGCGAGGTGATGATCTCCAGCACCTTCATCTGGAGCTCCATCTCATTCTCCTGCACGACACGCGACGCCAGCTTGCGCTGGAGGTTCATCGCGTCCTCGAAGGTCTCAAGCGACATATAGCTCCCCGTACATCCCCCTATTGCGTATCCTGTTGGCCCCCGAGTATAAATGATTTTCCCCTCAGTATAGGGAAAAGGGAACTGGCGTTCCGCAATCATTTTATCCTCGCGCCCGTGGCATCGCACGCAGAGGTGACGTTCCATGACGCTTGAAGACGCGGTCGATTCGCCTATCCTGTTCACCGACGCGGCAGCCGAGATGCTGCGTGAGTACGCCACGACGCTCGCGGACGCCGAAGGCAAACTGTTGCGCGTCGCGATCCGTGGCGGCGGCTGCTCAGGATTCACGTATGCGCTCGATTACGATGTGCCCCGTTCGATGGAAGAGCGCCACGAGCACAACGGCATACCCTATCTCCTCGATCCCGTGAGCGAACGCTACCTGCGCGGCACCACGATCGACTATACGAATGGCCTTGCCGGTACGGGCTTCGCGTTTCGCAACCCCAACGCGCACGGCACGTGCGGATGCGGCAGCAGCTTCACCGCATAGCGCGTACCGCTGCGCACCCGCACGTTTTATATATCGTCAGGCACGGTGCGCAGGTCTGGGTAACGAGGGGCGCCGCGCAGGGGTGCGCGGTGCGCGGGTAGTCATCGATGCAACTGCAGACGGCCATCAGGCGTGAGGAGAACGGTTCTCGGTTCCTCGAGTTCGCGCTCGTGAGCGACACGGCGGTGACGCGCACGCAGATCGAGCGCCGTGGTGCGCTCGTGTTCATGCGCGCGAAGCGGCGCAGTTTCGTGTGCGATTGATGGGGGGCCGCCGGTGCCGCGGTCTCACCGGTGTCGCGCGGGGAGCTTTCAGTCCGTGAGGAAGATCCGCCTGTTGAGTTCGACATGCCGGACGATGTCTTGCAGCTCCGTGGGGATCCGCGGCGACCCATCGAGTTCCCAATCGCAGACGGTCTGGATCCCGGGGTAGTTCAAGCGCCGATGTTGGCGCTCCCGATAGACAGGTGTCGCGCTAAACAGCGCGCGGAACGCTTCGGGCGTGCTACGCACGACCAGTGCGCGCACGCCAGGAGCATCACCGACGATCTTGAGGTCAGGATATGCGTCAAGACGCGGGCGGACGGTCTGTGAGATGTAGGCGTCCCACGCATCGTCGCGTTCCTCACGGGTTGTCCCTCGCTTGTGCGTGTAGGTGACTTGCACGATATAATCGACGGTGGTAGGTGCGTTCTCCATTGCGTTCACACGCCGGCACCACCATATTTGAACGTTGTGGTCATCTGCTGTCCTGCGGCTGTTTTCCCGCCGCGTACCCGTACGTCACCGGGGCCCTTCCGAATCTTTTATATATCCAGGACCGCTGCGTCCGTCCTGCAATCAGGGGTGGTTTCCAGATGTCATTGCACGATCTCCGACGGGAATACGAAGACCGGCGCCGCGCGCTCATCGAGCAGCTCAACAGCAACAAAGCGCTCGATGCCGCGACGCAGCACCAGATCTACGGCGCGATCAAGGAGATCGAGCACTTCCTCGCGACGATCGACGCGCACCAGGAAGCGCAACAGGCGCGCGGTCTCAACGTCGAGCTCTCGCGTGAACGCCCGCGCCCCTTCGTGGAGCGCACCCAGAAGGTGTTCCACAAGGTGCGTTCCGGGACCGGTCGCGTGTTCTCGCACCACATCCCGCGCGCATCCCGCGCACTCGTCGCCGCGCCCAAGCGCTACTTCGACCGCAAGCGCGAGGAGCGCCGCTTGCGGCGCGAGATCGAGGCCGAAGTGCGTGCGCGCCAGGCACCGCAAGGCGGTGCGACGGCGAACGATGAGTTCGTGGTGCTCGAGCACCCGCACCAGGTCCTGCACGCTGAGGAACCGACGCCCCAATCGCACCCGCTTGAGGAGATCGTCCAGCAGCCGGTCGTCCCTGAGGCACCCGCGCCGCGCGTGACGCGCAAGGGTGCGCCGCTCGGTGCGCATCCCAAGCGCCGCAAGGCGATCGAGACGCCCGCCAAGAAGAAGGCGCAGCCGGGCAAGAACTCCGCCGGCAAGAAGGGCGGCCAGCACAAGCCGCACCAGAAGCACGGCAAGCAGTACTTCGCACCATCAAAGAAGAAGCGACGCTGATTCAGAATCCTCCCTTTCCTTTCTCTTTTCCCATATCTTTTTATGCCGTTCTCCTGCACCTTCGCGTCGAGGTGGGGTTGGTGTTGTATGCGAGTTCGGTGTTGGGTGTATCAAGATCTTTCCGAGGAAGAACATCTGCGAGTAGTGAGCACGATTGCGCAGGAGATAGGGTTACCGTTGCATCTTGATGATGAGTTGTTGTTCTGGGCGCAACATTTCGATGGCAAGAATTGGGCGACCTACGAGAACGGGGCGCGCAAAGGCGGTACGCTTCGATTCAAGCAAGGGCACGTCCGCGTCCCGAAGTGGCCCGTCTTGCCGGTCTTCGAATCGGAGGAGCGGAAACGCAATCGACCGTTTCCGTGCGCTTTTGTCGAGATACGCGATCTCACGATGTGCGCGGTCGGAGAGCTCACTGCCGAAGAGATGCACAAGGACGGTTTCGAGAATCACGCGCACGTCGTCGACTCCATGAAGAAATACTATCCGACAATCGCGCTTGACAGCATCGTCAGCTTCTACGAGTTCGGTCAGACGGTCTGGAACGACAAGAAAGATTTCCGGTATTCGCGTTCGGAGGAAATCTGGGTGCCGAAACGAATACCTGATCAGTGATCTTCAACGCTTTTTCTTCCTTTCCGTCTTCTTCTCTACCCTTTTCTCCCCCAGTTCCGTATCGATGAAGAACTTCAGGCAATCCAGCGCGTCAAAGCGCGCTTTCTTGCGCACGACCGTGCCGAAGTACAGCACGTACGGGGCGTCGTCATCAAGTGGCGTGTTGCACA
>CAYNGK010000033.1:0-16650 GCA_964396935.1 uncultured Methanosarcinales archaeon | reverse complement strand
GCGCGCGCTACCGCAACTGGACGGAGAACCTGCAGATCGACTGGTGCATCAGCCGCCAGCGCTATTTCGGCGTGCCGTTCCCGGTCTGGTACCCCGTGGACGCCGACGGGCGCGTGCGCCACGACCAGCCGATCGTGGCCGAACAGAGCGACCTGCCGGTCGACCCGACCGCGCTGGCGCCGCCCGGCTACAGCGAGGACCAGCGCGACCGGAAGGGCGGCTTCACCGGCGAGAACGACGTGTTCGACACCTGGTTCACGTCGTCGCTGACGCCCCAGATCGCGAGCGGCTGGTGGCTGCGGCCCGAGTCGCACGCCAAGCTGTTTCCGATGGACCTGCGGCCGCAGAGCCACGAGATCATCCGCACCTGGGCGTTCTACACGATCACCAAATCCTGGCTGCACCACCGCAAGGCGCCGTGGTCGGACATCGTGCTCTCGGGCTACGTCACGGACCCGCACGGGCAGAAGATGAGCAAGTCCAAGGGCAACGTGGTCGAGCCGCGTTCGGTTATCGCGAAGCACTGCGCTGACGCGGTGCGTTCTTGGGCCGCGAGCGTGAAGCTCGGCGAGGACATCCCGTATATGGAGAAGGAGCTCGTCGCGGGGATGAAGACGATCAACAAGCTCTGGAACGCCTCGCGTTTCGTCCTGATGAACCTCGAGGGGTACGATGGGTGGACCGGTCGCTTCGAGGATCTTGAGGTCATGGACCGCTGGCTGTTGGGCCGCTATGCGAAGCTCATCACGCGCTGCACGGAAGCGTTCGAGACGTACGACCACAGCAAGGCGAAAAGCGAGCTCGAGCAGTTCTTCTGGACCGATCTGTGCGACAACTATCTCGAGATCGTCAAGGGCCGCCTGTACGACCCCAAGGACGCGCTGCAGAAACGTAGCGCGCAATTCACGCTCGCGACCGTGCTCGGTGGCGTGCTCAAGCTCTTCGCGCCCCTTCTGCCGTTCATCACCGAAGAGGTCTATCAGTTGCACTTCGCCGCGCAAGAGGGCGCAAAGAGCATCCATGTGGCGCGCTGGCCGGAGGCCAACGAGGCGTGGGCGGATAAGGATGCCGCGATCATCGGCGACGAGGTCGTGCGCATCGTCGCGGCGGTGCGCAAGTACAAGACGGACAAGCAGCTCTCGATGGCCGCGCCGCTCGCCCAGCTCGCGGTGACGACACAGCACGACCTGACGCTCGCGCAAGGCGATCTGTTGAGCGCAACCCGCGCGCAGTCGTTCGCGCACGTGAAGGGCGAGTTCGACGTCAAGGTCGAGTGATCACAGCCTGCCCAGGAGATACCAGTACGTCTCCCAAGACCCGATATGGTGCGGCGCTATCGCGGCACGGACGAGATCGGTGAGCACACCGCGTGCGGCGCGCTCTGACGCGCCCGCTCGGAAGTGTCCGCTGGCGTACGCCCAGTTGCGCGTTCGAGCGGCGTTGACCGCTTCTCGCAAGAGGCGCGACCCGAGACCTTGACCGCGCATCCGCGGCTCGAGCGCGAGCGCGCTCACGTAGCACGTCCCGGCCGGCGATGCGTCGACGTACGCCAGATCGCGGAACTGCTCGATGGTATCGACGGTGCAAAACCCGCACAAGCGCTCATCATCGTATGCGCCGATGACGATCCGCTCGCCGTCAGGGAGGAGCCACGCGTACTTCTCGGGATCCGGCACGTATGGCGGCATATCGTCGAGAACCGCGATGGAGATGCGACGCACCTCGTCCGACTCCGTCGGTGGCACGTCACGGGCGAAGATCACGGCATTCTCCTGTCACGCAGCGCCTTGAACGCCTCACGATCGCGGTTCTTCTCGCTTTTCGCGAGGAATTCCGCCTTGAGGTCCATCTCGAGGAGCATTGAGAGCTTCAGGAGGTACGCGAACACATCGACGACCTCCTCTCGCACTTGCGATCGCATCAATTCCCAATCCTCCTGCGTGAGCTGCCCACGTGTGCGGCGTAGCATCTTCTTGACGGGGCCGGCGATCTCGCCGAGCTCTTCGGTGAGGGCGATGATGGCGAATTGCAGCTTCTGTTGACGCTGCTCGAGAGGCAATCCTTCCCACGAGATCCCGTGCTCGTGATCGAACATACGTTGGATCCTGAGGATGTCGTCCATTTTTTAGCCCTTGCGCACCTTCGTGCCGTCCTTCGTATCCTCGACCGCGTAGCCGCGGGATTGGATGATTGCGCGCAACTCATCGCTGCGCTTCCAATCCTTCGCGGCCCGTGCCGCGTCGCGTTCGCGCGCGAGCGCGAGGATGTCTTCGGGGACCTGTCCGTCGGACGCGGTGAGGCGCAGGCCGAGCACCGTGTCGAACTCCCCGGCGAGCGCGAGCCGCGCTGCGCTCGAGAGCGTCGTGTCGCGCAACATGCTCCAGAGCGCGGCGAGCGCTTGGGGGCTGTTCAGGTCATCGTTCACGGCCGCAAGGAACGCGTCGCGGTGCTGCATCGCGGCATCGCTCTTCTCGTCATCGCCTGTCGTCGGATTCTCGCGCAGGTCGCGTGCTTTGCTGCGCAGGGAGTCATACCCGTTCTTCGCGCCCTCGAGCCCTTCCCAGCTGAATGATAGCTGCTGGCGGTAGTGCGCGCCGAGGCAGAAGAAGCGGTACACGAGCGGATCATAGCCCTTGTCGATGAGCACCTGCAGCGTGAGGAAGTTCTCGCCTGACTTCGCCATCTTGCCCTTGTCGATGACGAGGAATTCGCCGTGCATCCACACGTTCACCCACGGTTCTTTCGCGCCTGCGCCTTCGGCCTGCGCGATCTCGTTCGTGTGGTGCACGGGGATGTGGTCGATGCCGCCGCAGTGGATATCGAAGTGGTCGCCGAGGTACCGGTTCGCCATCGCGCTGCACTCGATGTGCCAGCCAGGGAACCCTTTGCCCCACGGACTGTCCCATTCCATCGCGCGCTGCTCATCTTTGGGTGAGAACTTCCAGAGCGCGAAGTCGGTCGGGTTGCGTTTGCCCTCTGCGACCTCGATGCGCGCGCCGGCCTTCAGCTCGTCGAGTTTCAGGCGCGCGAGCTTGCCGTAGTCGCTGAGTTTCGCCGTGTCGAAGTACACGCCGTCTTCGATCGTGTACGTGTATCCGTTCTGTTCGAGTTGCTGGATCTGCGCGATCTGCTCCTTGATGTGGTCGGTCGCCTTGCACCAGATGTTGTGCGCATCCGACGTCTTGGGGAAGTCGATGTTGAGGCGTGCGAGGTCCTCCTGGAACGCGTCGGTGTAGAATTTCGCGATGTCCCAGACGCTCTTGCCTTCGCGCTTCGCGCCTTTCTCCATCTTGTCCTCGCCCTCATCGGCGTCGCTTGTCAGGTGACCGACATCGGTAATGTTCATCACGTGCAGGACGTGCAGCTTGTTGTAGCGCAACACGCGCTTGAGGAGGTCCTCGAACACGTACGTGCGCAGGTTGCCGATGTGCGCGTAGTGGTACACGGTCGGGCCGCACGTGTAGAGGCCGACATGTCCTGGTTTGATCGGGACGAATGGGTCCTTGCTGCGCGTGCGGGTGTTGTACAGGACGAGCTCAGCCATAGGGTTGGGGAGCGCCCGCGGGGATATAAAAGGGTATGCGGACAAGTTATTATCTATATAGTTGAGATGTCGTGCTCTTGCCGCGTTTCCTCGTCGACAGGCTGCTTTTGTTACTTCTTTCAAGGGGTTACAAAAAGAAAAGTATATAAAGAGGCAAACCTCCAATGCTGCAATAGGGGGTTTACCTGTATGACGGGATTCAGAACTACACTCTCGATGCTCGCGCTTGCCAGCACGATCGGTTGCGCAGGCAAAGAGGTTCCTGCTCACATCCCGGGCGAGCCCATGAAGACACTCCGTCTCGAACGTAACGAGGGCCTCGATGTCCTCGCGCACGAGTGCGGCGTCGGTGCCAAGCGCGACGGTCTGATGCCGTCCGCGCGACCGGTCGACTACTCCTTGTTCATGGAAGCGATCATGGATCTCAACCCGAAGCAGTTCCGTGGCGCATCACCGCTTCCTGGACCGTATCAGGTCCCGACGCGATTGTGCCCCGGCAATCCCAATACAGACTACTGATGTGACACTATGAAGAACGACGACGGATTCATCTACGAGGACCCGGACGAGATGAACGAAGAGGACCAGAACGTCCTCAAGGGCCTCAAGCACCAAGCGCAGGTCGACCCGGTCACTGGTCGCAAGGCCAAGCCGGTCAATGTGCTCAACAAGAAGAAGCTTTCCAAGCACGAGATGGACGAGTTCTTCCTCGACTACTGATCCCAGAATGGTGCACGCCCCACAAAGCATCGACGAGATCGTCGCAGCGCAAGCGTACATCCACGCGAAGCTGCGCAAGTTCGAGCTCGATCAGGTCACGCAACCGTTCGCGCATACCGCTGACCGCCAGGGTCTCGGCCGCGCGGTGCGCGGCGCCCTACAGCGCGGCGCGCTCAAAGCGGCCGGCAAGATCGTCCGCTTCGCTCCCGCGTCGGGCACCGACGCGTCACGCGGGCCCTACGAGCGATACGTGGAACGCGTCGCGGGCGAGATCGAAGCGGAACGCGCGCAAGTGGCGGCGTTCGAGGCCACGCACGGCGACTCGTTCGCGCGCGACCTGTACCACAAGATCCGCGACGCGCCGGAATCGAGCGTTCCGACGTACAAGGCGTCGCGCGTCGTATTTCGCAAGCTCACGCGCGATCTCGAGCGCGCACGCGCGCAACAGAGCGTCAATCCGCTCGAGAAGCTGTGGCGCAACGCCACCGCTTGGGTCACGTACGGCGACCGCGAGCTCAAAGCGATCGCGATCGGCACCGGCCTCGCGCTTGGCGCGGGCATCATGGTGCCGGTGCACCGCATCAACGAGTGGAACGATCACCATCGGCCGATCGCGCACGTGAAGTACGATCACAAGACCGATCATCCGATCATCGCCGCACCCATCGCGGGCCGGAACCTCGAGATGTACCTGCACGAGACATTCAACCAGGCGAGCCGCGTCGAAGGGGCCCGCTCGAGCTTCGCCCAGGAGTACAACGACTTCATCGACTGCCTCACGTGCGACGAGAAGGATCCTGGAGCAGAACCGCAAGCGTACAATCTCCGCTTCACGCACAATGACGCGGGCAACGATTGGACGCGACCGTGGTCCTTCCTCCTGCGCAACGGCGTCTTTCGCGCGCGCGAGCTGCTCAAGCCATCGAATGCGCCTGTCGACACCATCGCCAACGGTCGCAACGCCCTCAACAGCAGCTGGGGGTATGAGAAGACCGCGGAAGACGGACACATGGAATCGATCACCACCTGCTCCACCGACGACAAGGGGAACCAGTCGTGCAGCACGACCTACTACTACGTGTGCGACTGGAAATCGTGGCGCTTCACGCTCGACAAGAACCGTCTTGTTGCCGGCGTGCAGGGCATCCAGAAAGGTTCTGACGCGTTCCCTCTGAGCGCGCTCCCGAGGGCGGACCCTCGCTCGCGTCTCGAAACGCTCGGCGGTCTGGACAAGCGCGGGAAACCGGAAGAGCTCCTCAAGGAACTCGAGTTCCGTAACGCCTGGTCGCGCAGCGACCTCATCAGCGACTACAACACGATGCTCGTGACTGCGGGCCAGCTCATCGGCAGCCCGTTGCTCGCGAAGATGCAGTCGGAGATGCGCGGCTACGAGCCTATCTTCGATGACCCCCGCTCCTCCTGCAGCGGACCGCAGAGATTCCCGCACGGATGGAGCGATCACAACGCGTTGGTCGCCGCCGCTGATGCGGTCGTCAATCCGCATCGTGCAATCCACAAGACGCTTGGGGTGTATGACACGTTCGTTCCGGAGATCCGCAAGCGCATCAAGATCATCGAGCATGACACCGATGGCGCCAACGCAGCCGCAGCGGTCCACGACCTTGGCGATCTGGCCTGGAAGATCAGCAACACCTCAGGTTTCGACAGTTGGCACCCCTCGCACGGGACGCGCCTCTTCCTCGAGTGGCTCGGCTTTATGGGCATCGCTGGCGCGGCGTTCGGTGGCGCGTTCGGCCTGCTCAACAGGTACCGTCACACGCGTACCGTGCGCAAGCTGTACGAGAACGGCATCGCACCGGAAACGATCGATCCGTGGCGTAGCGGTTATCGCAGATACTGAACGTTGCCGTTCTCCGTCTATACAGGAAGGAAACCTTTATAATCTCTCTCGGTCGGGTTCACCACAGGGTGTGTGGTGCAGCGGATGCGAGATGAGAGTCCCCGATATGCGTATGTGACGATCGGTGTCGTCGCTGTCGTCGCTCTCCTCGCAGCGTGGCTCATCATCGGCCAGACCCCGTCGTTCGGTCGTGATAGCGCGAACCTGCGCGGCCAGGCGACCACGTCCATCTACCCGCTCATCATCAATGCCGACCTCGATGCCCCATTCACGGTTGGGATCGGCACTGTACGCCTCGCGAGCGTCTCGCGCACAGACGCCGATGTCTGGATCGCCTACTCCCCGAGCGGACCAGAAGTCCCCCGGACCCTGCCGTTAGGCGGCTCATTGCCTGTCGGCAGCTTCACCGTGACGCT
Source organism: uncultured Methanosarcinales archaeon (assembly GCA_964396935.1). Lineage (GTDB taxonomy): Archaea > Nanobdellota > Nanobdellia > Woesearchaeales > UBA525 > UBA525. The sequence continues at coordinate 10,109 of CAYNGK010000033.1, read as the reverse complement.
GATGGCAGGCGATACGGCCGGCAAGACCGCGGAGTTCCATATCAGCACGAGCGTGCTCGTCTGCGGCGAGCAAGACGCGCAGGAGTCCTTGTGCCGCGGCGCCAGCGCGTGCTGCGGCGGCGCTTGCGTGGAATTGCCGGATTGCGCGGCCAAGACCGACGGTCCCGTCGGCTCGTGCGGCGAGCGACCGCTCTACTGCTGCGGCGGAGCGCTGGGCTTTAGCGCGTGCGGTCAAGTGCAGCCGCCGGCAACCGCCTGCGTGAATCACGATGATTGCCCCGTCATCGCGTGCGTCACTGCTCCCTGCCCGTCCAACATCTGCGTGAGCGGCCAGTGCACCGAGCGGTACCTGACGGGTGAGGTCGGCAAGACGTGCGTGCAGGAGAGCGACTGCGTCCCCATCACCTGCGTCACGCAACCGTGTGATATCAGCACCTGCTACAACGGGGCGTGTGCGGTCTTCTCCACCCAACCTCCAACCGGCGGAGGGAGCACCCAATGAGCCGCCGTAGGAGCTCGTCCGTCCTGATGGTCGCGCTCCTGCTTCTTCTCACAATCTCCGTCGTCGCGACGCCTGTCGCGGCAGGACCGCTTGACTTCCTGTGCGGGATCTTCCCGCGCCTGTGCGCTGATGATGCGCAAAGCCTCGCCGGTCAAGCGGTCGATGCCAAGGTGACGGCGCAAGAGCTCGATGTCGTGACGTGGAACACTGCATGCGACAATAGCGCGTGGACCGACGATCCGGTCGCTGGCGGATCGTGCCCTGCGGGCCAGGTCTGCAGCCGCAGCGGCGAGTGCATCCCCGCGGCGTGCCAAGGCTACGACGATATCAACGCGTGCCCGTGGCGCTACAATTTCGACCTGAACCGACCGAATCCTGATCCTGTGAACGATCCCGCGTACCCCGGTCGCTGGGCCGGTCCGTTCGGCGTCTCGTACTGCGTCGGTCTCACCTGCTCTGCCGAGCCGGCGACGACCGTCTGCACGGAGATAGATGACAACGGTCCTATGTGCCAAGGCGCTGCCGGCACCGTCTGCTGCGGATGGTCAAATGGCGCAGCACCCTACTGTAAGAGCGGTGTCGGCTGCGTCGCTTGCCTGACAGATGCGCACTGCACTGGCGGTACCGTCTGCGATGCGAACGGCCAATGCGTCGTGCCGACACCCACCTGCACGAACGACTGCACCGCCGGCGCGACCCGTTGTTCTGTCGTTTCCCCCGTCGGTGTCCAGACATGCGGGAACTATGATGCGGACTCCTGCACGGAATGGGGTAACCCGGTCGCGTGCGGCGCAGGCACGACTTGCGTAGGCGGCGCGTGCGTCGCCTCTTGCACGAACGAGTGCACGCTCGGCGCTACCTCCTGCGTATCAGGCAGCCTGCGTACCTGCGGGAACTATGATGCGGACTCCTGCACGGAATGGAGTTTCCCGAGCGTGTGCCCGACCGCGACCTGCGCGAACGCCGCCAGTTGCACCCCTGCGCAATGCACCTCCAGCGCGCAATGCGCCGACGGCAACGAATGCACGAACGATCTCTGCTCCTCCTCCCTGTGCAGCAACCCGCCAAGCGCGATAAACACCGCCTGCGGCCCGAGCGGGACCTGGTTCTGCAATGGTGCGGGTACCTGCGTCCCTTGCACGACTAACGCGCAATGCCCAACTGGCCAGGTGTGCACGAACAACGCCTGCGTCCCGGTCGGCTCCTGCGATGACAAGGATGGCGATGGCTATACCGTGCCGAACAATGGCGCGATCTGCGCCGGTCCGACCGATTGCGACGACACGAATGCTGCTGTGCACCCCGGCGCTACCGAATGGTGCGATGGTGTGGACAACGATTGTGACGGTGTGATCGATGACGCGTGCACATCCACACGCGTCTGCACAGACAGCGATGGCGGCAACGTGCCGGATGTCGCTGGAATAGTTTCGGATTGCCCCGCGTCCGGCCGGGGACCGTGCTTCGAGCATCCTGACCGGTGCCTGCCGAGTGGCGGCCCGACCGGCGGGTTCCTTGAGGAGTGGTATTGCGTCGGCGATACGCCGACGAGCGCGACGACCTCCTGCGCGTACGGTTGCCTGAGCGGCGCGTGCCTTCCTGCACCGTTGTTCGCGTGCAGCGACGGGATCGACAACGATGGTGACGGAGCGATCGACGCGTACGACCCCGGGTGCGCAGCGCCCGATGACAACGACGAGCGTGACTCGTCCGATTACGATGGGGATACGTGCGCCGATGCGGTCGACGCGTTCCCTGCCATCGCCAGCCCCGACACGGATGGTGATGGTCTCCACGATGATTGCGATAACTGCTTCCAGACAGCCAATCCCGCGCAAGAGGACGCGGATGGTGATGGTATCGGTGATATGTGCGATGCGAACGCGTGCATGCCGGGCCAGACGTACTGCGAGACCAACCCCTTATGTCAGGCGATCATCTGCCCGGGCGTCTGCGAAGATGCGTGCGCAGGTGCGGCTGCGTGCGACACGAACCCCTGTGACGGCTGTTCAGCAGGCGCGCCCAGCTGCTCGTCTACTGCCGTGTGCGGCAACGGGGTCGTTGAGGCTCCGGAGATCTGTGACGACGGCAACCAAGAAGTGTATGACGCGTGCGGCATGAATTGCACGACTTGTTCCCAAGCCCTGCCGCTTTGCGGTCCCGGCCAGACCACCAACAGGCCGGGCGACCTTGACGGCAATGGATGCGGTGACTTCCGCTGCGTGCCCGTCGCGGTATGCGGTGATGGTGTGATCCAGCCCGGCGAGGAGTGCGACGGTACCGTGTGGGGTCCGATCGATGCGTGCCAGGATCTCGACACGTTCACGAGCGGCACGCTCTCTTGCGACTCCACGACCTGCCTCTTCGACACGACGCGATGCGTCAACGGTCTGGAACCAGGCGCGTGCGGTGATGGTGTGATCCAGCCCGGCGAGGATTGCGATGACGGCGGCGCCGCGATCGTGGTCGCTGGCGACGACCGATTCCCGGCGTACCTCACGCGCACGAGCGCCACGACCTATGATGGTGTCGGTGGGAGCTGGCGCATCACGGTCGATATCGATCAGCTCGAGGCGACGTTCGATCCGCTTGTAGGCAGTGGACCGACACTGCTTGTCACGCTTGCCCCGCAGCTCGACGATGTCTATATCGGCACCTTGCAGACCACGGGTGCGCTCGTGACGATCACGCTCAAGGATGCCTCCTGGGGCCCGATCGACGCCTGTGTCGACCTGGATACGTTCAGCGGCGGTCGCCTCTCGTGCGGCGCTAGTTGCCACTTCAATACCACGAACTGCCTCCCGCCTGCCCTCACGTGCGGCAACGGCGTCCTGAACGCCGGCGAGGAGTGCGATGATGGCGATACGCAATCAGGCGACGGTTGCGACTCCGCCTGCGATATCGAGTACTACTGCGGCGATGGCATCATCAACCCTGGCGAGGAGTGCGATGGGACGAACCTCGGGCCGGTTGACGCGTGCGTTGACCTCGACACGTTCCAGAGCGGTCCGCTCAGTTGCACAGCGTCCTGCCGTTTCAACACCACTGCCTGCGTCCCGCCGGCTGCGGGCGTGTGCGGCAACGGCATCATCGAGCCAGGTGAGCAGTGCGAAGGCGATGCCTGGGGTCCGATCGACTCGTGCGCCGACTTCGACAGCTACATCGGTGGCGAGCTCACGTGCGGTAACGACTGCTACTTCGATGTCTCCCAATGCGTCGGTGACACGCCAAACGGCGTGTGCGGCGATGGCACGATCAGCGAGGGCGAGCAGTGCGATCCCGGCTCGTCCACGATCACCGTGAGCGGCAGCGGCGGGTTCACTGCCTCCCTGACCCAGATCTCCGCCTCACAATCGACAGCGTCTGGTGGCGGTTGGGCGATCCTGGTGGATTTCAACCTCCTCGTCGCGACGTTCGACCCGCTTGTCGGCGACGGTCCTTCCTATACGGTCAGTCTCACGCCGCAATTGGATGATACCTATGCAGGCACCGGTCCCGGCACCGGCCGATCGACAGCGGTCGTCCGTTCTGCGGCATCCTGGGGCCCGATCGATGCGTGCGCTGACTTCGACACGTTCACAGGCTCCGGCCTCTCCTGCGATAGGACCTGCCGCTTCAACACCTCTGCCTGCGTCCCGCCGGTTGCGGGCGTGTGCGGGAACGGGATCATCGAGCCCGGCGAGAGCTGCGACACGTACAACGCCGGGCCTATCGGCAGCTGCTACGATCTGGACACGTTCCAGGGCGGTAATCTCACCTGCGGCGCGGATTGCCACTTCGATACCGACCAATGCATCGCGCCCGAGTGCGCGGATGGCGAGGACAACGATGGCGACGGTCTCTATGACCTGAACGATCCGCAGTGCACCTCGCCCACTGATCCGCATGAATCACCGTTCTGCGGCGATGCGACGGTTGAAGGCGCAGAGACCTGCGATGCCGGCGCCGGGAATGGCGCGTGCCCCTCCTCCTGCTCCTCCTCCTGCACCACGAACTCCTGCGGTGGCGGTGGCGGTGGTGGAGGCGGTGGTGGAGGCGGTGGCGGTGGGGGGTATGTGCCTCCTGCGCCGACAAGCGGCAACGCCGACGGCGAGTGCGCGAAGAGCTGGGGTCCGGGTTGGACGTGGAGCGAGACGCTCAAGAAGTGCGTCAAACCGGCCTCCAGCGGATCGACTGGAGGATCCGCGGCGGAGAACGGCCCGTCGCTCTCCATTGACGGCCCGTCGACTGCCGAGTTCGGCCCGTATGAGATCGCCGAGTACCGGTTCACGATCACCAACGACGGCGATGCGACCGCACGTGGGTTGCGTGCCGATCTCGACCTCCCGACAGGATGGGACTACGTCCTTGAGCAGGAGCCGGGCGATCTCGCGCCAGGTGAAGGCCGTGAACTGATCGCCCGTATCATCACTGGCGCCCCAAGCGACGGGTCGTTCACGATCACGGCCGACGCTGATGGCGAGAGCGCCAGCTTGTCAGTGGATGCGTCCGTGTACTGCCCGGACTTCGCGATCCGACCGCAACCGAGCTTCGACGCCTACGAGGCGGGCGACACCGTCCCCGTGTACGCGATCGTGTGCGCTCCCGACCAGGACCGTGATGAGCTCGAAGTCGAGCTCAACGTGCACCGTGGCCGTCGTACGCTGTATGCGGACTTCCTGCGCACGTTTAGCGTGGACCGTGGCGATATGGCCATCCGTACGTTCACCGTCCCTGGTGCTGCCGCACCCGATGGCATCGCTGCTGCGGTGCTGTACCAGCGCGGTGCTGTCGCAGGCACCGATGCGACTCCCATGATCCAATCATGAATGAAACCGTGAGGTGATTCCCCCATGTATGTGTTCGGCATCGACATCCCCCTTCCCGAGATCCTCTTCATTGTGGTCTTGGCGGTCTTCATCGCGCTTGGCGTGGTGCTGTTCCTGCTGTACCACGTGAACAGGCACATGAAGGTCCTCGAGGACACGACCAGCCAGATCCGCAAGTTCGAGGAAGAGGAGCTTGAGCAGGTCAAGGAGTTCGACGTGGACATCAAGAAGCTCGAGGCTGACGAGTCCGAGCTGTTCATCACGAAGGTCGTCCCGACCGTGTCGAAGCTCGAGAACTACGCGACCGTGGAATTGCTCAACGGCAAGAGCCCGGAGGATATCCGTGCGGCGATCGTCAAGCGCGGCATCGACGAGCAGCTCGCGACACGTGTGGTGAACTCGGTGAATTACTACCTGGACTTCTTCCACAAGATGCCGGACCGCAGCGCGGCCCAGCACTTCAAAGCTGCAGAGCAAATGAAGGTGCCTGAGCAGAAGTGAGCGCTCCTTCCGTCTCCTGATTTTCCCTCTCTCTTGCCTGCTGCGCCAGGAGCTCCCGTTCTTCCCGCTCCGCTTGCGTGATGAAGCACTCGTACAGCGGCCCGCCAAGAGTGCTCACGATCCAATCGCTCGCCGTCCGGTACGCATCGGTCGCTACCAGGAAATCATCGTCCCGGGTGGTGATCCGGATGGCGATATCAGAGACATCCGAGAACCGGATCTGCCGCTGCCTGCGGCTCTGCTCATCATCCAGCAAGCCATACCGTTGCGGGTGCGCGAGCACCGCACGGGAGAACTGCCACCGCTGGAACGCGCTCTTGCCGGTGCAGTACCCGATGGCGACGCACTCCTGCGTCTCCACCTGATCGAGCATCGCTTCGATGGTCTGCCCGCGTTCGGCAAGATGCTGCGTGTACCACTGTGCCGTGCGTTCTGGATGCAGGAGCGGTGTGACGAGCGGGACGCTGAACTCGACGCCGTGCTTGATGGGGACTGACAGCATGCCGTGCACCCGATAGCCCAAGACGGTCGCGTGGAAGTTCTCGAGATGCTTGGGATTCGCACGCACCACCTCAGGAATGAGGCCCTCAGGGACGTACGCGATGAGGCCCGGCAGGATCTCCTCTCCGCCCGTGTCTGCGTACTGGAGCGCCTTGGCGATCAGGGGTGTGTTGTCGGCACGACGCGCAGTGACGATGCCTTCGATACGGATGGGTTCACGCATGCGGTCTGGGATCCCGTCGTCGATTAAAAAGCATTCGTTCCCAGCACGCGCGAATGCCGATACCCTTATAGCGTTCCTGCGCCGATATCCGACTCTGGAGGCATCTCGTGACCCGTCTCGCCCTCTATGCCATACCGCCGAAGGTGGACCGCGAGAAGCTCGCCTTATTGCGGCGCCAATTGATCCACAAACACGGCGGGGGCCGGGCTGTGCAGTACCCGATCCATTGCACGCTCGTGCGTGGCGTGGCGATCCGGGATCCGGACGCGCTCCTTGCCGACTTGCGCACGCTCGCGCCGCGTCTGCGACCGGTCGAGCTCCAGGCGGGCGTGTCGCTCGTCACAGGCGCGTACTGGGCGGGGGTGGGGTTGCGGTCGAACGCGCCCTTCGAGCGCTTGCGCGCGGCATTGCTCGACATGGTCGGGCGGCACGCGATCGAACCCGTACCCGCGCCGTCACCGCCGCATATCTCCCTTGCCTACGGCGCGCGCATCACCGGAGTCTCGAAGATCCTCTCTCCTATCAAGCGGTTGGGGATCCAATCGGTGAGTATCGCCATCGAGGATACGACGGGCGCGTTTCGCGTCGTCGAAGAGATCGATATAGGAAAAAGAAAATGAGGAGATGAAGTGCTTTGTTCACTTCTTCTTCTTGGCCGGCGCGGGCGCTTCGCAGCAGCCGCCGCAGCACGCTTGGCAGTCCTTGCAGCCGTAGCTCGCGAGCGACCCGAGGCCCAGGAGCAGGAACACGACCGTGTACCAGTTCAGGCCCCAGAATGCCCAGCGTCCGAGGTCCTGCAGGAGGAACCCGAGACCGAACAGGAGAACCAGCACGCTACAGAGCTTGCCGCATTTCTTGCACATACATGCACCCATCATACGTTCACCTCGCGACCCTCGCTTGGGCGAGAGCCCCGAAACCTTAGCGTTCCCCTACGAAGAAGCGTATTTAAACCTTCGGACGGTTGCCCGGTATCGGTCACTTCTGGCTGCCTTTCGGCTTGCCCGCGCTCTTGTGCTTCCCGTCTGTGCACTGGCATCCGACGAGCGGCTTGCCGTGGAGTTCGCACGTGGATGATCCGCACAGCTTCTGGACCGGGCTGACGCCTTTGCAGCTTCCCTTGCAGATGAAATGGGTTGGCATGGAGATTGCACCTCTCACGTTGTGATGGAGGGTGTTCAGGATCCCTAGTTCTTATCGCTTGCGTTCACGAACAGCGACAGGTACGCCCCGTACCCCTCCTTCTCGAGCTGGTCTACGGGGATGAACCGCAACGCTGCGCTGTTCATGCAATAGCGCAAACCGCCCTGTTCTTTGGGACCGTCGTCGAACACGTGGCCGAGATGGGAATCGCCATGCTTGGAGCGCACCTCGGTGCGGGTGCTCCAGCGCTTGCGGTCCTCTTTCGTGACGATGTTCGCGGTCTCGATGGGTCTGGAGAACGACGGCCACCCCGTGCCGGAATCGAACTTGTCAAGCGAGCTGAACAACGGCTCGCCAGAGACCACGTCCACGTAGATCCCGGGCGCGTGATTGTCCCAGTACGCGTTCTTGAAGGGCCGTTCCGTCCCCTCCTCTTGCGTCACCGCGTACTGCTCGGGCGTCAAGCCCTTGAGCGCCGCGCCGTCCTTGACGAAACAGGACCAACGCGGATCGCCTGACGCGTTCCCGCTTGCCGATGTGCCGCTCTCGCGCGGCGTGATGCGTTCTTGCCCGGTGCGGTTCGCGCCCCAGACCGTGTCGAGGTACGTGTCGCGGCCGGAACCGTGGCGATAGAGCTTGTAGCGTACGGGGTTGCGCGCATGGTATTCCTGGTGATAGTCTTCCGCCGGGTAGAATGTCGTATAGGGGCGGATTTCCGTGACGATCGGCTTGCCGTACTTGCCCGTTCCCGCGAGCGCCTCTTTGGACGCCTGGGCGAGACGCGCCTGTTCAGGCGTGTGCGTGAAGATCGCGGTCTTGTACTGCTTCCCACGATCCACGAACTGCCCGCCGTCATCCGTCGGGTCCACGTTCTGCCAGAACGTGTCCAGCAGCGTCGCATACGCGATGAGTGCCGGGTCATACGCGACTTGGATGGCTTCGAGATAGCCGGTCGAACCGCTCGAGACTTCCTCATACGTCGGGTCAGGCGCGGTGCCGCCCGCGTAGCCGCTCGTGACGGAGAGGACGCCGGGGAGCTTCTCGAATGGGGGTTCCATGCACCAAAAGCACCCGCCTGCGAACGTCGCGAGCGCGGTATCCTTTGCTGATCGTTTCTCCGTCGGCATCCGTTCCTCCGTTAGCGCCAAGCCATGCGGCGAACCGCAGCAGATTCCTGCTGCCGACGCTACGGCGAGGCGCGTGGAGGATGGCTCCTTGTGCCGTTCATATAGCTTCGGAAGGTGACGTCTGTTCGTACCGATACTTTCCCTTTAAATACTCCCGTGACCGTGTCGACGATCGATGGTGCGCATCCTCATCCTTGGCGGGTCGTTCGCCGGTCTCACTGCAGCGCTGGAGCTCAAGCGCAAGCTCCCCTCAGCGCACGTGACGCTTGCGAGCCGTACGGATCGGTTCTGGTTCATCCCGAGCCTCATCTGGGTCCCGTTCGGGAGGCGCACGAGCGACAAGATGTCGTTCCTGCTCGCGCCGGTCCTCAAGAAGGCAGGTGTCGAGTTCCGCTTGGACGAGGCGACGCGCATCCATCCCGACCGTGGCGAGGTCAAGTTCGCCAAGAGCGGCACGATGCGCTACGACAAGCTCCTCATCGCGACCGGCCCAGCGTATGATTATGGTATCGTGCCAGGACTCAAGGAGCACGCGTACGGGCCTTGGAACATCGCCGAGGCCGAGCGTATGGCTGCTGCGTGGAAAGAGTTCCTCAAGAACCCCGGCCCGATCATCGTCGGTGGAACGCAGAAAGCGAGCTGCTTTGGCGCAGGCTACGAATTGCTCTTCAACATCGAGCATCAATTGCGCAAGGCCGGCATCCGTAAGAAAGTCGCGCTCACCTACGTCACGGCCGAGCCGTTCCCGAGCCATTTCGGCATCGGCGGTATGGCTGGCGGCAAGACGCTCGTTGGCGGATTCTTCAAGATGCGCGGCATCTCCTGCATCACGGATGCGCAGATGGCGCGCGTGGAGCGGGACAAGGTGGTCCTGTCAGACGGTCGCGAACTCCCTTGCCGCTTCGCGGTGATCGTGCCGCCGTTCGTCGGCGCCGAGGTCGTGCGTGCGTCAGGATTGGGGAATGATCGCGGGTTCGTGCCCGTGGACGATTGCTACCGGCACAAGGACTGGCCGGACATCTATGCGGCCGGCATCGCCGCTGCCGTGCCACCGCCGCCAGGCAGGACCGCCGTCCCTGTCGGCGTGCCGAAGACCGGTTTCATGAGCGAGGTGATGGCGCGCGTCGCGATCGACAACATCCTCCGGTCGCTTGCAGGCAAGAAGCCGCGGCCCAAGCCATTCACTGCCATCCCGCCGCTGTGCATTATGGACGCGGGTGATATGGAGGTGTGGATCGCGGGCAGCAAGATGTACCCGCGGCGCGGTCTCTCCGTGATGATCCCCAACCCGTTCGGTGACTGGG
>CAYNGK010000032.1:0-16656 GCA_964396935.1 uncultured Methanosarcinales archaeon | reverse complement strand
CACGGGACGGTCGCGACGCCGAAGCTCGCGGGGATGCTGTCGGACGCGAACACGACGTCGGTGAGCTCGATCGTGACGAGCGCCACGAACAGGATGGTCGCCATCGTGCGTCCTTTCTCCTTGACGAAGAAATCGTGCCCGTTGTCCTTGCTCGAGACGGGGAAGAACCAGCGCACCATACGGATCGCGAGATTCTCCTCGGGGTTGAACTTCTTCTCCTTCTGGAACCCCATGTGGTACGCGCCCCACAGGATGATCAGCCCGAACAGGTAGAACACCCAGTCGAACCGGCTCACGAGCGCGGAACCGAGCGCGATGAAGAGTCCGCGCATCACGATCGCGCCCATGATGCCCCAGAACAGGACCCGGTGCTGGTACTCCCGTCGGATCGCGAACGCGCTGAAGATCAGGAGGAACACGAACAGGTTGTCGATGGAGAGCGAGAGCTCGATGAGGTAACCGGTGAGGAACTCCAGGGCCTTCTCTGTGCCGCTGGAAGCGTACACCCACCAGTTGAAGAGCATCGCGAGCGAGAACCAGAACGCGCTCCATCCCAATGCTTCCTTGACGCTGATGATGTGGTCCTTGCGGTTGAACAGGCCGATGTCGAGCTCGAGCAATGCGAGGATGAGGACGACGAACCCTGTCCACACCGCCCAATCCGGGACGCCTGGGATGCTGATCATGCCAAATGGATTCCCGGACCGTCCCCTTTTAAAGATTCTGGGTTTTTCGGGCGTCTTTGCGGCAGGATGGCCTGCCTGTGCGCAAACGCCTAAAAACGAGAACGGGAATAGCCACGATCATGCGTCGGCTACCCTCCGCAACGCTCGCCGCGCTCTTGCTGTGCGCCATCCCGACAACTGCCAAGGGGATTCCAGAATACCCCGCCACAGCGCAGACCGCAGAACAACCCTCCATCACCGATAAAGAGGAGAATTTCTCCGCGAAGATGATCGAGGAATATTGCCTCGGGATGGATCAGACGGTCGCGGAGAACCTGGACTGCCAAGAGAAAGAAACCCGCACACTGTTCACGATGGGCTCCACACACGAGTACCATATGGCTGAGGGGTTCGGGCAGAAGATCCTCGAGCAAGTCGTGAACGAATACACCAAGGGCAGAATGTGCAGGAACACGATCGTGTCCTCATCGCCGCTGTGCGGCATCAAGGAGACCGCCAGCGTACGGCAAACATTGGAGATCACGCTCCAAGAGGGCGGGCATGAGGCGGCAGAGGAGATGCCGGCAGATGGCGAGATACTGGTCTTTCAGGCCGGCGAGGACCTGAGCGACATCCAGGATCCTGTGATGCTGGCTTCGGCCATCAGATTCCCAGTGCCTGCGGCGATGCCAGACCGCACCTACGTCACGATCGTGTTCTCGCGACCCGGCAAGCATGTCGAGTCGCTGATCGAGCTCCCGTGGACCACCGTCTGCTACCTCATGCGCGACGGCTTCGTGAACGACGATGCGTTCACAGACCTCATCTTCTACGATCCGTCGTTGGTCTCGGATGGACGGCCGTTGATGAAGCCCGTGTGCGGCGACGGCGAAGGCAGGTTCAGCGCGCGATGGTGCAGGTCGCCGAAGGTATTGCCGCCGCACCTGCGCATCACGCATCCAAAGACGTATCAGTGATGTGCGACAAGCGGCCGTTCAGGAATTCTTGCGCACGACGCACGTGCCCGCATCGCACACGGCCGCATATGCGGTCGCGTACCATGATGCTGGGCGCAAGCATTCTTGGCATTGCACGGCGCGCGGGCAAGATGGTTCCCAGTCGACGTTGGCCGCGCCCAGTTGTTCGAGAGAGACGCAACCGGTGCAGCACGTGGTCGATATGAGTTTGCAGTTCGCATCGACGGAGCACGAGGTGTCGATTGATTGAGGCGGGATTGCCGTCAGGGCCCGTCCTGCACTGGATCGGATGAAGAAGACACCCAAGATGAGGAGGGCGATAATCGCGATGAGTCCGCCGCCAATCCAGAACCAAATCTTGGGTTCCATTCAGTCACCTTTCCATTTCTGCCACAACGCAATCAATTTGCGGACAATCCATTCCACCGCGCAGACATAGTAGTAGAGAATGAACGCCAACACAGTAAGAACTACAAATCCGGCAAGTTCAGAGGATACGCCTGTTTGAGAAAAGAAAGGTTCAAAAAATCCAGTCCACAAGACTAAAGACACGACCAGTATCCACGTCACAGGAAACGTCAACACCCCAACAACGCCGCCAAGGAACTCCACTGAATCAACACTGCACGGACCAAAGCCACAAACGGAAATCAAGAGCACCATGATCGCCGTTGTCACGCCGGCAGTGATGACACGCAATCGTGTCGGTCGGAAGTGCTCGTTCATCTCAGCAATCATATCACGCACCCTACTCATGGCGAAGCTCTTGGAACGAGCACGCATTGGAGATTAACACAAACAGGCACGTACTGCTGCTTCAGTCTATCTTGCGGACAAACCCTATCGGAAGCCGCCCGAATTTTCGGAAACGGACAGAACGGTCCATCCCAGTCCGCATTCACCACATCACGACCGCCGCAAGAATTGCCACATGTGAGAGTTCCCCACACGCAATCCGCATCAGTGGCGCAGGTAAGATCTGGTTCTCCAGCGACCGCGCGATTCAGCGGCTCATTCAAGAAGGAGAATGCCCCCAACCACAACGCCAAGAGAAGTACAACGACGGCAGAAACCCCGAACCAAGCCTTCGCTTCCATAGAAGACTCCTACGGTGTCGCCCTATAAAAACTGTTGGAAAAAAGAAAAAACAGGAGAGGGGATCGCCTCAATACACCGGGTACGGGCCCTTGTCGTTCGTCGCTTCCAGGCGCACCTTCTTGACCGATGAGAGGTCGTCGATCTCGTTGATGCGCAACAGCGTCGGCGATTTCGTGTACAGCAGGTCCTCGATGTAGAAGGACCGCTCGACAGTCGCGCCGTACCACTGCTGGTTCGTGCCGTGGTCGATGATGCCGCGCAGCTTCACGCTCGTCGGCGTGATACGGAACACCATCGCACCGTTGTACGATTGCCGGCTGTTGCCCTGCCAGTCCTGGCCGTATGCGGGGATGACAAGCAGCTCCTTCTCGCGGTCGAACAGGAACGCCTTGTGCTCGTACTCGGCCGTCGATTGCGCGTACTCCTCATCCGACACCCACGACGCCAATTCCTTCGGCTTCGCGATGTTCGACACGTCGAACAGGCTGATCTTCAGGCCCTGCTGGCGACCGGTCGCCGTCGCGTCGCGGCCGATGCCGATGATCGTGTCCGCATCGTACGGGTGGAGGTACCTGCTGAAGCCCGGGATCTTGAGCTCGCCCATGATCTCCGGCTCGGTCGGGTCCGACAGGTCGATCACGAAGAACGGATCCACCTGGCGGAAGGTGACGAGGTACAGCCGATCACCCATGAAGCGCGCGCTGAAGATGCTCTCGCCCGGCGCGATGCCCGTGACCTTGCCGACGACCTCGAGGTCATCGTCGAGCACGTACACGTTGTTCAGGCTCGACTGCTCTTGGGGCGCGACGAGCTCGGTGGGCGCGATCATCTTCGCGCTTGGCGCGTCATCCACCGCAGGTTCTGCCGCAGAGTCGACAGTCCGCACTGCGACGCCCGCTTCCATCATCGGCACCGGCCTGCCCCACCAGCGGAAGCGCTGGTTCACGGTCGTCGCGACACGCAAGTACCCGTCGTGCTCGTCGAGCGCGAACTGACCGTAGATGCTGCCAGGGACCTTACCGGTCGGACCGACCGCGAGCGAGCCGTCATCCGCCACATCGATGCGGTTGATGACCGTCCACTCCATCGCCTCGAGCGCGTCGAGACGCTCCTTGAGCGCCTCATCGACCTGCTCGTTGAGCGCTTCCTGTTCCTTGCTCGGAAGGTACTGGACGTACTCATTGTACACCTGGTCGATCTTGCTGCGCTTCTCGGCTTCCGACAGCACGTCGCTGTCGGTGGCCTCGATCTTCTTGATGATCGCGCGGTCCTGCGCGCTGAGCTTTTGCTCGACCGTGTCGCGCACGATCTCCTGGCGCAGCTCCCACTCGTTGATCCACTCGGTCGCGGCGAGGTAGATCGCGTCCTCGCTCATGTAGAGCGTGCCTTGGCCCTCGACCGCGATCGTGACGCTCTCGATCGCGCGATCCGTGTCGCGCAGGCCGATCGCGTGCGTGGTCGAGAACTGGATGTACTGGTACGGCATCGGGTACCAGTACGCATCGCGCACCGGCACGCTCGACACCGCATCGTTGCGGATGATGAGCGGCGTGGGGTGCTCGTCGCGGTAGTCCGGGCCGCTCGCGAGCACGAGGTAGATGATCCCGTCCTTCATGCGCGCACCCTGATACGAGCCTTCGAGCGTGTACGTCTCGAGCACTTCGGGAGAGGAGCGGTCGGACACGTCATAGATCGTGACGCGCGTGAAACCGTTGCGCGGCCGGATGCCTACCTCGGCGAAGTAATCGGTATCGTAGTAGTTCCCGATCACCGCGAGCTTGTCGCCATCGACGAACAGGCCGCTGGGATCAACATCGAGATCCACGGTGCCCAGCACCGCAGCGTCCGCACTCGGGTATGCGCGGATCAAAAAGAGCGTGCGGCCGGTCGTGGTGTACACGTACTCGCCATCCGTCTTGAGGATATCCGCTTCGTCCACACCGGCGACCTGGTTGTTCGTACCGGAGTAGTCCGCGCCTGCGCCACCCGCGCTTGCGGTCACGCTCTCAGCAGAGGCCTTCGCAGGTGCGGGGGCACCGACTGCGGCGTCGAGAGCCATCAAGCTATCGCGCTGCGCGTATGCGTACGGGCCGCTGTACCCTTCACCGCTTGAGCGCAGGAACGCGCTGAATTCCGCTTCGGTGCGGAACTGGATCGCGTCGAGCTGGCGATCAGGATCGAACGGCGCTGCCGGTTCGAACGTGTCGTCCACCTGCACGCCCGGCGTGCTTGGGGTTGCGGGCGCGCATGCGATGATGAACGCGGCCGCGATGAGCAGTGCGATGAAGAGAGGAAGTCCTCTCGAGGGTGCGGTTGCCATGCGTTGCGGTAAGGAACCGTCATTTATATACTCTGGGAAGGGTTCCATCCGGGTTGGAAGGAGAGATATCTCGACGAGTTTCGCCACAGCCTACGCGACCTGGTTCCAGGAGCGTTCCCAGTCGGCGATGCCCTCGACGATCGCCGTGAGCTCGCGTCCCTTGTCCGTGATGCGGTACACCGCGCGTGGGGGGACTTCCGCGTACAGGGTGCGCGTGACGAGGCCGGCACGCTCAAGTCCCTTGAGACGGGCGACGACCGTTTTCGTACTGCCGCCGATGGTTGTGTGGAGCGTGCCGAAGCGCTGCTCACCGCGCGCGAGCAGGACAAGGACGCGTGTCGCGACCGCGTCGCCCAAGAGCGCGAGCGTGCTCTCCGGGAGCGTGACCGCGTTTGCTTGGACGAGCTGTGCGCGTTGGGGCACCATCAGCGCGGATGGGTGCGCTCTTGGCTTAAATATCTAGTGGAGGTATGTCCTGTGGAGGACGCAGCGATCCCCGCGAGAGACGGCAATGCGGGGTCGTCGCGAGGCTTTAGTCCGATGCGGGGTCCGAAGGCGTCGTTCTCGGGACCTTCCAGATGAGCCACGCGTAGACGCCAACGAGCGCCATCGCATCCGCGACCATAAACCAGGGTGTGCCCCACGAAAAGCCGCTGTAACGCCAGTCGCTGATCGGCCATAGGAGCGGCGTGGGGTAGAACTGTGTCGTGTGCGTGGGCAGGTCGACGAGGATGTGCAGTGGCCAGCCCAAAAGGAGCAGGGGAAGTGTCGGTCTCCACAGCCACAGCAGGCCAAGGGCAAGCGCGCAAAGCACGAGCGAGTGCGTGATGCTGTACGCGAGCGGGACCCATGAAGGGATGGAGGAGAGGGGCGGCGGGCCATTGCCGATGTGGAAGCCGTTCGCGAGGTGCATAATGAACACAGGGCCAAAAGAGAGGAGGTCCGGCACGGCGCCGGCCAGCCCTAGAATCCACCGCTTCGGATGCTGCCAGTACAAGGGCACAGTCCAGAGGTAGTGGGAGAGCGTGTCCACAGACGATGATGCCCCAGGTGCCTTTAAATACGTTCCTGAGTTCCGAAACCGTATGCGTCTCATCGCCACCATCACGGACAGGGAACTCGGCCTGCCGTTCGAGGAGTTCAAGGAAGAAACCAGACGCCTCGCGGTGCGCGCTGTCCTGCGCAAAGGAGGCCGCATCGCGATCCTGCGCGTCACGAAACGGCACCATCACAAGCTACCAGGAGGCGGAGTCGAGGAAGGGGAGGATATCATGGCGGCGCTCAAGCGCGAGATCCTCGAGGAGACCGGGTGCGTCTGCGATGTGGTGGGAGAACTCGGGATGACGGTGGAGTATCGGCGTGAGCAGCAGCGCACGCAACGATCGTATTGCTACATCGCCGACGTCACCGAGGTGATTGGCGAGCCGGAGCTCACGCCCGAGGAACGGGCCGAGGAGTATCGGCTCATCTGGCCGACGATCGATGAAGCGATTCAGACGCTCGAGCGGGATCAGCCAACGGATTACGTCGCTCGGTTCGTCCAGTATCGCGATCTGCAGCTGCTCAAAGCAGCGAGGGAGAACCGATGACCCGCCTCAAGCGCAAGAAAAGCGTCGAGAACGCGACCGAGCGGACCACATCGCACGACGTGCGCTTTGGCACGCCGGAGCTCGTCGCGCAGTACCGCGCGAGCCGGATCACGCCTGGGCACGACACGATCATCGAGGTCGGTGCGGGCGCTGGGTTCCAGACGGCAGCGTTCGCGAAACTCGCCAAGAAGGTGATCGCGGTGGATATCGATGCGGAGCGTCTCGCACGCGGGTCGTTCCCGGAGAATGTCGTCGCCATCGCGGGCGACGCGCTCGATGCGAGCGTGATCGCACGCATCAAGAGCGAGATCGTGGGCAGTACGGCAGTGTTCCTCGATCCTGAGCGTCCCGCGGAGAGCAAGCGGCGCACGCTCGCAGAGATCCAGCCCGATATTCACGAGTTCCTCGACGCCTACGGCGCGATCACGAAAGATATCGCGATCGAGCTCCCGCCCTTTCTGGAGCGCAAGGAGATCCCGAGGGGAGCGGAGACCGAGTACCTGAGCGTGGACGGGCAGCTCAATCGCCTCACGTGCTATTTCGGCGCGTTGCGCCGCGATGACGTGTCGGTCGTGCAAGCGCCGGGCAATGAGCGCATCGCGCACACGGGCCGCTGGCCGGGGATGCGCGAGGACCTAGACATCCGCGAAGCGCGGTTCGTGCTCGAACCCGACGCTGCGCTCGCGCACGCTGGCCTCGTGGTGCTTGCGTTGCCGGCGCACTACCGCAAATTGCCTCTTGGCAAGAAGCTCAACTTTCTCGCAAGCAAGAAACCGTACGGGCGATGGTTCCGCTCATACCGCATCGTCGCTCGCGGCGATGAGGGGATGATCCGCCGCGCGATGACGCGCCACCCGCCACAAGCGGTCATCCTGCATGGCGCGATCGAACCCGCGCAACAGCGCGAATTGCTCGCGTCGTACAAGCCGCTCTGCTACGGCAAGGAGCGCGTGCACCTGTTCATCGGGCACGAGCGCATCCTCGCTGTGCGCGAACTGCAGTGAGCAACGGTTCTCTGCGCGATCGTCAACGCTGCGGCGCCTTCGTTCACGATATGTCTCGCCGTGCCTGATGGCGGGGGCCCTATCGCCCCGCAGACACGGCTCGGGTTCACGCCAAGGCAGCGTTTGTGGAGCGGGATGAGGAACATCCGTGATACTGGACGGCGCATCCTCACCACGCGCGAGTGATGCCGGAACGCGGCTCCTCCGACGGAACCCTTATAAACGCGGTGAGGGGAACCGGATGCGGCATGGAGGTGAAGGTGACTTGGCCCGGCGAGCGCCGGATAGCGTACTTCTCGATGGAGATCGCCTTCGATCCCGCGATCCCGACCTACAGCGGCGGCCTGGGCATCCTCGCGGGCGACACGCTCAAGGCGGCCGCGGACCTGAGCGTGCCGATCGTCGGCGTCACGCTCCTGTCCGAAGAGGGATATTTCACGCAAGTGCTCGACAAGGACGGCAACCAGACGGAGCAACCGACGCGCTGGGATGTGAAAGGCACGCTCGGCGAACCGTTGCCGGAGCGCGTCGCGGTCGAGATCGAAGGCCGCACCGTGCAGATCCGCGCGTGGCAGCGCGACATCACCGGCTGCACGGGCTCGACCGTGCCGATCATCCTGCTGGACACGGACGTGATGGAGAACGCGCCGCAGGACCGCGACTTCACGAAGCACCTGTACGGCGGCGACCAGCGCTACCGCCTGTGCCAGGAAGTTGTGCTCGGGATCGGCGGCGTGCGCATGCTCACCGCGCTCGGCTACCGCGGCATCACGAAGCACCACATGAACGAGGGGCACGCGGCATTGCTCGCGCTCGAGCTGTTTCGCGACGAGGCGATGCGCACGGACTGTCCGCTCGATCGCGCAGAGGATTGCTTCACGCGCATCGGCACGGAAGTGCGCGCGAAGTGCGTCTTCACCACGCACACGCCCGTCGCTGCTGGCCACGACCGGTTCCCGTACGCGCTGTTCCAACAGGTGCTGCGCGACTACTTCCCGCTGCCGATGCTCCAGACGCTGGGCGGCAATGATGAGCTGAACATGACGCTGCTCGCGCTGCACCTGAGCAAGTACGTCAACAGCGTCGCGAAGCAGCACAAGCACGTCTCCGAGCACCTCTTCCCCGGCTATCACTTCAGCAGCATCACGAACGGCGTGCACAGCGCGACGTGGACCTCGCCCGAGATGTCGCGCCTGTTCGACCTGCACATCCCCAACTGGCGCCAGGACAGCTTCGACCTGCGCTATGCGCTGCGCATCCCCAAGCACGAGATCTGGGACGCGCACCAGGAGGCGAAACGGCGGCTCGTCGAGCACATCAACGCGACGCAGAACGCCGGTTTCGATACCGACACGTTCACGATCGGCTTCGCGCGACGCGCGACCGCGTACAAGCGCGCCGACCTCCTGTTCTACGATATCCAGCGGCTCAAGAGCATCGGACGGGAACGCAAGCTCCAGGTCGTGTTCGCAGGCAAGGCGCACCCGAACGATACGCAAGGGCATGATCTCATCCGCAAGATCCACTGGCATATGGGTGAGGTGCGCGATACGATCCGCATCGTCTACCTCCCGGATTATGATGTGCGCCTCGCGCAAGTCCTTATCCCTGGCGTGGACCTGTGGCTCAACACTCCGGCACGGCCTAAAGAGGCGAGCGGCACTTCTGGCATGAAAGCAGCGCACAACGGTGTCCCGCACATGAGCATCCAGGACGGGTGGTGGCTCGAAGGGCATATCGAAGGCATCACCGGATGGGAGATCGGCCCCGTGCCGACCGAGGAGAACGAGAGCACGAACGACGACCGCGCGGACGCGGAAGAGCTCTACGACAAGCTCGAGCATATCGTGCTGCCGATGTACTACGACGATCGCGCGATGTGGTCGCGCATCATGCGCAAGGTCATCGCGTTCAACGGGTCATTCTTCAACACGCACCGTATGGTGCAGCAGTACGTGCTCAACGCGTACCTGTCATAGATTGCGCGCGACTCGAAGAGAACGCCTACGACAACCACGCCAACGCGCCAAGGAGGACGGCGATCGCGAAGAGCAGGATGGCGAGATCCGACACGAACCCGAACGGCCGTCGTCGACGGCCGGAGTATCCGCTGCCGCGCCGCAATCGGTAATCCAGACGCGGGATGCGCAGCGCGAAGAGCGCGGCGAACACGCACAACGCTATCGCGCCATAGCGCGCGGATAGGAGGTCCGCGTGCGGCAAGAGCAGCCAGGCGGCGTACTCGAACATCGCAGAGGCGGCAAGCAGCGATGGCCGGTTCCACCACGCGCGCCGCAGCGTCATAAGCACCCAGCCTTGCGCGCCCGTGTGGCCGTCGCGCTCGAGCACACGCGCGATTTTCGCGGCCGTGCCATCAGCGTCCTGCTGCACGGCATCAGCAGGGATGCGGATCACACGCCAGCCGTGCCGGCGCAGCCACGCGTCGCGGTACGCGTCCTTCTCTCGCTGCAACGGCACCGTATGGTGCGGTCCGTCCACCTCGATATCCACGCGCGCATCAATGATCGCGAAGTCCAGCAGATACGGGCGCGTGCCCGACGGCGTCGGGACGCTCAGTTGTCGCGTGACACGCACACCACGGCGCGCCAATGCCTGCGCGAGGAGGTCTTCCGCGTGCGAGACGATGGGTGCGGGCATACGGTATCAGGTGGTGAGCCACCAACCGATGAACGCGCCCACCCAACCGCTCAGGATGGGGAACGCGAACCACGCGATGCGTGAGCGTTCCGCGCGCACGAGCGGATAGAGGATAACGCCTGCCGCCAAGAGGAGCGCCGATTGCAACAGTATCGGCGTCCAGATGCTTGGGCCGATAGAGGCCATACCAAACAACGCATACTGTCCGACCAATGACTGTCCAGGGAGAACGGTGAGCTGTGAGAGCTTTGATGCGATCTCACGAAGCGCGAAGTACCCGCCCCACACGACCGCCGCCCCGAGCGTCGGCGTGAACGAGACCCACAATGCCCGTTCGAGGTCGGAGAACCCGAGGATCTTCTCGAAGAAGTGCGTCGCGCCGATGACCACGCCGGTGAGCAGGATCGCGAGGAGGATGAGCGCGAGGTACTCCGGCACAAAACTACGTAAGATGAAGAATGCGCCGGTGAACACGGCGATCTGGATGGTGCAGATGAGCGCTCCGAACGGTTTCGAGAGGTTGAGCATACATCACCTGTCGAGAATACACTATTTAATCTTGACGGGCAAAAGAGACTCAGATCATCTTGTCCCGTCTCGCGTGCCACACTTCGATGGCGAGCGGGATGAGCGAAGCGATGATGATCAGGAGCGTGACGAGGCCGAAGTTCTCCTGCACCCACGGGATGTTCCCGAGGAAGTACCCGGCGCCACACATCAGCGCGACCCAACCCACGCCACCGATGACGTTCCACGCCACGAATGTGCGGTAGCGCATCTGCCCGACACCGGCGACGATGGGAGCGAACGTGCGCACGATGGGCACGAACCGCGCGAGCACGATCGTGGACACGCCGTATGTCGCGTAGAACCGCTTCGTCTTGTCCACGTACGCCTTCTTGAAGATGCGGCTGTCGGGACGGTCGAACAGCCGCTTGCCCATCCATCGGCCGGTGAGGTACCCGGTCTGGTCGCCGAGGATCGCCGCAAGCATGAGCGCGGCAAGCAGGATGCGGATATCGAAGAACCCAGCGGCCGCGAGGAACCCGGCGGTGAACAGCAGGGAATCGCCCGGCAGGAAGAACCCGACGAGGAGCCCGGTCTCCGCGAACACGATCGTGATGAGGATGGCCAAGCCACCCCAGCGGATGAGCCCTTCGATGTCATGGAACGGCAACCAAGCCGGCAAGAGGGTCTCGAGCATCGCACGTCGCCGCCCGACGACGTTTATAAGCGTTCCGGGACGGAAAGGATAAAAGACACCGGCCGGGACCCATACGCATGGACCTCTGGGTGCAGATCATCGTTCTCTTCGTGCTCTTGTGCCTGTCTGGCTACTTCAGCGCGTCGGAGATCGCTCTCGTATCCCTCTCGGACGCGAAGGTACGCCAGCTGTTCGCGCAAAAGCGCTGGACCGCCGCGTACATCAAACGCCTCAAGGACAAGCCGCAACGGATGCTCTCCACCATCCTCATCGGGAACAACGTCGTGAACACCGCGGCTGCAGCGATCATGACGAGTATCGCGATCACGGTCTTCGACAGCTATGCGGTGGGCATCGCGACAGGCATCGCGACCATCCTCATCCTCATCTTCGGCGAGATCACCCCAAAGACCATCGCCGCACGCTACAACATCCTGCTCGCACAGTTCTTCGCCCCGCCCTTGTGGTGGCTCAGCAGGGTTCTCCAACCCATCCTGTACCTCCTGGACAAGCTCCTTGGGTTTATCTTCCGCATCTTCGGCCTGGACAAGAACAAGGCGAACATCTCCAAAGACGAGATCCACCACATCATCGCAGCGGCGCACGAGGAGGGCGGCATCAAGGATATCGAGCGGCACCTCGTGCAGAACGTGTTCCGTTTCGAGGAGACCACCGTCAACGAGATCATGATCCCACGTTCCGACATGCTCAAGCTCCCGTCCACATCGACCGTTGAGGACGCGCTCGAGCTCATCGCGCGAAAGAAACGATCGCGCATCCCCATCTACGACGAGAGCCGCGACACGGTCGTCGGGGTCGTGTACCTCAAGGATCTCATCGCGGTGGAGAACCCGCGCATGCGCGTGACACGTGCGATGCAAAAGCCGTATTTCGTCCCCGAGTCCAAACGCCTCAGCGATATCCTGCGCAGGTTCCAAAAGCGCCAGGAGCACATGGCGATCGTGGTGGACGAGCACGGGATCGTCGTCGGGCTCGTCACGCTCGAGGACGTGCTCGAGGAGATCGTCGGGGATATCGTGGATGAGACGGAGCGCAGCGAGTCGAACATCCGCAAGAAAGGCCGCAACATCTGGAGCGCGAGCGGCAAGACGCCGGTGCGTGAGCTCAATGAGAAGCTCGGCATGCGTCTTGATGCCGACACGTACGACACGCTCGGCGGGCTCGTCCTGCAGCGGTTGGGCCGCATACCGAACGAGGGCGACGAGGTCCAGCACGGGCGGTTCCGCTTGCGCGTCGAACGTATCTCCGGCCAGCGCATCGCGAAGGTCGTCATCCGCAAGCGGTAGGGCCTTCCCTAGTTCTCGACGGTCGTGTACGCGAGGTAGTTGTAGAGCGATTGCGTGAGCATGTACGCGAGGCCATCCGCGAACGTCGTGCGGCGAAAGCGCTTGCGCGCTGCGCGCAAGAGCTCATAGAGCCCTTTGATATCCCCTTTCGCGAGCAGCGCGACATACGCGACGATCAGCTCGCGCACTTCGCGGGCGATGCGCGGCGTTGCGCAGGAGGAGAGGTCGGAGAGCGCATCACCCGCCCCCTCGATCGTCGCGCACAGCAGGAACCGCCGGTGCGCGTTCTGCGCGCTCTCGTACTTGTTGAGGTAACGCAGGCAGTACAGCACCGAGCTGTCCAGACGCCGCTCGCCCTCCTTGATGACTGCGCGATCGGCCTTCCCTGCGACCACGAGCTCCATCGTCGCGGCCTGCTCGGCGAGCTGATGCATCGTGCGGCGCAAGACCGCATCGAACGTGTCCTCGGGCACCGCGATGAGCGACCGGAAGACGCTGCGCGTCGCGGTGTGCTCGGCGAGCGTCATCCCAGGCAGGTGATCGAGGATATCGCCGATCAGCGCGGGGTGGTTGTGCAGCACCGCGATCGTGTCGTAGCCGGCGATGTACTTCGCGTTGATGAGATGCCAGACCAGCGTCGGTTCCGGCCCGCGCGCATCGATCTCCGTCGCCTTCGCAGCGCGGCGCAGCGATGCGTTCACGGCGATCTCCTGCTCGCGCTCCGAGAGGTACACGGGATCGCCGGCTTTCAACCCCCGACGGCGCAACCAATCGACAGGCAGCGTGACCGTGAGCGCGTTACGACCTTGCTTGACGAGACGCCGTTCCATATATATTCAGAATAGAACAAATAGACATTGAATATAATTCTTCCGGTGCCCTCCTCCACAGTACGAAGGAGGAGAACCACCATGAAAGCGGAACTCGAACAACGCATCTACACGCTTTGGAGTCAGAAGGAACTCAAGAACGATGAGGTAACAAACGCGATCATCTCGTTCGGACAAGAGCAAAGAATGAACATCTCAACGCACGTACCACTATATGAGGACCCGCAAGCCATGTTTCTTGAGGAAGGGCGTTCTGGTATCTCTGTCACCAAGGACGGAATCATCGCCTGGACCGAACCCGGAGAGACATGGATCGCTTACGCTCCACCACAAGAACTCACGAAAATCGATACGTACAGGCAACTGTTGGGATCGCAAGAACTCGGAAGGCGTATTCAGGAAATTCGCAACAACTACGGCGACACACCGATCAGATACATGTTTCAACGAATGATGAGGCACCTCCACAGGGGTGTCCAATGAGGATCGGTCTCGACTACGATGGTGTCATCACCGACAGCCGTGCACAAAAGCACGACCTTGCGCTCGCGCGCTACGGTGTCGACATCCCGACGCCCGTCTTCAAATGGCAGCACGCGGTGCACGGCGGGCTCCTCACCCAAGCGCAGTACCAGGACGTGCAACGGACGATCCACTACGATCAGGACGCGAACCGGACCGGCCCGTTCCTTCCCGGCCTCGAGGCCTATCTGCCGAGAATCATCGCGATGCACGAGGTTCGCATCGTCACAGCACGCGACGGTGACTCGCTCCGCTACGCACGCGACAGGCTCAAGTGCGCCGGCATCGACATACCATCGACCGGTGTCGGGCACGGGAGGAGCAAGCGCGATGCGACGCGGGGGCTCGACGTGTTCGTCGACGACGACCTCGACAAGCTCGAGGACCTGGACGTCCCGCACCGGTTCCTCTTCACGCACGAGTACAACCTGCACGAGGAGCTGCCTGAAGGGATCGGACGCGTCTACTCCTGGGAGGACCTGTACCAGAAGATCGAGAAGATCACGGAGGTGCACAAATGAGCAAAGGACCACAAAAGATCAACACCGACCTCGAAGGGAAAGTCTCGGGCTACGCCGTATGGCGACAGGACTGGGATGAGAGCGAAGCCGGGTGGGGCATCAGGCCCGACGGGTACTCACTGCACCTGACGAGCGAACAAGCGAAAGCATACGTCACGGCGTACTGGCGCGAAGAGAAGGAGCGCAATCCCAGCGGCGCGGTGCCGCACGAGTACTCCCGCGAATGCGGCGACCCGTACAAGGTACTCGTCGACAAGAAGACGTACGAGGAGATCAAGGCATCGAAAGGGGGAATCCGCGAATACTGAGGTGCACACGTGGAAAGAATACTTGAACACATGATCGGAGCCGCACGGGCGGCAGGGACCTACCTGCGCACGCACGCATTCGACGGGAACGACCCTGAATGGAAGAAAAAAGATGACCCGGTGACGGAACACGACCGCGCGGCGGAGAACATCATCAAAGGATACTTCGAGCAACACGCGCCAGGAAACTACATCGGTGAGGAGCACGGGCACAGCAGCGAAGGACGCTGGACGACCTACATCATCGACCCGATCGACGGGACGAAGGAGTGGGTGAGCCGCGGATTCCGATGCTCGACGAGCATCGGCGTTATGCAGAACAACGAAATCATCGGCGGGGTCGTCCACGACTTTATGCGCGACCTCACCTACGCAGGGTACAAGGGCACACTCGTGATGTTCCACGAAGGACGCGAGATCCCTTGGAAGCTCTCGCCGCGACTGGGCAAGATCCGCATCGCGGTCGACCGCCACGACGCGCTCGAAGAACGACTCCCACGGGATCGGTTCTCGGTCTGCGACGCGAAAGGATCGATCGCGCTCGCGATGGCGCAAGTCGCCGCCGGCATCTACGACGGCATGGTGAGCGTCGATATCGGCAAAGGCAACATCTGGGACGTCGCAGGCGGAACGTACCTGTGCCGCGCAGCTGGCGTGCAGCTCACGAACGCATACGGCGAGCGGTTCGACGAGTACCGGGCGAAAGACGGCATCGTCGCGATACGGCCAGAGCACGCGAACGCGGTGCTCGCCTACAAGCCGTTCATCGAACGGGGGGCCGGCCGAACTTCGCCGTGAGATACGCGATATAGTCATCCGGCGCAGGATCCTTGCCCGTCGCACGACGGATGAGCTCCTTCGTCGGGTACCGGCACGCGGGCTCATGGATGCGCGTGCGCAACCACTCCTGTAGGGGCGCGGTGTCTCCGGCCGCGATGCGGTCCTCGAGGTCGGGGATGTCACGTATCGCGGCCGCATACTCCTGCGCGGCGAGCATGCTGCCGATCACGTAGGTCGGGAAATACCCGACCATGCCGCACGACCAGTGCACATCCTGCAGGCAGCCGTGCGCATCGTCGGGCGGTGTGACGCCGAGATATTCGCGCATCTTCTCGTTCCACGCCGCCGGTATATCGGCGACCGCGAGGCGGCCTTCGAGCACTTCCTGCTCGATCTCGAAGCGCAGGAACACGTGCATCGGATACGTGAGCTCGTCCGCGTTCACGCGGATGAGGCCGGGCTGCGCCCGGTTGACTTCGTCGACGATCCGCTCCCGCGGGATGCGATCGAAGAAAGGGGCGAACGCGCGCTGCATACGCGGATAGGCGTAACGCCAGAACGCATCCGATCTCCCCACGTTGTTCTCCCACAACCGCGATTGGGATTCATGGACGCCAAGACCGCGCGCTTGCGCAAGCGGCGTGCCGAACCACGGGAGGTTCCCCGCGATGCAATTGTGCTCATACATCGCGTGCCCCGCCTCGTGTATCGTCGAGAAGAGGCTATTGAGCGGACCGTCCGTCAGACGCGTCGCGATGCGGCCGAACGCCGCGGAGAACGGGTGCGCGGTGAGATCGATGCGGCCCTTCGCGAAATCGTAGCCCAGCAGCGTAGCGATCTCCCGATGGAACGCCAGCTGCGCCTCCTGCGGGA
>CAYNGK010000031.1:13274-16801 GCA_964396935.1 uncultured Methanosarcinales archaeon | reverse complement strand
GTGGCCGTCTAAGCACATCTTCGTGGTCGCATCGCCCGATATGTAGTCCCACACCGTTACCTGTTTCATCGCGGGCGTCCCCACGTATGGCGTGTCGGTGACGACCCACGCCCGGTCTTCTTGGTTCGTCGGCGTAGCTTCTCCGAAGTACTGCTGCGCATCCTCGCTACGCAGTTTCCACGAGAAGAGGCGTATGCTCTTGCCGGGTTGCGCAGCGACCGTGAAGACGAACTGGTATGATTGGCCCGGAGGTACGGTCACACCCGACGGGAGGAATACCCTGCCGGGCGTCCACGCGGTGCCATCAATGTTGACCGCGTCAAGGGATACCCGACCACCAACCCAAGTGCTCGTTCCCGTGTTGCGCATCGTGACGCGCGCGGTGTACGTCTGACCGGTGATCATCAGACGAGGGACATCGAGAGAGATGAACGCCGCATTGTACGTCCCTTGGTTACCGTTCACTGCCGCGATGGTGACGTTCGCGAGTTCGTTGTCGGTATCCGCATCAGTTCCCACACAGCTCGTCGCTGGATAGAGGCGGAACGTCTTGGGTTGGTTGACGGCCACTTGGCGTACTAGCGTTCCCGATTGACCTGACGGTGTACAACTCACATTGAGGCCGCTTGGGTTCCACACCTGCACGTAGGGGCGCGTATCATCGCTTGTGCTTGTCCACGAGAGCGTACTTGAACACTGCGTCTGTCCGTTCTCGACGATGCAGGGGTTGGGGGTGGCGGTGAGCGTCGCGGCAGTCACCGCATCGCAGGATTCGCCGTTGACCGCTTCGCATATCGTCGGATACACCGCGTCGTAGAATGCATCATCAACGGGGAAATCGAGGTCCTTGAACACCGGTCGGAAGTCCTGTTCAAACGCGACACCTAATGCGGCGATCGCGTAGGTGGTCTCCTCAGTGTCCGAAACCCCATCTTGCCAGAAGGTGAACCTGTTCAGGAGATGCGATGAGAACCCCTTCCAGAATCGCGGGTATTTCTCCCACCCGTATTGATCGCCGATGAGGAACATCTGATAATCAAACGCTTGACTCGTGAGCACTCCGTTCTCCCCATCGGCTTGCGTGTAGGGCGTGCCTGCCGCGAGGTACGCTTCGTAGCGGGATTGTTGGTATGATCGTTCTGCAGTAAACACCGTATCGAGGCTCTCCACTGCCGCGTCCGAGAGTCCGAAGTGTCCGGGCGCGTTATGGATGCGCTCGTACACGTACTGCGCCGACAGGACTGCGGTCGATTCTTGAAGGAACGGTCCTGGCGTCGCGAGCGTGTAGAAGAGTTCGCTTTGGCTCCAGAAGCTGTGGCCCATCTCGTGCGCGATGACATCCCACGAATGGTCACCGCCATTATTCACCGGCGCTGCCGCATCACCTAAGATGAACCCGTTTGGGGAACTGACCCCATAGACGTCTTCTTGATACTCGCCGCGCGCGAACGGGAATGGCGCGTTGCCATTGGCCAACTCCTTCTCGAGCAGATAGATCCGATCCGTGACCGCCACCGTGTGCGCTGGCGTCACCGCGGTTCCGAGGAAGAAGGAGGCCGGGAACCCATAGAATCCGCTGTGTTGCCCGACGATATTATCGGTGTTCGTATCTGCGATGCACGCTCCTTCGCTGCAGGTCTGTGCCTCGGGGCACGGTATGGCCGCGCGATAGCATCCGTTCACGCAACGTCTGAGTTTCCCTTCCTCAGTGCACGCGTTTTCAGTGCAGGGAGCGGCACAACTGAACCCCGAGATCCGGACTTCGCCGAGCCTGGTGATGTCGCCATTGGGCGTGCGGACCGCGCGGATGAGGATCTTGCTGCCCGGACTCGCTTGCGGCGTGACGATATCGAAACCGTGCGCGCCAGTGATGCCGAAGGCGTTGTTCACGTCTTGGCGGACTTGAAATGTCAGGAACGAATCCACGACCTCGTTATTGACGAGGATCTCGATGGTGACGGGCTGTGTCGGCGCGTTGACATCATAGGACCAACCCGCGATACGCGTCCGCGTGCCGATATCGAGGTATCCGCGCAGGCCGTTGGGGCTGTTGTACGCTCCCGGGTACGCGACGTTACCGATGATGTTCTCGTCAGTCACTTCCTGGGTGCTGGCGGGTTGCTGAACCGCGAGAATAGCCACCACCGCGACAATCATCACGAGAAGCACTGCCGAAACGAGCAGAACACCGTACGGGGGTTGTCGCATCTGCTCCTTGTTCTGGCGCCGTTCATTTATATGGCTTGCCTCGGGTGCGACAGTTGCTCACAGCACAAGGATGAGCAGGAGAAGAAGAGTCAGTACCGGCAAATCGAACCCGGGCCTGGGTGACCACTCACCGCGGTTCACACACCCACGCCCGACAAAGAAAGAGTCAGTACCGGGAATCGAACCCGGGCCTGGGGATCCACAGTCCCCCGTCCTACCATTAGACGATACCGACTATCGTGGTGACCGCTCGTCACAGCCAGTGCCCGAAAGAAACGCCTTTCAGACCGTCTGTGACCGGTCAGCACCTAGGACTCCCGGGACGTTTATAAAGATTTGCGCATCACCCGGGAGGCAGATGGGAACGGTAACCGACCTCGCCGTGTGGAAGGAGACCCGGGAGGTCCGGGCGCTCGAGCGAGAGGTTCTCCTATGGCAAGACCCGCAAGCGCAAGACCTGATGGCAAGCGCACTGAGCGCGCTTGGCGGGTACGACAAGAGTTATGACGGTCTCGAATTGTACGCGAACGGCTATCGCACGAGCTACCCGTTGAGCCCGGTGGGCGTGTTCGCCGCCGCGACCGCGCGACTGCTGTTTGGCGACACGCAAGGTCTCACGATACTCAACTCAGGACTTGTGCTCGTGAACGAGGACCCGTTCTGGATGCGCTACGCGCGCTACGCCATCCAAAAATCAAATCTCACGTCAGAAGAGCGCGAACAAGCGATCTCAGATCTCGACGAAGCCCTTGCGCAGCGCAACACAAGATAGAGAAAGCGTGCACGCCCGTGCCTGGACGATCACGGCACGCGGGGGAGGACGCGACCCGAACGTATTTAACTTGTCCTCGCGAGACCCTTCGTGATGGAGCAGCTTCTGTGGCACCTGCTTGCCGGCACGCGGGGCGGTCCGATGCGTGCACGCATCCTGCTGGCGATCAAGCGGCGGCCAGCGAACACCCGGCAGGTAGCGCAGGCACTGGGCATCGACTACAAGACCGCGCAGCACCATCTCGAGGTGCTGCTCGAGCACCAGATCGTGACGGTGCAGGGGAAGTATGGCGCGACGTATTTCCTCGCTGAAGCGACCGTGGCGTCATGGCCGAAACTCGCGTCGATGTGGGTGCAATTTGGGAAAACGGACTTAAAGAAGGACAGGTGAACGTATGGGCATGATGGGACTTGTAGCGGCGCTCACGGGCGCCAATATCCTGCTGATCGGCGCGCTCCTGGCGGTCTACGTCAGGAACCTGCGCACGGCAATGACCGCGCATACGGTCGGTCTGCTCATCTTCGCCCTGCTCCTGCTCGCGCAGAAC
>CAYNGK010000031.1:0-13264 GCA_964396935.1 uncultured Methanosarcinales archaeon | reverse complement strand
GCGCTCTATTTCCACATCACCATGATGCCCTACTTCGCGGCCGGTCTCGAGACGTACGCGCTCGCGCTCACCGCGCTGCAGACGGTCGCGCTTGGTGCGCTCACCTTGGTGACCTGGAGGTGAATGGTGCGCACGCAGATACCCACGCAATCGCCAGGCGCGGTGATGGCTGATGGTTGAGACCACCGTCGTCATCGCATTCGTCGCGGGGATCATCTCGTTCCTGAGTCCCTGCGTCCTGCCGCTGATCCCCGGATTCCTCGCGTACCTCGCGGGCACCGGCGATGACCGCACACGCATCTTCCTCAACAGCATCGCATACGTGCTCGGATTCTCGACCGTGTTCGCGGTGCTGGGGGTGCTGCTCAATACCGTGCTCTCCAGCATCGCGTACGGCGTACAGGTATGGCTCGGACGCATCGGCGGCACGGTCATCATCCTCTTCGGCCTGCACGTCACAGGCCTGATCACGATCCCCTTCCTCGCCCGCGAGCACAATATCGAAGTCACGCGGACGAAGGCGTCATACGCGACATCATTCCTGTTCGGCGCGTCGTTCGCCTTCGGCTGGACCCCGTGCGTCGGCCCCGTGCTCGGCACGGTCCTCGCGCTCGCCACGACGCAGCCCGGCGCCGCGTTCCCGCTGCTGCTCGCGTACGCGCTGGGCCTCGGCATGCCGTTTCTCCTGGTCGGTCTCTTCTCCGCCCAGGCGATGGCGCTCATCCGCCGCTACAGCCGCTTCCTGCGCTACTTCAACATCGTCGTCGGCACGCTCCTGATCCTCCTGGGGATCCTGGTCTTCACGCAGACGCTGAGCATCGTCGCGAATTTCGGCGCGGTCAACGCGCTGCTGCTGCGGTGACCTGATGCGAGAACAGCACAACACGGGAAAGACGATCGCGCTCGCCGCAGTCATCGTCGCCATCGTTCTCGCGATCGTCCTGCTTGGCAGGTTCCATTCGGCGTCGACCGCGCCGCTGCAGTCCGTCAGGACGGGGGACGGCGCTGCTGCGCAAGCGCAGGAGGCGGTCCGGTCGCCGGCGGAGCTCGCACGCGTCGCTGCCAAAGCGGCGCGCTACCCGCGCGCGCCGGAGATCGCTGCGCCGGCAGGTTTCGTGAACACCCCCGCGGGGTTCAACCTCAGCGACCATATCGGCAAGGAGGTCATCATCGTCGATTTCTGGACGTACTCCTGCATCAACTGCCAGCGCACGCTGCCATACCTGATCGCGTGGGATGAGAAGTACCGCGACGACGGGCTGCTCATCGTCGGCATCCACACGCCGGAATTCGCGTTCGAGAAGGACATCGGGAACGTGCGTCGGGCGGTGGAGAAGTTCGGCATCGCGTATCCGGTCATCCTGGACAACGATCACGGGACCTGGAACGCGTACCGTAACCGGTACTGGCCGCACAAGTACTTCATCGACATCGACGGTTTCGTCGTCGGCGACCATATCGGCGAGGGCGGCTATGAGGAATCGGAGCGCACGATCCAAGAGCTCCTCCAGGAACGCCGTGACGTCCTGGGCATCAACAGGACGATCGAAGGGGGCATCACCGCGCCGGTCGAAGCGCCGGAGTTCGCCAAGATCCGCACGCCGGAGATGTACCTCGGCTACGCGTTCGCGCGCGATCACCTGGGCAATAGCGAAGGGTGGCAGCCGGAGCAGACCGTGACGTACCGGCTGCCGGACCAGATCACGACCGCCAAGTTCTACCTCGACGGCACATGGCGCAACAACGACGATAATATGGAAGCCGTCAAGGACGCGAGGATCGTGCTGCAGTACACCGCCAAGGATGTCTACATGGTCGCCGGTGCGGACGCCCCGGGAACCATCGGGGTCGCTGTCGACGGCGAGACGCGCGCGCCGTATACCGTCACGGACCAGACCCTCTACACGGCAGTGGACGGCGACGGGTACGGCTCGCATCTGCTCGAGCTGCACGTCCCGCAGGGCGTGCGCGTCTACACGTTCACGTTCGGTTGAGGGAAGAACACCGAACCGTTCGTCGGTACCCTGCAGCAGAGAGATGGAGAAAGCGTGCACGCCCGTGCCTGGACGATCACGGCACGCAGCGAGGACGCGACCTTCCCTCCCCTGCGGACCCCGCGTTACACGCGTCGTACGTCGTACTGCTGCTCGGTTCCCCGCCTGACAGGATTGGTCGTACGGCACATCAACGCGGACGCAGGATCGACGGTACAGCCGCGATCGCATGCGTACCGAGGGTTCGCCTCGGCACGGGCTTCGACCCCGCCATGACGTCGGTTTGCGGTGACAAGGCACGACGAGCGCCCCGGTCTAGCACAAGCGGCAGGTAGGCGGACGGCGTATATAAGGGTGACGATATGTTTTTATCGACGAGGCGGCTCCTGAGCGGTGCAGACGGAGGACAGTGAACGATGGTAAGCGACGATTCCATTCCAAGCGGTAGTTTCGGCCCGTGCATTGAGCAAGGCGGAATCAAGACCTACAAGAAAACCGCAACGGCCGCGCAAAAGACATCTGCACTGCCCAGAACGGACATACAGCTCAAGACGTACTCGACGAAGTATCTCAATACACCCGCATACGTTGAACGGAAGCTGCTGGCTGCGGGCTACACGCCACTGATCACCGAATTCACCGGCATCAACCTACGTCAGTCGACCGAGAACGGCCTCCTCCTTCTTGAGATAAGCCCGGTCCGGGATGCCTATCCTCCGGCAATGGGCCCAAACGACCCGATAGGATACAGGATCAGCATCGGGTTCGTTGGTGTGCCGGGGCAAAAGCGCAGCGAACTCGAGGCGATGTTGGAGGAAGTCGAGACGTTGTGAGACTGGCTACGCGTCAGGACACTATCCTGGTTTTCTTCCCTTCTCAAGCGCCAATTCTCTGACAATACCACGCATCAAGGGATCGCCAAGCAACTCCACAACCCCCAGATTCGGCCCCCACAGCCCCTGGAAAATCTTTCACACGCCGAAATATCTACTGTTGCGATATACTGATGCGACCGCGAAGGTTTTTATAAACAAGGCAACCTCTCCTCAACCCTATAGGTTGTGTCTTGAAGTTCCGTGAGACACTACCTGTAGTGGTGAGGTGGCTGGTAGATGACGACTCAAACGAAGCGGCGCGCTGGAGCAGGACTGCACATCCCACGCAGGTTCACCGTCACAGGCAAGGACCCGTTCGCGAGCGTCAGTTACGAGAAGCGCACGAGCACCATCAAGAACCCGGACGGGACGAAGGTGTTCGAGATCACGGATGTCGAGGTCCCGGCCGATTGGAGCCAGATAGCGACTGACATCATCGCCCAGAAGTACTTCCGCAAGACCGGCGTCCCGCAACGCAATGCGGACGGCACGCCGAAGCTCGACGCGGACGGCAAGCCCATCCTCGGCCCTGAGCGCAGCGCGCGCCAGACGATCGGCCGTATGACGCGCTGCTGGCGATTCTGGGGCGAGCAGCACGGCTACTTCGCGACCGCGAGCGATGCGCAAGCGTTCGAGGATGAGCTCAACCATATGCTCCTGCACCAGATGACGGCGCCCAACAGCCCGCAATGGTTCAACACCGGACTCGCGCTCGCGTACGGCATCACCGGACCCGCGCAAGGGCACTGGTACGTCGACCCGGAGACGAAGGAGCTCACGCAGAGCGCGGACGCGTACACCCGCGCGCAAGTGCACGCGTGCTTCATCCAGAGCGTCAAGGATGACTTGCTGCACGACGGCGGCATCTTCGACTTGGTCGTGCGCGAGGCGCGCGTGTTCAAGTACGGGTCAGGCACCGGCACGAACTTCAGCACGCTGCGCGGCGCGGGCGAGCCGCTTTCGGGCGGCGGCAAGTCATCCGGCCTGATGAGTTTCCTCAAGATCAACGACCGCGCCGCCGGCGCGATTAAGAGCGGCGGCACGACGCGACGCGCCGCGAAGATGGTCTGTCTCGACCTGGACCACCCGGAGATCGAGACGTTCATCGACTGGAAGATGCTCGAGGAGCAGAAGGTCGCCGATCTCGTCGCTGGCGCGGTCTCGATGCGCCAAGGCCTCACCGGCATCCTGCGCGCCGTGCAGCAAGCGGGCGGCGAAGCGGACCTCAAGACCGACGCTTCCTTGCGCGCCGCGGTCAGAAAAGCGATAGCGCTCAACATCCCGCTCAACACCGTCGGGCGTACGCTGCAGCTCGCTGCGGCAGGCGAGACGGACCTGCGCCTCCTGGACCTCGACACGCACTTCGAAGGCGAAGCGTACAACACCGTGAGCGGACAGAACTCGAACAACTCCATCCGTATCCCCAACCGGTTCTTCAGCGCGCTCGACGAGGGCGGCGAGTGGCCGCTGATCCGACGCCTGGACCGCAAGGTGCACCGCGTCATCGACGCGAAAGACCTGTGGAAGCGCATCACCTTCGCCGCGTGGGCGAGCGCGGACCCTGGCGTGCAGTACGACGACACGATCAACGAATGGCACACGTGCCCCGAAGACGGCAGGATCAACGCGTCGAACCCGTGCAGCGAGTACATGTTCCTCGACGACACCGCGTGCAACCTCGCGTCGATCAACCTCGGCAAGTTCCTCGACGAGACGGGTCGCTTCGCGATCGAGGACTTCCGCCACGCGTCGCGCTTGTGGACGGTCGTGCTCGAGATCAGCGTGCTCATGGCGCAATTCCCAAGCCGCGAGATCGCGCGCTTGAGCTATGATTTCCGCACGCTGGGCCTGGGGTACGCGAACCTCGGCACGATCCTGATGCGCACCGGCATCCCGTACGACAGCGACCAGGCGCGCGCGATCGCGGGCGCGATCACCGCGATCATGTGCGGCGAGTCGTACGCGACGAGCGCCGAGATGGCCGCCGCGCTCGGACCGTTCCCTGGTTTCGCTCGCAACCGCGAGCATATGCTGCGCGTGATGCGCAACCACCGGCGCGCTGCGTATGACGCGAACGTCGAGGAGTATGAAGGGCTCACCATCACACCGGTGGGCATCAACCCCGCGCACTGCCCATCGAAGCTCCTCGATGCCGCACGCGACGCGTGGGACCGCGCGCTCGCGCTTGGCGAGCAGCACGGCTACCGCAACGCGCAAGTCACGGTCATCGCGCCCACCGGCACGATCGGCCTCGTCATGGATTGCGACACGACGGGCGTCGAGCCGGATTTCGCTCTTGTCAAGTTCAAGAAGCTCGCCGGTGGCGGGTACCTCAAGATCGTGAACCAGAGCGTACCGACCGCGCTCGCGACGCTCGGGTACGGACCGGAGGACGCGGACCGGATCGTGAAGTACGCGATCGGCCACGGCACGCTGCGCGGTTGCCCGCACATCAACCCATCGTCGCTACGCGCGAAAGGGTTCACGGACGAGCGGATCGCGGCGGTCGAGAAACAGCTCGCAAGCGCGTTCGACCTCTCGTTCGCGTTCACCGTATACGCGCTAGGCGCGCAGTTCCTGCGCGACATCGGGCTGACCGAAGCGCAGATAGCGAACCCCGGCACGAACGTGCTCGAGGCGATCGGCTTCTCGCGTGACGAGATCGATGAGGCGACCGCGTACGTGTGCGGGACGATGACCATCGAGGGCGCGCCCGGTCTCGCGCCGGAGCACTTGCCCGTGTTCGATTGCGCGAACCGGTGCGGCAAGCGCGGCAAGCGATTCATCGCGTACGAGGCGCACATCCGCATGATGGCCGCGGTGCAGCCGTTCATCAGCGGCGCGATCAGCAAGACAATCAATATGCCCAAAGAGGCGTCGATCTCCGATATCGGCGACGCGTACCGCCTCTCGTGGTCCCTGATGGTCAAGGCGAACGCGCTGTATCGCGACGGGTGCAAGCTCTCGCAACCACTCAACGCGACCTCCTCCGACCTTGACGCGGAGCTCTTGTCGCTGCAGATGGAAGAAGACGTGGACGAGACCGTCACGCCCCAAAGCGTGCAGACCGCGATCGCGCGACGCGCGATGCCCGCACGCCGCGAAGGGTTCACGCACGAGGTATCGGTGGGCGGGCACAAGGTGACCGTCACGACCGGCGAGTTCGAGGACGGTTCCTTGGGCGAGCTGTCCATCGATATGTACAAGGAGGGCGGGTCGTACCGCTGCCTCGTGAACGCGTTCGCTGACGCGGTCTCGATCGGTCTGCAGCACGGCGTGCCGCTCGATGCGTACGTGGGCGAGATGACGTTCCGCAAGTTCGAGCCGGCGGGGCCGGTCATGGGCGACGCGCAGATCAAGCAGGCAACCTCGCCGGTCGACTACGTGTTCCGCCTCTTGGCAAGCGAGTACTTGGGTGACACCTCGATGGTGCACGTGAAGGAAGGCGATCGCGCGGTCAAGCGGCCACAGACGCGCCAGACCATCCTCGTCGCTGACGAGGACGCCGCGATTCTCGTCGCGCGCGACCAAGGCTACACGGGCGACGCGTGCGGCCAGTGCGGGTCGATGAAGGTCAAGCAGAACGGGACGTGCTCGCTGTGCTTGGACTGCGGCACGACGAGCGGTTGCAGCTGAAACGCTACGCATTTAAGGCGCTGCACGCTCCCGACCACCATGCGACAGGGTGAGACCGTATGAGCGAGTGCGGCGTGGTGACGTTGCGCCGGGAGAAGGAGAAGGCATGGCTCGCTGATGGCGGGTTCGTGATGTACGCGCACCGCAAGGGCGCTATCGAGATCTACAAGCAGATCGACCCGAAGACCGGCACGGTCACGCTGTTTCGCCCGCCGATGCATCTCAAGCGCAAGCACGCCGAGATCCAGGCGATCAAGCCCGTCGATCAGGTCCTCGTGCGGATGGCGTAGGGAACATCAGGGCACAGGCACCGGTCACGTTCTTCACTGGACACCCGCACGCAGCGGCTAAATACGGACGGCTGTTCTCGTCGGAGAATGGTCCTCTACTATCTCGACACGTGCATCTGGCGGGACTTTGCGGAGAACCGCACCGACGGTTCCCGTCCGCTTGGTGAATGGGCGCGGGCATTTCTCAAAAAAGCGTTCGCTGATCGGCACTCCCTCGTGTGGTCGGTTGTGGTTGAGCGGGAGTTGACCGGTGTACCGCAACATTCACACATTCTCAAAATCCGTCAGGAATTCGAAGCCGCCGGACTCATCGTGACCGTGTCGCACACGTACGCGCAATTGCGAGAAGGCGCGATACTCAGCAGGGATCTTCGCGTGCCGCTTGATGATGCGCTGCACGCGGTCCTCGCAAGAGACGCAGACGCAGTCCTCGTGACTCGAGATGCGCACTTTCAGAGGTTGCGAGCGGTGGTCTTGAGCGCGGCGCCCGAAGAATTCCTGTGACCTTCGGGATCGTCGGGGTCTATCCCATACTCCTGTAGCAGTTCTCGTGCAAGTCGCTCCCGCATCCGGTGGATCTCCTCATCGCTCGTGTGCGTCTTCGCCTTCCCGAAGGCCCTATCGATGACCTGGAACGCGTGCGCTTTGCGTTTCTCTCGTTCGATCTTCTCCCGTATCGCCGCGCGGATGAACTCCGTCTTCGTGCCGTAGAGCGGCTTCATCGCCTGCTCCATACGTCTCGCGAACTCCTTGTCGACCTTGAAGGTGACTGTGTCCATAATACGAAGGAATACGAAGTAATATTTAACCCTTTTGTCTTGGCAGTCACGAGGTACCTTTTTAACCGCCCCTCGCACCCCGTCCGTCGATGAAGAACCGCATCACGCACGTCATCAAGCGCACGGGACGTATGGTGCTGTTCAACGAGGCGAAAGTCGTCCAAGTCATCTGGAAAGCGATGGACGCGGAAGGGGAGGGCACGCGCGAAGACGCTGAAGAGGTCGCGGAGCTCGTCATCCAAAAACTCAACAAGGACTTCCCGGAGAAAGCCCCCACGGTCGAGGACGTGCAGGACCGCGTCGAGCAGGCCCTGATGGAGAGCGGGCACACGGCGGTCGCGAAAGGGTACATCCTGTACCGCAACGAGCGCGCAAAACTGCGCGAGCAGAAAAGCGCCCTCATCGGCGGGCGCATCGACGAGCTCGACTTGGATCTCAACAGCGTGCGCATCCTCGAGAAGCGCTACCTCCTGCGCGACGAGGACGGGCAGATAGCGGAGACACCTGCGGAGTTGTTCTGGCGCGTCGCGAACCACGTCGCGCTCGCTGAGATCAAGCACGGCGAAGAACCCAAAGAGTGGGCGCGCCAGTTCCACCGGATGCTCGCGAACCTCGAGTTCCTCCCCGGCAGCCCCGTGCTCATGAACGCGGGCACGAAAGGGTACCTCGCGTCAAGCACCGTCATCCCCGTCGAGGATAGCGTGGAGGGCGTGTACCAAGCGATGATGGACGCCGCGCTCATCCAGAAAAGCGGGGGCGGCACGGGATTCTCATTCAGTCGCTTGCGACCACGCGGTGACCTCGCCGCCGGCACACCGGGCCTCTCGCCGGGACCCTGCGCGTTCCTCTCCTTGTTCGAGCCGGCGCTCGCGCCCATCAGGCAAGCCGGCCGCCGTCAAGGCGCGAATATGGCGGTCTTACGCGTGGATCATCCCGACATCCTCTCCTACATCAACCTCAAGGTGGATGGTCGGTTGAAGAACTTCAACCTGAGCGTCGGGATCACCGACACGTTCCTCGACGCGCTCGCGCACGACGCGGAGTACGACATCATCCACCCGAAGACCGGCAAGCCGACAGGCAAGCTCTCGGCACGGGTCGTGTTCGATGCGATCACGGGGATGACGTGGCGCCGCGGTGACCCCGGCGTCCTGTTCCTCGACCGGATCGAGGCAGACAACCCGTGCCCGCATCTCGGTCGCATCGAAGCGACCGGACCGTGCGCGGAGCAACCGCTCCTTCCCCACGAGTGCGCGATCGAGGGGAGCATCAATCTCACGACCTGTGCACGCGCGGGCAAGATCGACCACGACAAGCTGCGCAGACTGACGCGCCTTGCGGTGCGTTTTCTCGATGACGCGCACGACGTGAACGTCGCGCCTGTCGCTGCTGTCGAGCGTATGAGCCGTCGCACGCGACGCATCGGTCTTGGTGTGATGGGCTTCGCCGACCTCCTGTACGCCTTGGGCGTGCCGTACGACACGGACGAGGCCGTGTCTATCGCCGACGAGATCGGCAAGATCATGCGCGAGGAGGCGGAGGCCGTGAGCCGCGAGCTCGCGGCGGAGCGCGGCGCGTTCACCGCGTGGCGCGGCTCGAGGCTTGAGAAGCAAGGCATCAAGCGGCGCAACAGCGGACTGTTGGGCATCGCGCCTACGGGCACGATCTCGCTCATCGCGGGCGTGTCGGGCGGCATCGAGCCGAACTACGCGCTCACGTACACGCGCACGACCGCTGAAGGGTCGGAGCTCGCGGTCGCGAATCCACTGTTCCTCGAAAAAGCGCAAGCGGCTGAGGTGGATGAGGAGACGATCCGCCGCATCACGAAGCGCGGGCGTATCGCCGCGGATGACGCGGTCGGTGCAGATATCCGTACGGTGTTCAAGACCGCGCAGGAGATCGATCCGGAGTGGCACTTGCGCATCCAGGCCGCGTTCCAGAAGCACGTGGATGGCGCGATCTCAAAGACGATCAGCTATCCGTCCACCGCCTCGGTGCTGGATATCGAGCGCGGGATCCTGCGCGCGTGGGAGCTCGGGTGCAAGGGCGTGACCGCGTACCGCGACACGAGCATGGACGCGCAGGTGCTTGTCGCGGGGGGTCCGCAATGAGCGGCCCGTCGACGAAGGGGATGGTGTACGCGTTCTACGGCGAGACGAAAGGCAAGACGAGCGCGGCACTGGGCACGATCGTGCGGGCGCTGGGGCACGGCGGGATGGTGCGCGTCGTGTTCTTCATGAAGCACTGGCAGACCAGTGAGGCGACGTTCTTCGAGAAGCTGCGCGGCATACCGGGCTTCGACATCAAGTTCTACAAGGCGGGCGACAACGATTTCATCTTCGTCGATGAGATGGTGAACCACACCACCCTTGAGAACGCGCGCAAGCAGCTGCAGTTCGGCAAGCTCCAGCCAAAAGACGAGCGCGATGTGCAGGCAGCGCAGATGGGGTACATGAAGGCGCTCTCGTACCTGGACGAGAAGCCGTTCCTCTTGGTGCTCGACGAGGTCACGCTCGCGGTCGAGTTCGGCCTGGTCGGGCCTCAGCAGGTGCGTCACCTGCTTGAGCGTGCTGTTGCGGAAGGCGTGCATGTGGTGCTCACCGGCAGGCCGATGCCCGCGGTGCTCGAGGAATTGTGCGATCTCGTGACACGGATGGACAAGGTCAAGCACCCCTTCGACATCGGCGTGTACGCGGTGCAAGGACTGGATTACTGAAGAGAAAAGAGTTCTTTCGTCGCATCAGATACTCACCGCACACGCGATCTGTTTCTTCACCCATAAAGTATATATTGCGTCTTTCAATGAGCCCGACGTATGCCGAGCAAGATCTGCCTGTCCGATGTGATGAAACTCCGTCTGCTGTATCGTCTCAAAGAGGTCGATCGTTGGTCGCCAGTGTTGAAACGGAAGGAGTCGAGTGCAGAACACACCTATTCGACACTGGTTCTTGCAGATTTCCTCCTCCCAAAGATGAAGCAGAAGATGAATCGGGCGCGGGTGTTTGACCTCCTACTGTATCATGATGTCGCGGAGATAGAGGCTGGCGATATCGGTCTGCTGGATAAAACCGGACGTGTAAACAAGCAGAAACTTGAGCTCGCTGCTGCTCGGAAGATCGCGAAACAACTCCCGCCGACTGAAGGGAAGCGGTTCCTCCGGTTGTTCGGCGAATACGAACAGGGAACATCGATAGAAGCGAAATTCGCCAGGTCCGTCGACAGAATGGATGC
Organism: uncultured Methanosarcinales archaeon; assembly: GCA_964396935.1. Taxonomy (GTDB): domain Archaea; phylum Nanobdellota; class Nanobdellia; order Woesearchaeales; family UBA525; genus UBA525. The sequence goes on along the minus strand of CAYNGK010000031.1, from coordinate 2,459 downwards.
GATAGTCCATCTGTTAGGATACAAGAAGTTGTGGAAGCAGTGGAGCGAAGCGGAGATCCGCGAGAACAACGAAGTGCGATTGTCTGAGTTCCCGGAGATGAAGGTATTGTTCGAGGAGATCCTTGAGTTCGTGAGGAAGCAGAAGTATATTTGTTCCCCGGCAGTTCGTCGTAGGAAAACTGCTTGAGTTGTTGAAGAAGTCGTTGGTCGATTTTGACCACACAACCACCGGACATCCACCCGTAATGCTTGTAAATTCCCTGCCGTTCCTCGCGAACGGAGATATCAGAAATATTTATTAAGTGATATAGATATCTCCGGAGTTGACCGCATCTTCCTGCCGGACCTGTACTGGAGAGGGAAACTGCTGGTGTTCACATGGCACTTCAAACGCGAGTGGGAGCGCATCGGAAAGCCAGAGGAGTTCGTGCTCGAGATCCTCAACGAGGGGGAGCACTTCCGCATCGCGAAGCGCGGCAACAAGTGGAACGTCCTGTATCCGTACCGGAACGGGGCGCTGCGCCTGTCGTACGCGGAATACGACGACGTGATCCTCATCCATATCAAGCCCGTGCGACGGAGGGCCCCTTGAAACGATTCCTCAAGACCTGTTACCGGTGCGCCACGACGCTACGGGAGTCGACAGCCGTCAAGGAGGGCGTGTCACTCTACTGCATGCGCTGCCCATCATGCGGCGAGGAGTATTTCACTTCAAGCGAGCTCATCCGGTTTGACATCCTCACAGGCCGGCGGTCAGATGTCCGGACGTTCGGGACGCTCGGTGACTCGACCATCCTACGCTTGCCCCCGGCGATCGTCGCCCGGTACGGCATCAAGCCGAAAGATCTCGCGGTGTTCGAGGAGCGATCGGACGGGATACTCATCCGGCCGGTCGGCGACCTTAAAAATACCTAAATAATTTTTATAACTTCTTTTCGTTATACTCTCGTCTCAACATAGACCGCAGAAAGCTTTAAAAACAATCCAACAAGTTGTATAACCCATCTTACCTATACAGTGATCGGATGGGCCTGACAGAGAAGGAGATCGTCGTATTGCAGCTGCGCGCGCAGGGCCTCACGCAGACCGACGTCGCGAAACGCCTCGCCATCTCGCAAGCGGCCGTCTCGAACTTCGAGCAGAACGCGAAACGCAAGCTCGAAGACGCGACCCGCACCCTGCAACTGGCGCGCGACCTGAAACTTCTCGACGAGCCATCGGCAACGCCAAAGAAGGGCCGCCGAGCGGAGGCGCACCGATGAGCGCCGAACCGATCACGCCGGGCGGACGCGGCGCGCAGATCCTGCGCGTGCTTGACGCGCAACGTCGCGGCCAGCTCAGCGAGCACGAGGCGGACGCATACCTGCGCACCCAGCACGGGATCACGCTCGCGCAGGCACGCGCCGCAGCGGATCCGGACGCACGCACCCACGGACGGCGCGAGCGGCTCGTCGGCATCGCAAGCGCCATCATCCTCCTGCTGCTGCTCGCAGCAGTGCTCATGCCGCTGCTCAACAACAGCCGCACGGGCCTGAGCGGTTTCGCGATCGTCGGCATGGACGAGCAGGCGAACGGGAACCAGACCTTCCCGCTCCCAACGGCAGTCACTGCGCTCGCGCTCTCCGGTACGCTTACCGGCGAAGGAGCCGCGACGTTCTGGCTCGACACCGACGACAATCGCACGTTGCGCATCGGCGCGGTCGCAAGCGATGACGGCACGCCGCGCACCGCGCGCGCGAGCTACGCGCCCGGCGATGAAGTCCTCATCGACCACCTCCCCGAGATCTCGACCGTCTATCTCGACGACGGAGCGACCACCACGATCGTGGCCACGCCATTCCCTGCACCCGCCGCTTCGGCGGAGCTCCTCATCGTCGCGAATGAGAGCGGGGAGCTCTCAGCGGCACGCATACCGCTCATCATCGGCGACGCGCCGCGCACGACCGCGTTCACGGACCTGTGCGAAGCGACCTGCGCGCTGGACACGGCGGTGAGCGGTACGCTGCGCGTGGAGATCGACGGGGATGCGACCGTCGACATCCACGCGTCAGGAAACACACCGGAGCCGAATCGCGCACCCGTCGTCTTGAACGCGTTCGCCGCGCAGACGGTCGATGATACGATCACGATCGATCTCGCAGCGCACATCGCCGATCCGGACGGCGACGACCTGCTGTTCTCGACCGGCATCACCGATGTTGTCGACGCGCAGATCACAGGCAGCATCCTGACGCTCACGCCGCTGCAGGACGGCACGATCGACCTCGCCATCTACGCGTCTGACCTGACGGAACTCATCGAGACGAGCATACCCCTCACAGTCAGCATCGCAGCGACGCCTGCACCGGTCGAGACACCGACAGCGAACGGGACGAACGCGACGAATGGTACGTCGGCAGAACCGGTTACACCGACACCAGTCACCGATACGAACCAGAGCCTGAACCTCACCAACGCCA
>CAYNGK010000030.1:0-17133 GCA_964396935.1 uncultured Methanosarcinales archaeon | reverse complement strand
ACCATCCTGTTCGTGGCGCTCGTCACGATCGAGCTCACCGACGTCGTGTTCGCGACCGACAGCATCCCCGCGATCTTCGGCGTCACGACCGACCCGTTCATCGTCTTCACGAGCAATATCTTCGCGATCCTTGGCCTGCGCAGCATGTACTTCGCTCTTGCGGGCCTGCACGCGATGTTCGCGTATCTCAAGACGGGGCTTGCTGCGATCCTCGCGTTCATCGGCGTGAAGATGCTCCTGCATGACGTGTGGCACCCGCCCACGTACCTCACGCTCATCGTGGTGGTGGCCATCCTCGTGATCTCGATCCTCGCATCGTTCCTGTTCGTCAAGAAACGCGTCGAGCACGGTGGGCCGGTGCGTCACGCCCCAGAGCATGGCGTGGAGCACGACCACGGCGCGCACATCAACGTGACGCGCAAGGGCGTGCGGAAATACCCCGAGAAGAAGTGAGCATCCCGTCTTTCACGGCCCATCCGCGGTCTAGTCGACGTCACGCGATGCGCCACCGCGGTCTGGCGCCGGCTGCGGCACATACGCCCCGAGATCCGGATACCGCAGCGCGAACAGGGGCAGGACGGTACGGCCGATATCGTGGTCCGCGTCCGCATGCGCGATGATCGTGCTCTCAACAGCATTGCGGCCATTCGCCCCCTTCACGGCGGCATCGGCGGTCTTCCACTCGCCGTGCATGAGTTCGAGCGCCATCTCGCGGCCGTCTCCCTCGGTCAAGTCGCGGTATGCGTACATGACGACGCCCGCGCTCGTCGGGATGATGAGCCGTCCGCTGCGCAGCACCATCTGCTCCAGGGCCGGTTCGTTGCGGATGTCGAAGGTGATCTCCTGCGCGGCTATCTCCTGGAGCCGTCGTGCGGTCAACGCGATGATGCTGCTGATGCCGAGGATATGGGGGTCCTGTATGCGGAGCTCTCTGAGGTACTGCAGGCAGCTCATCGCGAACGTGCTCATCGGCTCTATCTGCTCCCCTTTCGCGTAGACGGTCTCCCCGGCGCGTGTGAGCGCTCCCAGGAACCCTGTCGAGACGCGTTCGCGCACGACTGCGCGCGCGACGGGATCTCCCAACCGCAGCGAGGTGCGGTACTCGTGCACGAACCGCTCGGCCTGCAAGATGAACTCCTCGAGATCCTGATCGTGCAGTGTGGTCTCGCACGCATATGGCGCACCCCCGATCCGCGATATCTTGCTGACTTGCGGGTACCGGTACCGCTTGGGGCATGCAGCTTCCACGGCCCATCCGCAGCAGCACTCCTTCTTATCCTCGTCGGCAGGATTCGGGAAGATTTATAAACGACCGACTGCTCCCCGCCAAGCACAGCCGAGGCGCCGCGCCACCCCCGCAATGGGAGGGAAGCGGCACCGACCCGCAACAGGGTTCGCCAGGCAAGAAAAGGGCGAGAACAGCCGCAAACGCGTTCTCGGGAGTGATCGTATGTCGGAAGATGAAAGCATGCAAGTCGCGGGCGAGACGCTCGTGCCGACCGAAGAGTACCTCAAGGCAGGCATCCACATCGGGACGAAGTTCAAGACCGCCCACATGGCGAATTTCATCTACAAGACCCGCAGCGATGGCCTGTCGGTCCTCAACATCCAGAGCATCGACGAGCGCTTGCGCCTCGCAGGCAAGATGCTCGCCGCGTACGCGCCCGAGGACATCATCCTCGTGAGCCGCCGAGAGAACGGCTGGAAGCCCTTGCGGACGTTCGCGAAACTCACCGGTGTGCGCGTGTTCGCCGGCCGCTACCCGCCTGGCGTGCTGACGAACCCGTCGCTCAAGCAGTTCACGGAAGCGAAGATCATGGTCGTCGCCGACGTGTGGCCGGACCGCAACGCGGTCCAGGACGCGCTCAAGATCGGCATCCCCGTGATCGCGATGTGCGACACGAACAACCAGGCGAACAACGTGGACCTGGTCGTGCCGTGCAACAACAAGGGGAAGAAATCCATCGGCCTCGTGTTCTTCATCATCGCGAAGCTCTACATGGAAGCCCGCGGAATGGAGTTCACGGCGACCCTCGAGGACTTCACGTCGGAGTGAACCCTCGCTGAATCTTCCTGTTTTCCTCTTTTTCCTCTCTGCTCTTATACCTCGATGCACCGTCAAGCTCATAAACCAGCGCCCACGTCTGAAGCGCCGGCATGGGTGTGGGGTTCTACGAGCTCGATAACGGGATGGACCTCATCGTGCACCGTGATCCCGACGCGAACGAGTTCCACTTCCTGTTCGGCGCGAAGATGGGCAGCGAGAAGGAAGGGGTGCGGCGCATCGAAAGCGTGCACTTGCTTGAGCATCTCTTCTTCCGGTCGACCGCCTTGCCGGAGACTTTGCAGATGATGGAGGATTGGGGCCGGCATCGGATGCGGACCCAAGGGGAAACGAACACCGGTTATGTGTATGGGTTCTTCTACGGCCCTACGCAGCACATGCGCTATATCATCGAGCAGGGGTATCGCGCCATCTCCAACACCGCGTACGATATCCAGGAGTTCGAGAAGGAGAAGCGCATCCTGCGCATCGAACGCCGCGGGATGAAGGGCGACATGGATCTCCGCATGAACGATTGCATGACGGCTCACCTCTACCCTGGGACGAGGTACGCGGTCTCGCTCGATGAGATCATCGGCAACATCGACCTGCTGACCCCGACGAAAGTCCTGCGCCTCAAGGAGAGCATCTTCCGGCCGCACAACATGACGCTCGTAGCGATCGGGAACAAGGATGCGGGTGAGGTGGCGGAAATCGTGAACGCGACGTTTGGCCGCATGCCAAAGACGAGACCGATAGCGCCGTACCGCATCGCGCTGCAGCCGCCGGCGCCGTTCACCATCGAGTTCGACGATCGTGGCATCGATGCGCATCACGTACGCCACGTGTACCGTGCCGGCGAGGTGCAAGGGACGTACTCGAAGGATCGGCTGGCGGAGCTGTATCTCTTGCATGCGATCCTGGGCGCCGGCAACACATACGACGACGCCCTGCTCTACAAGAACCTTCGCGTGATGACCGGCCGGACCTACGTGCCGCAGACGAGCATCTCCGAAGGATCGCCAGAGCTGCTGCTGGAGATCGATTACGATTGCGAGATGCAGGATATCGAACCGAACGGCCGTGAGGTGGACCGCATCCTGGGGTATCTCGCTGAGCACCGGATCCCGTCAGAGCAGCTGACGACGTACGCGCGTTTCGCGATCAACGAATTCAACAGCGATCACACCGACGATGAGGAGAAGCTCGCCGGTTGGTATCTCGTGAACAGCGCGAATGGGCTCATGATGAGCCCGAAGGAGTTCAAGGACACCATCCGCGCAGTCACTCCAGAACGGCTCCAATCGCTCGCCGGTGAGATCGCGCCGAACAAGGGGACGATCATCTTCCATCCCATGCCAGGCCCCATCACGGTGCCGCGCGCTCAACCCGCTTTCGGGAACAGCTCGTCGCTGCCTGCTGTCGTGGTTGATGGGACGCCCGGCAGCTCGACCTCTTCGAGCCCGGACTCGACGATCTTGAAGGAGACCTGACGATCCTCCGGTAGCGACCGGTGCTTGCGCAAGATCGCGGCGCGATTCCCGCCTGCGAGCTTGCGGATCTCGACCATGCACTTGGACGCGTAGCGCAGGAGATCGCCGCCGACGATCTTGACCTGGCCCTCGTCGTCGAAATCCGCGTACACCTGGTTCGTGACCAGGACGGGTATGCCGTGGCGGCGCGCGATCTCGGTGAGGTGCGACAATTGCACGCCGAACTCGCGGTTCACCGCGAACACGTCGCGGTTCTTCCCCAGCTCAAGCCGGTACAGCATCGCCGCGCCGTCAAGCACGATCAGACCGACCTTCTTGGGGTCGGCGATGGAGCGCAATTTCCCGAATGCCGCCGCCTGCTCCTCGAAATCGAGCGGTTTGAGGAACACGATACGGTCCAGCACCTCGCGCCACGCGTCCGGGTACAATTGCTGGAGGCGCGCGAGACTGAAATTCCCTTCCGTGTCGATGTACACGACCTTGCGCTTGCTGCCGGCGACGTGTGCGGTCGCGAAGAGGCACAAGAGCGTCTTGCCGCAGCCGGGTGGGCCATAGACGGTCGTGAGCGCGTCCCGCTCGTACCCGCCATCAAGCAGGCGGTCGATGAGCGCGCTGCCGCTTGGGATCTTCAGGTCCATTTCAGCCTGTGCGGGTGCGTGCCGCCTTTATACCCTTTACGACTTGCCGTACAGCGTTGGGAGGTAGTCTTTCGCGCTCACGCGGACACCTGGTCGCGGCTCATTGACGATATCCGTCTCGTGCACGCCGAGTCTCCTTGCTCGTCGCAGGAGCGCCGTCAGGTTCTCTCTTTCTTCGCCAAGCAGCGTCACATGCAGGATCTCGCTGAAGACCGATTCTTGCTCGTCACGGCGTTCTTTCGCGATGCTCGCATCGTACTCCTTGCGGCCGGTGCCGTGCTCGATGACACAGAGCGCATCGTCCCATGATGTTGTCGATTGGGGATCCGCGATGATAACTTTTTCGAGATCCTTTTTCACCAGGATGCTCAGCCCCATCGTGTTGCCGATGCTCATCCTCAACGTCGCGTGGGAGAGATCCTTGCGCAAACGAGGATCCAGATCTGGTCTGATATGTTCATCAACGTCGGCGAGATAGAACTCGTTTGGAATCTCGAAAATCTCTGAAGCACCAACGACGAGCGGGCCATTGGCGGGGTTCCATGTGCCGTATAGCCCATACGCCTGTAAATACTCTTTCTGCTCGAATCCGAACGTGCCGCGTTGTCCATGCGGTTTAATCTGATACGCGTACTGTCCAGGTATGGCGATGCCTTTGCTCGTGCGCTCCACATCCCTTACGAATGCGGCCCGGTACAGCACCACGCTCGCTGGCGCCATCTCGTTCGGTCCTGGATCACGATACGCGACGGTCACGCGACCGTTGATATCATTGGCGATGAGCGCAGGACCGCCTTTCGCTTTCTCGAGCTGTTTCGCGACAGCGTCTGCTTTCTTGTACGCTTCCTCGAATCCCATGCCGTGCGTCGTGATGCAGAAATCCTTCAGGGGATCGTCCGTGATGCGCTCGCCGTTACGGATGCGCGCGACGATGTCATTCATCTCTTTTCGCACTTGTTGGGACTGCTGCTCTATCGATTTCTTGTTCTTGATGAGATCGTCGAGGAGGCTCATGTTGCGTGGAGAGCATCCTGGCTTTTTATCCCTTTAGGAGTCGTCCTTCCTCTATGACGAAGGATCCGCCTTCTTGCGTCGCTTCTTGGGCTTCTCTTCGACGACAGGTTCGGGAGCCGGTTCAGCCGCGGGAACCTCGCCCTCAGGCACCTGCTCTGGCGCGCTCTCGGCGATCGGCTCCTCAACGCCCGGCAATGGCCGGCGCTGCAGCATCGGGTCCTGCGCGTGCGCATCATTGCGCGATGAGAGCTCTTCGATGCGCGCATCGAGGTCATCCAAGAACTTGCGGTGCGCGGCGCGCTCGTCCGCATTATCCTCGCTCTTGCGCGCGGCATCCTCCTCACCACTGGCCGGCGCGTCCTCGGGCTCAGGCACCGGTGTGCCGCCTTCGGGCACGCCCACCACCTCAAGACCGTCCTTGCGTTCCGGTGCAGGCTCGACCGCGACGACCGACAGGTCGCCGAGCGTCTGCTGCACGGTCGGGTCGGGGAGCTTGATGTTCTCGAACACCTTGCGCATCTCCGCCTCACCGCCCTTGACGTCGAAGTATGTGAAGAACTTCTCGGTGAGCTTCAGCTTGAAGCTGCGGCTGAACGGGACTTTCGCGACGAACCCGAGCCGTTCGAGCTCCGCGATGTGATCATACGCGCCGCTGCCGCGCGTGTCGATGACCTCGCTCTGGATCGCGTTGGGGTGCTTGTACGCGATGACCGCCAGCGTCTCCATGCACGCGCGCGAGAGCTCCGCATCGGCGACGATCGCCTTCACGAGCGTCGTGTACGCCTCGCGCGCGGTCATCTTCCAGCCGCCATCCACCTCGTAGAGCATGAGCGCGCTTCCGCGATCGTCAAGCTCCTTCGCGAGCGTCTTGCACGCGCGGCGCGCCACATCCGGCGAGAGGCCGGTGAGGGTCGCGAGCGATTCGACGCTCATCGAGCGACCGCTCGCGAACAACAGCGCCTCGACCTGGTTCTTGGGCGGCAGGACGCTCGTCGTCATGGCGCTCACTTCCCCTTCTTCTGCGGCGTCTTCGCCGATGCTTCGGGGATGCCGTACGCGTTCCCGCGGTCAGCGAGCTTCCCCTTCTCGATGAGATGCGTGAGGAACGGCTGGAGCTGCTCGATGCCGATCCCGATATCGCGCTCGAGATCCTTCGGGGTGCGGTCGCCACTGCGCACCGCAAGCAGGATCGCGTTCTTGATCAACGCGTTCATCGCTATCGTGAGATGATCCTTCGAGGATTTCTGCGCGCGGTAGTCCGTGCCGACCTCGTGCAGCTTCGCGAGGAGATCATTGAGCCAGTTCGTGAGATCGCGTGTCTCGATATCGATGCGGTCAGGCTCGAGGATCTCGATGCTCGCCGGGCTGAAGTTCATGCACAGCCATGTGAACGTCTCGAGGTTCTGCACGACCATCTCCACTTCCGCGAACGCGCTGAACATCCCGTCCTCGTGCTCAGACACCTCTTCGCGCTCTTCCTGGAGGATCGCGATACGGGAGTCCTTGCGGATGTTCCCGAGGTACTGCGTGAGCGCGTCATCCACGTGCTCCTTGGGACGCCCCGCCACCTCGAACGCCACGATCGCGCGGATCCAGCCCTTCTTGAGCCGCTCACGCGCCTGCTTCTCATCGATCGTCGTCATCGTCCGCTTGGGCCACGGGGGGACTTATATACTTTGCCTCGGCGACCTCGTGCGCTTCCCCGTCGACAAAAGCCGACTCGCTCACTGCTCGACCGCCTTGGCGCCCGCCCGAGGGCCGCGTGCGGGGCGAAGGGCCCCCGCGATGCGCGACCCGAGACCTGTCGCGATCGGAAGCGCCGCGGCCGTCGCCGAGTATCGGCGCCGTACCCGCATCCTTGCGCTCGCCCCTGTGCACCGCAAGGAACACGATCGCGCTCGCGAGCACCGTCACGATACCAAACCCCGCGATCCACGGCAGGACCGTCCGGTCCTCATCCAGGATGACCGCGCCTGTCGGCATATCTGCCGTGCGATCCGGTCCAGTATCCCCGGTCCTCGCCTCAGGCACCGGTTGCGCCATGGCGGCATCCGGCGCCACAGGCTCCGCGGCGACCGGTACCGATCGTGTCGCGCTCTCGTTGTGCGCAATCATCGGCGCCGGCAGGCGCTCAGGCAGCACCGTGAGGTGCCGTGTCGTGCGCTGACGACCATCGCACGCGCGGCTCTCCGCGATGAGACGCACGTCCGACACGCCGTGCGGCAGGGTGATCGCGTGCGTGCGCGACGTCAGCGTGTCCCCGTACGCGAGCATGCCGTCGTCGGTCATCGCTTCCCAGCTCGCGTACTCCTGGCTCACGACCGTGAATGTGATGATCTCTTCCGGGTGCCCTTCGGTCGCGCCGACCGTCAAGAGCAGCGTCGAGTTGCACGCGGGCGGCATCCCACCAGCGCCGCCGCCAGCCCTTGGCGGCATGGCATCACCGACGGGTCCTGGCGCCGGCGGTTCGGTCGTGTTGCCGCCCGTCCCGTTCCCGGTCGTGTTGCCGGGCGGGTCTTGCGGTGTCGAGTTGAGCGCAATATCTTCGATGATCCCGGGCGTGCCGTTGATCCCGCCAGCCGACCACGTGCCGCCATGCCAGACGATGCTCGCGCCCGCTGGTACGTCCGGCAATGTGGCGGTATCGTACGCGATCGTGAGCAGCTCCGCGCCGTCGCACGAGACCGTCACCTGGTCAGCGGTGTTCCCGAGGCCATTGCCGATCGCCGCGCCAGCGCCGTACACGGCCGCGCCGGTCGTGAGGTTCCCGTACACGCCGTCGCTCTCCACGATCAGGATGATGGCGTTCCCCGCGTCCGACGCACGCAGCAGCTCGAGCGTGTCCGTGCTCGCGAGATCGCGCGTCGTGCAACCGGTGAGGTCCTGATCGCCGACAAGCTCGATGAACTCCACGCCGTTGTCCGCCCCTGCCGGATCGTACAGGATCTCGCTTGGGGCGAGCAGGGCGGCGGCAGCATGCGTCGCGAGCAGGAGCGAGAGGATGATGCGAAGCGTGAGGGGTGTGGATGCGTTTCCCATCCATCGCGGAGTGCGTGAGGGGTTTAGGTGATTGCCGCGCCGTCGACCGAAGGATTTCCGTTGATGGCCGGAAACGATGATCCCCGTACCTGTTGACCCTCCACGCACATTTAAATACGGCCCTCAACGGTCATATCAGCGATGCAACTGATCTTCCACGGTGGGGCGCAAGAGGTGGGGCGTTCCTGCGTCGAGTTGCGCACTGGCGAGGATCGGTACCTGCTCGATTGCGGCCTGAAATTCCACGAAGGTGGCTACGACTACCCTGCGAAGGTGTTCGAGAGCAAGGCTCTCGATGGCATCTTCCTCAGCCACGCGCACCTCGACCACGCAGGCGGCTTGCCGTTTCTCGTGCACTACAAGATGCACTGCCCCATCTTCGCGACGCACGAGACGCAGGAGATCGCGCGGATCCTGCTCAAGGACAGCGAGCGTGTCGCGCACGTGCGGCACCTGTGTGAGGCATTCACGCGTGACGACATGAAGGAAGCGTTCGGGAAGTTCGAGCACGCGCCGTACGGCACGGAACGCCAGATGCGCAGCATCGCCTACACGTTCTTCAACGCAGGCCATATCCCCGGCAGTGCTGCCGTCCGTGTGCGAGCGGAGGGACTATCGCTCCTGTACACCGGTGATTACAACACCGAGACGACCCGCATGATGCTCGGCGCCGATCCACGGTCGTGGGGGCACGTCGACATCCTCATCACCGAATCCACGTATGCGCAACGTGACCATCCCGATCGGGAAGCGGTCGAGCGCGATTTTCTCGCGCATGTCGAGCGTGTGGTGCGCGCTGGCGGGCGCGTCCTCATCCCGGTGTTCGCGGTCGGCCGCGCGCAGGAAGTGCTCCTGATGCTCGAGCGCAAGACCTGGGACGTTCCGGTGTACGTCGATGGCATGGCCCGTAAGGTCACGGAAGCGATCATCGACGGCCCATCACCCTATGCGACGAGCAAGAACCTGCTCAAGGCGTCGCTGCGCAAGGCGCAGCCAATCCGCTCGCGACAGCAGCGCATCGGTGTGGCGGAAGAGCGCGGCATCTTCGTCACGACGAGTGGCATGCTCCAAGGCGGACCCGCGATGTACTATCTCGAGCAGCTCTGGCAGGACCCGAAAAGCGCGGTGCTGCTCACAGGATTCCAAGTCCACGGCACGCCAGGATGGCGTCTCAACACTGAAGGCGTCGCGCGCATCGAAGGTGAGCCGCGAAAGGTCTTATGCGAGGTCAAACGCTATGATTTCTCCGCGCATCTGAGCCGCCAAGGGATCCAGCAGACGATCACCGCCCTGCGTCCGCGGATCGTGATCTTCATGCATGGCGACCCAGAATCCACGAAAGCGCTCACGGAATGGACCAAGGCGCAGGGCGCGACCGTGTACTCCCCTGCGGTCGGTGACCAGATCGACATCTCACCGGACGGGGAGACTAGCACCATGCACGCCTACACGGCAGAGGACGGGTATCGGTTCCCGCAAGAGCACCAGCACGGGCAGGTGTGCGTGTCGGCATACGACGATTTCGACGCCCAGAACGGGAAGTGATGAACGGCCATCCGGCGCTCCCCCGGCAGGGTATCCGCCAGCCGCATCGTGACCATTCGCGAGTGGTGCGGAATGTTTATATGGCGTCTTGAGGGCTCTTCCGTCGGAAGGGGGTGAGGCACAGCAGGGGTACGTCCGGCATCGTTCTCTCCCCAAGCCGCGTGCGATCACCATGGGTTTCCTCGACTTCCTCAAGAAGAACCAGCCAGCGCCCGCCGTGCAAACGATGCCTTCGGTCGCACCGCCGCAAGAGCCGTCTTTCGGCACGGAGGTGCTTGACGAGCGACCGCCCGCGCCAGATTCCTACCTCTCGGACCTCGCGGAGCATCACGATCCAGCGGACGACTTGTTCTCTCCGGTCCCGACCACGCACAAGCAACCGCAAGCAGGGTTGACCGGCGCGACAGCGGCTCCTCCCGCGTTGCCTCCTGCGGTCCCGGCGCCTGCGCCATTCACGATCCCCGATGAGCTGTTCGCTCCGCCAAAGGCACGGCCAGCGCAACCAGCAGCTCCAGCGCCGGACACGGTCATCCCGACCGCTCCGGCAAAACCACCATCACCCGTCCTGCAGATCCCTGATTTCACCGAAGAGGATATCGAAGCGCTCGAGCGGCTCCAGCACGCGTCGACCTTGTCCGTCATCGGCATGGACATCCCCGCGATCATGGACGCGCAGCCGGCAGCAGCCGCTCCGCAGATCCCCGCGCAACCTGCGCAACGAGCCACCGCGTGGACCACTCCAGTGTCGGAGCCGGTAACGCACGCCTCGCCTGCTGCAGCAACGCCCGAGCAACGCCCGATGCCGATAGCACAACCGCTGCCGTCGCTGCCCACGGCATCGCCGTTCCCGGTCGCGACCGATGAGATGGACGGTTTCCTCTCTGCCGAAGGATACCTCGGCATCACCGATGACATTCGCGCGTCACGCCGTGGCTTACGCCGCTGCGATGACGCGATCCGCGACGCGCTGACGCAGCATGGGGATCTCGATCTCCAATACGCGCGCGCCGCCTCGGACATCGCCAGTATCGAAGAGCGCCTACGGTCACTCGACAACGCGCTCTTTGGGGAATGAGGTGCGTGATGAGCCCAGTGCCCGTATATGTCAAGATCGACCAGTACCAGGACCTGCTCGCGTCGCTCAAAGCGATCGATGCGAAGCTCGTCGGTGTCGAGCGCACGATCGCGCGCATCGGCGAGCTCAAGGCGGCAGAGGACAAGCAAGTGTCCTTGTGGACCGAGAACCTCACCGACATCAGGTCGCGTGTGGGTCGCGTGAAGGAGGCGTTCGGACGACGATGACCGCGACCTTCTACGTGCGGCTCGAGGATGGCGTTGACGTGCGTCGTGCTATCCTCGAGACGAGCAAGGGCGCGATCCACTGCTTGCGCGCGCACCAGGACATCACCCGCTTGCGCGGCGAGAAGGCCGCGCTCATGGACCGCGCGCGCAAGGAATTGCGCGAGCTCACCCTGCTGCTCAACGGCCTTGAGAAGATGCTGCCCGCACTGAGTGAGAAGGAGCTCGCTGCGCTGCGCCCCGCGCAGGAACCAGCACTCCCGGTGGACAACGCGCAAGGACGGGGCGGTAAGATTGCCGTCAAGCCCGCCAAGGGAGGGAAATCGGGCGCGCTCGCGCCGGCGCGTGGTGGCGCGGTGGAAACTGAAGTCGAGCGCATCACCGAGGATCTCGCGACGCGCCTCGCGCGCATCGAGCGCTCGCTGCAGTCGCTCTGAATCGTGCCTTTTCGGTCTCGCGCGCGTCCGCAACGCATATGAACCCCTACCGGGTTTCCGCAATCCATGCGACCAGCGATATTCCTCGATAAGGACGGCGTGCTCGTCAACGACGACGGGTTCCCCCAAGTGATCCCGCGCGACGCGGTACTCCTTGACAACACCGTCGCTGGCTTGCGTGCGCTCCAGGGTGCGGGATATGCGCTGGTCATCGTCTCCAACCAAGGCTGGATCGCCACGGGGAAGATGACCATTCCCGAAGCGGATGATATCTTCCGCAGCGTGCGCGAGCAGTACGCGGCAAACGGCGTCACGTTCGACGCGCACTACTACTGCCCGCACGGGAAACGGGAGCAATGCGCGTGCCGCAAGCCGAACACCGGGATGCTCGAGCGCGCGGTCGCGCAGCATGACCTGACTAAAACTGGCAGCTTCATGGTCGGCGATATGCCGACCGACATCATGCTTGCTCGCCGGTTCGATCTGGGCGCTGTGCTTGTGCGTAAGCCCGGCGCGCAGTACGCCGGTCCCACCCCCGACTATGATGTCCCCAGCGTGAACGCGTTCGCGCGGATGCTGTTGGGGAGGATTTAAGAATCGTCACGTGTCACCAATCACTAGCTTCCGACGCAGGGATATCGGAAAGTTCGCTTTCCGAAAAATCCCTGCTCGAGAACTCGCAGGGATACCGAAGCGGTCAAACGGGGCAGACTCAAAATCTGCTGGCCTTGTGCCTTCGCAGGTTCGAATCCTGTTCCCTGCATCAGTCGCGCGATCCGGATCATGATCGATTTCGCTCGCGCCAGAGCTCGTGATGGATTCCGCTCGTCAAGCTAAGGGATTCTACAGCGCGATCGGCGTGCAGGGATTGGCGGAACGCACGGACCCAAAGAAGACGGAACTCGTCATCAGGGATTTGCGAACGCTCTTCTCCAAAGGGCAACTCCTTCTTGATGTCGGTTGCGGCTACGGACGCATCACAGTGCCTTTGGCAGTGCTAGGGTACGCAGTGCGTGGCGTCGATATCACCCCCGGATTCATCCGTGCCGCACGACGCTACGCGCGCGATGAATGCGTGGTCGTGCCATTCAAGGTCGGGGATATGCGGCATCTCCCGTACCCGGACGCATCGTTTCACGGCCTGTTCTGCCTGTGGTCAGCATTCAACGAGCTGCTCACGAAACGAGACCAGCACTTGGCGATCAAGAGTATGCGTGACGTCCTCAAACCAGGAGGGCTCGCGGTCATCGACCTGCCGGATATGCGCCATCCCCATCCGATATTCGAGATACGGCGCTCGACCCGTATCGTGCGTGACACCACCACAGGTCACAAATCCTACCTCCACGATGCGGCAACGCTCGAAACGCTGATGAGGCGGGCCGGTATTGCGAACTACAAGATCTCCATCAGGAACTTCTGGGGCAGGAAGCGCCTGGTGCTGCTGTTTTGGAAAGGATAGGTCTTTTCCCCCTCTCGACCCTTTCTTTTCTCCCCTCCCGATCTCTGTATCGTATCCGCAGAATCCTTATCTACCGGACCACGAGGGGCAGTTCCCCAGGTGATCGCTTATGGACCTGGGAACCGTTCTCGAAAAAGAATCCGCACCGACCACACCGTTGGGCATCAATGGCGTGTACGAGGCGCTCGTGTCGATCGCGCCGTATCGCGCAGCGCTCGAAGAGGCCCGACGCCAAGAACAGTCGGCCCGTGAGGAGTACGACCGTCGCATCGCCGCGCTCCAGGAGCGCTGTTCGCACGCGATCGTAGCGGAGACCGGACGCAGCGCGCTCGATCCGGTCGAGGACCCTTCCTCCCACGAACGCCTTTGTCTCTGCTGCAATGCGCGCGAGACCGTCTACACGTACCAGTACGCGCGACCGACCTACCGGACGATCACAGCACCGCGCGTGGAGATGTACATCAGCGATCAGGAAGTGTTTTGCGCGCTCGAGCGGGCGGCGCCGCTGTCCCCAACTATCCTGCGGCGGATCCTGCGGGAGAAGGGCAACGGCTTCCCGCTCGAAAAGCTCATCGGCGAGCCCGCTCGAGAGAAACGGCCGTCAGTCACCCTTCGTAGGCGGTAATGGAGAGAAAGAGAGGAGCAGGTCTCGCACGCAATCACGCGCGGGTCGTCTCCGCTTCGGTCCCGCCAATCGGGATGCGCTGAGGTCCGGGTGCCTGTTCCGGCACGCGTTTGGGCAGCATCGCGACGAGCACACCGTTCTCGTACGTGGCAGCGATCTTGTTCCCGTCGATGTCCGGCACGGTGCGCATCCACTCGTAATCGCGGACCATCTCCTGGCGGATCCCTGCGGTCTCCTCCGTGTGGCGATGCATGGTGCGCATCGCGATCGTTCGCGATCGCTCGTCGTACGTGAGCTCGATCTCCTCCTTGCGCACGCCAGGGATCGCGAGACGCAGCTCGTACGCATCTCCCTTGTCGGCGATCGTCACATCGTACGGGCGGTGCTCGCTCAGCAACGGCAATCCGCGCATGAGCTCATCGAGCGGATGCCGCAATAGCTCCTCGATGCCGTCAAACAAGTTGTTGCGGCGAACGACCGTCGCCGGCCGTTCCTTGACGCCACTAGTGCCGCTGCTCTCCCCGTGTTCCATACGCTCACCCCCCACGGCGCACCGTCCGCGCCGCGGTGCGAGGGGTGCGCAGGTGCGCCGGTACTTATCCAAGCGGTATCCCGGCAGGAACCGTCCCGGAAAGCTTCATAAAGGGTACCTCCTACCGTGGACCGTATGGACCGTTCGACAGCCGAGACAATCACGCGCGTCTACGCGATCCTCGTGTGGTTCGGCGCGTTCTGGATCGTGCTCGCCGCGTTCGCGCTGCTGTTCATCGGCTCATTTATGGGCGGTATGATGGGTGGCGTATTCTCGGGTATGATGCCTATGATGGATGAGGAGGTGTTCGGGCAGATGGCTGCCGCCGGTGGCCTGTTTGGCATCGGTCTCATCATCCTGCTTGTCGTGCTTGCGGCGCTCGCTGTCGCGTACATCATCATCGGCCGTGCCATCTGGCATCGGGAATCCTGGGGGCGGACCGCAGGCCTGGTCATCAGCATCATTTCGGTACTGAGCTTCCCCATCGGGACACTGATCGGTGCGTTCGGTATCTGGCTGTTCGGTTTCGAACCGGCAGTCAAGGAGCTGTTTGCGCGTCAGCCACCAGCTCGTCTCGCGCCCAAGCGCGTGTCTCGTCCCGCGTCGCGCAAGAAGAAGAGGTGAATTGATGGAACGTGATTCCGCCATCACTGTCGTACGCGTGCTCGCTGTGCTCGAGCTCGTAGGCGCCGGATTCGGCTTCCTGCTCTCCATCCTGTTTCTCATCGGCGGACCACTGCTCGCCGCGAGCATCGTCCAAGAGGATCCTGCGCTCGCGACCATCGGGAGCGCATTCCTCGGTGTCATCCTCATCGTCCTAGGCGTGTTCTTCCTGATCCTCGCGGTGCTCAGCCTGCTGTCTGGCATCGGGCTTTGGCGGATGCGCAATTGGGGCCGCATCCTGAGCCTCATCGGCTCGTGGTTCTCCATCCTATGGTGCGTGCTGAACCTCGTCGGTCTGCTGCGTGCGTGGCCGGAACCCGGAGCGCTCGCCTCCTTCATCGGAAACCTCTTCGGCCTCGCGGTGTCTGCCGCCTGGGTGTGGCTCCTGCAGTTCCAGCCCGACATAGTCGCGGTCTTCAAAGCACCGCTCCCGACGGCGGTTCCCGCACGTGCCCGGACGCCCGCGAAGAAGCGCCGGAAGTGATCACGCACCGCCGCGCGCGCCATTCGCATACGGATGCGAGCATACGTGCCGTCGCGGTATTCCTACTGCTCGCCGGCCTGGGCGGGTTTCTCGCGGTCACGCTCCTCCTGCGCACAGGCGCGCCCGACGCGATGGTCGCGCTGTTACGGCAACGCAACGCGCTTGGCACGGACGGCAACGCCGCAGCGGTGGAATCCTCGTTCCGTATCGTCGCAGCGTTCACACTCCTGGCATCCGCCGCTTCGCTCGTCGCCGCACGAGGTCTTTGGCTGCGCCGCCAGTGGGCCAGGTCGCTCTCGATGACGCTCGCGGTCGTACTGGGCCTCTGGTGGGGGCTGGCAGCGGTCGGTGTCGTGCTCTCCCCTTGGCCATCTTGGACGGCGCTGGGCTGGAACGCGCTTGGCGCGGCACTGTGCGCGAGCGTACTGCTGGTCCTCAGGCTGCCAAGCGTCAGACGACGCTGCGCATAAGCACTGGACATTCGCGCGCAGCGTTTAAGTACGGGCCATGTCCCTTCGTTCCCGTATGCTCCTGACCGTCCAGTGCCCGCGTTGCAAACACGATATGCGCTACCAGCCAGCGCTCCGTGCGCGCTGCGAGGTCGCGGGCAAGAAGAAACGGTGCGTGTACTGCGGTATGACGTTCAACGTCCACCCGCACCTTATGGACACACGCGTCGTGTGCGAAGGCCCTCGCGCCGAGCCGAACACGGCGTTGTTCTAACGTGCGGATTTTGCGCGTTTTTTTATACGGGATGCGTTATTTCATCTCGTGCGCGTCATTTCCCTCAACACTTGGGCCGGTAAGGTGCTCGAGCCGCTTCTCACGTTCGTCAGAACCGAAGCGCCACGCACCGATGTCTTCTGCTTCCAGGAGATCTTCAACAGCACCGAGATGCAGGTCATCGACGGAAGGTCCGTCCATCTCTTCACGATGCTGTGCGAAGCGTTGCCGGATTTCGTCGGGCTTTTCGCACCCGTCGTCGACGGCATCGGACCGGGCGGTGGTGCGTTCCCGACATCGTACGGCATCGCGATGTTCGTGCGTAAGGACTTGCGCATCCATACGCACGGCGACATTTTCGTATACCGCAACAGGAATTGGCATTCGGATATGGATTTGGCGGATCACGGGAGGAACCTGCAATATGCGCTCATCGAGCGGGATGGCAAACAGTATTGGATACTCAATATCCACGGGCTGTGGACGCCGACAAAGGATGACACGCCGGAACGTATCGCGCAATCGGAGAAGATACTGGAGTTCGTGCGCGATCGGGAACCGCTCGTCTTGTGCGGTGACTTCAACCTGGCTCCGGATACGCAGAGCATCGCGCTCTTGGGAACGCAGATGCGTAACCTCATACGGGAGTATGGCATCACCACTACGCGCAACGCGCTGTACACGAAACCGGTGAGGTTCGCGGACTACGTGTTCGTGAAGCATATCGACGTGAAGGATTTCACGGTGCCGCAGATCGTGGTCTCGGATCACTTGCCGATGATTCTCGAGTTCTGATCCTGCCCGTTGTGGAGTTTCAGCTGATGCGCAAACACCCACATTATTTACTATATGGTCCTTTTATCGCATTTCCAAAAGGATTTTAAAGGGTCTACTGACCCTTCAAGGAGAGTTTTTTCCGTCGAGAAATGAGCCATCTATGAGCACCGCACCTACACCGGACGCTGGCCCGCAGGCTCCTCCGAGCGGTATCGTAGGGCAATCGATCTCCGATGAGCTCCAGCGATCGTATCTCGACTACGCGATGAGCGTCATCATCGGCCGCGCCCTACCGGATATCCGCGACGGGCTCAAGCCGGTGCACCGCCGCATCCTCTACACGATGGACGGCCTCGCG
>CAYNGK010000029.1:0-17316 GCA_964396935.1 uncultured Methanosarcinales archaeon | reverse complement strand
CGAGCGTGAACGCGTGCTCGACGTGTTCGAGGAGATCATGGGTGGACGCATGACGTTCGGTTGGATGATGATCGGCGGCCTGCGCGACGACATCACGCCCGCGCAAGTCCAGATGATCCGTGACTGCGTCGCGCACATCGAGCAACGCCTGCCAGACTACCTCCCGCTCACGGAACACAACAGCATCTTCCGCAAGCGCCTCATCGGCACCGGTGTCATCACGCGCGAGCAAGCGCTCCAGTACGGCCTCACCGGCCCCAACGCGCGCGCGAGCGGCGTCGCGTACGACGTGCGACGCGACGACCCATACCTCACGTACGACAAGCTCGAGTGGAACGTGATCACGCGCACCGCAGGCGACAACTACGCGCGCTACGAGGTGCGCCGCGACGAGATCCACGAGTCCATCCGTCTCATCAAGCAGGCGATCGACCGTCTCCCCGACGGCCCCATCCGCGCACCAAACGCGGTCACGATCAAGCCGCCGCTCGCACTCTCCATGCGCACGCCGAAAAGCGGCGAGGCGCTCGTGCGCGCGGAATGCCCCCGCGGCGAAGGGGTCATCTACCTGCGCAGCGACGGCTCGAACTTCCCGTACCGCCTGCGCATCCGCGGCCCGTCGTTCAACAACCTCAGCATCCTCTCGACCCTCCTGCCGGGCATGAACATCCCGGACATGGTCGCGACGATCGCCACGCTCGATCCGGTGTTCGGAGAGTGCGACCGATGAACGGCGCGCTCGTTCTGGGTCCTGCCGGCGCCGCGCTGCGCGCTGCGCTCCCTGCAGGAGCGTTCGGAGACGCGCTCTTCGCCGCATCAGTGGCGTTCACGATCTTTGGCGTCGGCGCTGGGTTCGCGATCGTCGCCGGCTGGCTCGAGCGCAAGGCCATCGGTCGCATCCACTCCCGCATCGGGCCGCAGTACACAGGACCGTCAGGATCCCTCCAGACCGCGGCCGACGCGGTCAAGTTCCTGCGCAAGGAGGTCATCATCCCAGAAGGCGCGGACCGCGCGCTGTTCAAGACCGCCCCCATCCTGCTCCTGCTCGCGCCATTCGCCGCGCTCGCGGTCATCCCGTTCGGGAGCTTCCTGCTCACGGACAGCCCATACTCGCTCGTGCTCGCCCTTGCGCTCTTGGGGCTCTCCCCGGTCGCGATCATCATCGCCGCGTGGTCGAGCAACAGCAAGTACAGCACGCTTGGGGGCTTGCGCGCCGCGGGGATGCTCATGTCATACGAGGTCGTGCTCGTGCTCGCCGCCGCATCGGTCGCGCTCACCGCCGGCACGCTCAGCATCACCGGCATCGCCGCGTTCCAGGCCGACAACGGCCTGTTCCTCTACCTCCAACCCATTGCGGCGGTGCTGTTCATCATCGCGCTCGTCGCAAACGTGGAGCGCAATCCGTTCGACCTGCTCGAGGCGGAAAGCGAGCTCGTAGGTGGCTGGCGCACGGAGTACGGCGGCGTCTGGTTCAGCCTCACGCTGCTGGGCGAGTACCTGAAGCTCCTCGCGAGCACGTTCCTGTTCATCCACCTGTTCTTGGGCGGTGCGATGACGCGTGGCGGCGACATCTCTTTCCTCCTGCTCACGGTCGTGGTCGTCGCGCTCATGTACGCGATCCGCGCGACCGCGATGCGACTGCGTCTCGACCAGATCCTCGATCACGTCTGGACAAAGCTCATCCCGTTCGCGATCCTTAACGCCGCCGGGACCATCCTCGTCCTCACGATCGTCGGGAGGGGTGCCTGAATGCTCCGCGCTCTCGCGATGACGATCCGCAACGCGTTCCGAACGCCCGTCACGGTCAAGTACCCGACCGAACGGCCCGAGATGCCTGCGCGCTACCGCGGACGGCACATCTTCTACGACCAGCTGTGCATCGGTTGCTCCTTGTGCGCGAAAGTGTGCCCGAACAACACGATCATCATGCTCGAACGGCCCGACGAGAAGGACCCCAAGCTCAAGCACCGCCCTATCATCGACTTGAACCGGTGCATCTTCTGCGGCTACTGCGCTGAGGTGTGCCCCGCAAAGTGCCTCTTCATGGGCCGCGGCTACGAGATGGCGGGCAAGGACAAGGCAGAGCTCCTCTTCACGTACCGCGGCATGATCGAGAGCCCCGCCGCCACTGACAACGGCCGCGCGATCTATCCGGCGCTTGACCAACGGTTGCGCGAAGCGGCCGCGCGGGAACTCGCCGCGAGTCCGCCGAACGTCACGGCGGAGGCCAAGCGATGACGCTCACAGTCGCTCTCGCGGTCGTGAGCGCGCTGCTCGCCATCGTCGGCGGCGTCACGGCAGTGAGCGCGCGACGCCTCATGCGCGCGGTCGCATCGCTCGCGCTCCTGTTTGTCGGCGTCGCCGGGCTTTTCGGCGCGCTCGGCGCTCCATACCTCGCCGTCGCGCAGCTCTTCCTGTTCGTGGGCGGCGTCGTGACGCTGCTCGCCCTCGCGTTTGGCAGCACCGCGACCCCGCTCGTGCGCGGACGCGCGTATCTCGCCACCGGCGCGCTCCTGCTCGGCCTACTCATCGGAGCGTGGTACCTGCCGCCGCTGCCGGACACCGGCGTCGCGGTGAGCGCTCGCGGGCTCGCAAGCGCGCTCTTCGTCAACTACGGCCCAGCGCTCGAGATCGCGCTGCTCATCATCCTCAGCGGCGTCATCAGCATCGGGTACGTGCTCGATGAGGACACGCGCCGCGAACGCGGAGGGGACCGATGACCCTCGCCCTGCTGTCGGGCGGCTCATCGCCGGTCGTCGCAATCACGGCCCTCACGGCCTCCGGCCTGTTCCTGCTCGGGTTGTGGGGCGTCATCCGTGCGCGTGATGTCTTGCGTGTGCTCATCAGCGTGATGCTGCTCCTCTCGAGCATCACGCTGCTCACTGTCACGCTCGCGCGTGCCCACGCGGACCCATCGACCGCTGCCGGCGCCCACGCGATCGTGCTGCTCGCGTGGGCGGTCGAGGTCATCGAGATCGTCATCGCGCTCGCGCTGTTCGTCGCGCTCTCGAGAAAAGGCCTTATCGAGCTCTCGCGCCTGCGGGAGGGGAAGTGGTGATGATCGACCCCGCAACCCTCGCCGTGCTCCTGCCGCTGCCGTTCCTCGCGCTCGCGCTCGTCGCGCTCGTCTCGCGCCGCGGCCGCAACGCGTGGCTCGCGTACGCCGGTCTCATCACCGGCGCTATCACGCTCGCGATGGCGATCGGCGCGTGGTCCACGGCCGCCGTGCGTCACGCATGGGCTTGGTTTGCTATTGGCGATGCCAGCATCGCGTGGACAGTCATCCGCGATCCGCTTTCGCTCACCATCGCTGCGCTTGTGGGCGGCATCGGCG
The DNA here is from genome assembly GCA_964396935.1 of uncultured Methanosarcinales archaeon. GTDB lineage: Archaea > Nanobdellota > Nanobdellia > Woesearchaeales > UBA525 > UBA525. The sequence goes on along the minus strand of CAYNGK010000029.1, from coordinate 13,982 downwards.
CGTTCGTGTTCCTCTACAGCGGCGGGTACCTCGAGAAGACAGAAGATCTCCGACGGTACTATGCGCTCCTCGCGTTGTTCGCCTCCTCGATGATCTCCGCCGTGATCGCCGGAGACCTCATCCAGCTCCTGTTCTCGTGGGAGATCGTCGGGGTCACCTCGTTCCTCCTCATCGGCTTTTGGCACCGCAAGGACACGGCAGTGCACGCAGCACGCAAAGCGTTCCTCACGATCATCATCGGCGACGCAGCGCTCCTTGGGGGCATCATCGCGCTCGCGGTCAGCTACTCGACGACCGACATCCTCACCATCCTCGCGAACGCGCAACCCGACACCATCACGCTGCTTGCCGGCATCGGCATCCTGATCGGTGCGATGACCAAGAGCGCGCAATTCCCCTTCCACGATTGGCTCCCTGACGCGATGGAAGGACCGACGCCCGTGAGCGCATTCCTGCACAGCGCAACGATGGTCAAGGCCGGCATCTTCCTCGTCGCGCGTATGCTTCCCCTCCTCCTGCTTGTGGGTCTCGGCCCGTGGATCGTGCTTCTCGCGCTCATCACGATGCTCCTCGCTGCCGGCATAGCGCTCGTCGAGACGGATATCAAGCGTGTCCTCGCGTACAGCACCATGAACCACCTAGGGATTATGCTTCTCGCACTGGGGTTGGGCGCTGGTTTGGCCGCGCTCACGCACCTCCTGATGCACAGCATCACCAAAGCGATGCTCTTCTTCTCCGCCGGCATCCTCATCCACACAGCCGGCACGCAGGACCTCACGCGTATGCGATTCGCGTGGCGCTCATCAGCCGTCGTCTGCGCGGCGTTGGGTGCGCTCGCTCTGGCCGGCGTCCCGCCGCTTGCTGCTGCGCTCTCGAAAGACGCGGTGCTCGAGGCCGCGATCGCGGCGAACGACCCCGTGCTGCTCGTCGCGTTCGCGACCGCGCTCATCATCGGTGCGGCGTACCTCATCCGCTGGGTGCTCCTCATCACCGCGCCGACGACAGGCGGGGACCGGATGCGCGCGCACGCAGACTGGCGCATGCGCGCCCCGCTGCCGGTGCTCGCCGCGCTCGCCGTCGGTGGCGGGATCGCGCTCGGGTGGCTGCACGCGCACGGCGCGACGACTGGATTCCACCTGGAGTGGAGCGCGCTCGCCGCGCTGTGCCTCGCGATCATCGGCGGTTCGCTCGCGTACGCGGCGACGCGCGCCACGACCCTGGACCGCCTCGCGGCAAGTCCGCTTGCCGCCGCCGCGCGCGCACGGTTCCTCATGAGTGATTTGTATGCCCTCGTCGCGCGTGGTGTGAGTGGCGCCGGCACCCTCCTCGCCTCGTTCGATGATGCGGTCGTGAACCGGTCCACGCACGGCGTCGCGAACATCACACTCTCCACTGGCCGATCCTTACGGCGTATGATCAACGGCCGTGCTGTGACGTACGCGCTCGCGATCATCATCGGCACGCTCTTGCTGCTCCTGCTCGTGCGGTGGTCCCCATGATCCCGAGCTTCACCATCATCCTGCTCACGCTCGCCCTGGGCGCGATCGCCTGTCTCCTCTTGCCCAAGATGGCACGGGTGATCGCGCTCGGGACGTCCCTCATCGCGCTGTGGCTGGTCGGGAACGCGTGGATCGCGTACGATAGCACGCTTGGCGCGTTCCAGCTCGAGCACCGCGTCCCGCTCATCACCGTATCCGGCTTCGACGTCGCGTACCATATCGGCGTGGACGGGATGTCGCTCGCGCTCGTCGCGCTCACGCTCCTCTTGCTCGTCGTGAGCGTGTTGGTGAGCCAACGCGAGGTGCACACGCGCGAACGCGCCCACTACGCGACACTGCTCGCGCTGGGTGGCGCTGTGGCGCTCGTGTTCCTCGCACGCGATCTCCTCCTGCTGTTTTTGGCGTGGGAAGTGGTGCTGGTCCTCATGTTCCTGCTCATCCTACGCTGGGGCCTCGAGAACCGCCGTTACGCGGCGATGCGATTCCTCATCTTCACCGGCATCGGCAGCGGCGCGCTCCTCGTCGCGATCCTCTTGCTTGTCGTCGGAACCGGCACGACATCAATCCCAGGATCGCTGGCTGGATTAGGAGCGATTCCTCTCGCTACACGCACGCTCATCCTTTCCCTCGTGCTTATCGCCGCCCTCATCAAGATGCCGATCTTCCCATTCCACACGTGGTTGCCTGACGCCCACGTCCAAGCCCCCACCGCCGGCAGCATCCTCTTGGCCGGCGTCCTGCTCAAGATGGGCGCGTACGCGCTCATCCGCTTGGGCGGACCGTTGCTCACTGACGCACCGTCCTGGTTCCCGTACTTGCTGTTCTGGCTCGGGACCGTCTCTGTCCTGTACGGCGCGTGGGTGTGCGTCGCGCAATGGCACCTCAAGCGCCTCATCGCGTACGCGAGCATCGGCCATATGGGGCTCGTGCTCGTCGCTATCGCCGCCGGGCCAGTTGGCGTCACGCCAGCGGTGCTGATGATGATCAGCCACGGACTGCTCTCGCCACTGCTCTTCGCTATCGCCGGCCTCATCCACGAGCGCACCGGCACGTTCGACATCGCTGCGCTCGGTGGCCTCGCGCGCACGATGCCGCGCACCGCGTGGTTGCTCGTGATCGCCGCGCTCGGCAGTATGGGATTGCCCGCGATGAGCGGTTTCATCGCCGAAGTGTCCGTGCTGCTCGTGAGCGCTGGAGCGTTCGGTATCCTCGGGCTCTTGCCGGTGCTCGGCGTGATCCTCACGGGCGCATACACCGTCCTGCTCATCACCCGAACGACCGTGAACGCGGGTTTCGGCGCTGGTGGCGACGAGCAGGGAACGCACCCGTTGCCGTTCCTCATTCTCCTCGCGATCGCTGTGCTCGTCGGCATCCTGCCAGGACTCCTGCTTGAGGTGCTCCCGTGAATCCGGCCGCTGCTCCCGCGGTGCTCGTCGCCGTCGGCATCCTGCTCTTCACCGTCCTGATCGTCGTGCTCGCCGCATCGTTCGGGTACCGCCGCGGCTTGCGGCCGATCGCGCTCGCCCTGCTCGCGGTCGCTCTGCTGTCGCTGCCGCTGTTCACGAGCGCTCCAGGAGGTATTGCGCTCAACGGAATGCTCGCGACCGACCTGTTCACGACCTTGTTCGCCGCGCTCTTCGTCGCGGTCGCGTTCACGGTCATCCTCGGCCTCGAGACCCCAACGCCACCGATGCTCGCGAGCGTCCTGCTCGCGACGGTCGGGATGACACTCGCCGCCGGCGCGCGCGACCTGCTGCTGCTGTACCTCGCTATCGAGCTCTCCTCCGCGCCGCTCTACGCGCTGTTGGCCGCGAAGCGCACACCGCGACGCCTCGAGGCCGCGACGAAATACTTCATCGTGAGCATCCTCTCGAGCGCCTTGCTGCTGCTTGGCATCGTGCTTCTCGCCGTGCCGATGGGGACGACACGCATCCCCGCGCTCGCCGGCACGATCGCGCTCGGTCCGCTCTCGCTCCTTGGCGCAGGGCTGTTTCTCGCAGGACTCGGGTTCAAGCTCGGCGTGTGGCCGTTCAACCTCTGGGTCCCGGATGTGTACGAGCTCGGGCCCACCGAGATCGCCGGGTTCCTCGCTGGAGCATCAAAGAAAGCAGCGTTCGCCGCGCTTCTGCGCGCATCAGTAGTCCTGATTCCTCTGTTCGCGGATTGGACGTTCGCGCTTGCGCTACTCGCCGCGCTCACGATGACCATCCCGAACCTCATCGCGCTCGCGCAAGAGGACACGCGACGGCTCGTCGCGTACAGCATCATGACCCACGCCGGGTACCTGCTGATGGGCGTGGCCGTGGCGACAAGCGCAGGGTACGCGGCGCTGTCGCTGCACGCGATCGCGCACGCGTTCCTCGCCGTCGGCGCGTTCCTGTGCGTGGGCGTGTTCGCTGCGAACCGCCTGCACCGCGTGGCTGACCTCGCTGGTGGCGCGCGACGCAGCCCGTACCTCGCGGCCGCGTTGACGCTGTTCCTGCTCGGCTTGGCGGGGATGCCAATCTTGAGCGGCTTCTGGTCGAAGCTGTACCTGTTCACGGAGAGCGCACGCGTCGGGCTGGTGTGGCTCGTCGCGCTCGCGATCCTCAATAGCGTGATCTCCCTGTACTACTACTTCCGCATCATCCGCTCCTTGTACGGCCAGGAGAACGCCGGCAAGACGATCCTCGTGCGCACGCCGACACTGTGGGCGGTCGGGATCTGCCTCATCGTCACGATCGTGATCGGGTTGTGGCCGGGTCCGTTCCTGGAGCTGGCAACTGTTGCTGCAGGGATGCTGGGGTGAGCGTTCTGTTCACTCCACGCTGAATGCCCTGGTAGCGGTCCCTTTCGTGTTCGCGAGGGTATCGTAGAGCGTCAACGTGAGCTGGTACTCCCCCGTCTGTAGATCGGCCACCGGCACGTGCACGGCATAGTCGAAGAGGTATCCTCCTTCGAGGTATCCCATTCCCTCGCCATCCCATAGGTTGCGTTCGTCGACGATTCGCGTCCCATCAGCATTGACGATCTTGAGGTTCATCTCGAAATGCACATTGCCCTCCTCATCCTCGACCAAGCCAGCGGCGTATGGCTCTGCGCAAAGCAGACCACTGAACGACGTTCCGTACGTGAACTGATCCCACGTCCCTTCGCACCAATCACCGTCCTGGATGCCGATCTTGAGCTTCGAGATCGTGAGCGCTTCGCGCGGTTCCGGTCGGGCGGTCACGGTGAAATTGTGCTTCACGGTCCGCCGACCATGACCGACGAGATCCTGGACGGTGATCTCCTGTTCATACGCGCCAGGTGGGAATTCCGAGAGACGGGTGATGATATACCTTGTCTTACCGGTCGCGTTATCACGCAGGAAGATATGTCCATCATCACCGAAGACCGACGGGTTGCTATCATACATCGAACCGTCAGCAGTCCGTGTCTTGAGGCTCATCTCGAACCGGTGGAGATCATCCTCACCGATCACGAGCCCACCGACGTCGACAACGAAGCACGCGGTCTCATCGTCGAAGAACATAGTGTCGCTTCGCACACAGGTGGTGTCGTCAAGGTCCGTGCCGATGAATGTCTCCCGTACCGGTAGGGTGTCGAGTTGGTCAGGAACATCTTCCTCCTGCAGGTTGATGGTCCAGTTGCGCTGCACACCCTTCTTGCTCACCTGATCGTAGACTGTGAGCTCGTACGTATACGCGCCAGGCGGCAGGCCGCTGCTGTTCCACGTGACTTGCCGGTCCTTGAGCGTGCCGTCGAGAAGTTTCACCGGTTCTTTGCTCTGGATGTCCGGACTCGCGGCCAGGAGCGCTCCATCTGATCGCCAAACTCGCGCATCAATCGCGTATTTGTGCGTCCCATCGCTCGCGAGCTCGAAACCAGGAACACTCACGATGATGAAGCACGGCAGTTGACGAGGTCCGTATGTGGGTTCCTGCACAGGAATGCAAGTCCCTTCCACGTTCAGCCCCGCCCGGAGTTCTGCACCGACCAGCTCACCGGTGATGTTACGCGCAGTGGGTAAGAAGAGCTCGACCACGCTGCTGATCATACCGTACTGTTGCCGGCACGCCAGCTTCTGGAAGAGTGGCAGCGTGTCGCAGATCGCCGGGTCACGCCGTTCGGCAGCGAGCTGACCGTAGCACTGCGCGCGAGCGTTCGACGTGCGCATTCGCGCACACCACGCTTCGGCCTGTGCGGCCGTCCGTGGAGCGAGGGCAGAGTCTTCCTGGTACGCTTGGAGGCAGAGGTCGTGCTGCGAGCCGATCAGATAGTCGCATCGACTTTCGAGATCCGATGTCGGGTCGAGCGTATCGAGTGGCCGCGTCTCGGCCTGGAACGCGGCGGTTATGGCGGTGACGAACACCATCACGGTGAACGTCAGGTACGAGATAACGATGAGACACGCCCCGATGATCGACAGCACGCTTGCCCATACAGGAACGCGGGATTTGTCGTCACGAATGACGAGGGTCTTTGCTATCCGGTCATGCAACGCTTGCTTGCGCGGATCCCATGCAATCATGAGGTAGCCGATCATCAGCAGTATCGTGGAGAGTATCGTCGACGCCCACCGCACGAACGCGACTTTGTAGTTCATCGTCCCGGTGTCCGAGATGATGCGCATACGTAGGAGTAGTTTCCCTATGGTGCCGCCAAACCGCCCCACCATAATGGTCTCGTAGACGGCGGATATCGCGATGATTCCTGCGAGGAGCACGAGGCTCTGGTACCAGGGGTTCATAGACCAGAACAGGATTCCCTTACCCAACAGATACGCGATGGACGAAAAGATGATCGAATCGATGGTGTACGCGCACAGCCGGATCCAGAATCCCTGGTATTGGTAGGTCTCTGCCATAAAGTGCCGTCACTGCACTATGCGGTTTATATGACTTGTTGCTCCGGTGCTCCTTCTATCCTCTCCGAAACCTTCTTAAGCCGTCACGTCGGCAAACCGTCTCGTGGTCGATAACCTCACGAACCTCACGGGCGATCTGCTCGCGAACGCGACCGCGCCCTTGACGAACCTATCGCTTCTGGACAAAGCAGGCGATGCGGCGGCCGTCGCGCAAGGCGTCGTGCCCCTCATCTTCACGCACCTGTGGGATCTCATCGCGGCGCCGTTCCGCTACACGGAGATGCTCTGGATCATTTTCCCGCTCGCGTTGACGTTCCTGGTCCTCGAGTTCTACTTCGACCGGCACGGCGACGAGGAACTCGGGTGGGCGGCGGCGGTCGCGAACGCGCTCATCCTCCTGATCGTCGCGCTCGACCTGCTCAAGCACAGCTTCCACAACGCGACCCCCTGGGTCGTGCTCAAGGAGATCCTCCTCTCCATCTTCACGGACGCGACCCTCCCGCTGCCGCCCCAAAACCTCATCCTCATCATCTTCCTGGGGGTCTTGGGGCTCGGGATCACCGTCATCAATTACTACCATCTCCTGCCCAGGAAACTCGCGTTCGAGATGAGCAGCCACCCACCCGTGAACTTCCTCGCGTACTTCGCGATAGCGATCGTGTACAGCGCAGGCACGGAGCACGAGATCCCACTCACCATCCCCACGCTCATCGCGGGGGCGTTGCTGTTCTTGCTCGTCTTGCTCGTCGTGTTCCTCATCCGCCGCGGCGTGCAGAATGTCTTCCTCGGCCAAGGTCGCGGCGGGAACTGGTGAGCGCTACTCGTCTTCGTCGTCCGTATCGTGCGTGCGGCGCACGTTGAACTCGTTGATGTCCTTGCGCTTGCGGTCGCGCCGTAGCTTCTCAAGCAGGCGGTACACGGTAGAGTGCGGCGCGCCACTCAGCAGCGCGTCAACGCCGCGCTTCGCGGCCGACACCGTGTCAGCCTGGCCGATGATGCAGATGGTCTTGCCGTAGACGCTCAAGGAGGCTTCGGTCAGTTCCTCGATCGTGCGGCGTGCCTTGCCGCCTTCGCCGATCACGCGCCCACGCAGGCGCTGGATCGCCTTTTGGCCATCCGCATAGTCGGTGATGTTGATGACCTCGAGCATGTAATCAGTCTTGAGCAGTAGCGTCGCGATCTCCGGGTTGAACCCGCGTGCGATGGCCTTGATGATCTCATGGGCGGTGTAGAGCTTGATGGAATCAGTCCCGATGAGGACGACTTCCCCTTCCTCACTGTCGATCTGGAGCTTGACGCCCAGGTTCTCCTCGAGCTCGCGCTTCGTCTTGCCCTTCTCCCCGATGAGGACCGCGACACGGTCCTTAGGCACCTTGAGGATCTGCTCGTACGTTTCCATCAGGATGGGCGGAACCAACGGGTGTTTATAAAGGGTTGGGGTGGTTGGCGTCGCACCGAACGCGCTTCCCGTCACTGCCTTGGAGCCGTTCTGAGGTCGCTATGTCGGGCGCGGGACCCGACAGTATAGCGGCCGAAACAGATCGTAAGTACGTGCTCCGCAGTAGCAGTCTCATATGCTGTGGTGGGGTACCGTTCTGCTGATCATCCGTGCGTATCGGTAGTTTTATAATGTTTCATTATACTCCATAATGCGTGGTTCAAGCGATCATCACTCTCGACGAGCATACAGATCGAGTCATCAATATCGTCAAGGGTCAGCACGGCCTCAAGAACAAATCGGCGGCGATCGGTATGATCGTCGCGCGCTACGAGAAAGAGCTTCTCGAGGTCAAGCCGTCGTTCGCGGCGTCGCTCGAGCGGACACGCAATGGACCGTACCGCAAGCGCACGCCGGAAGATCTCCGGAAATCGCTCGGATAGTCGCATAAACGTCGATGCGTTTCTGTTAGGGTGGAATCGCATTTCAGCGCACAGATCGAGCGCACCCTACGGCGGACGCCAAACCGTCGACGCGATATCACGTTGCGCAAGATACGGGAAATCTGCTCGCACCAGCCGAACTACAAACCGCTTTCCGGGCGGCTCGGCGGGTATCGGCGAGTGCACGTGAACGGCAGCTACGTGCTGATCTTCCACTATGAGAAAGGCGCCGTCTTCTTCGATCGGCTCGAACATCACGACACGGTGTATGTGCGATAAGACTTCCTACTTCCGCTTCGGCGCCGCTTTGCGCATACGCGCGAGCTCCTTCTCCTCGTCGATATCGACGCCGAGCTTGGTGAAGTACGCGACCACATTCTTCACGTCCCGCTCCAGGAGTTCCTGGCTGTTGGGGGCCTCGAGCGTGACGCAGTGCGAGAAATCGATCAGGACCGGCTCCTCATCGTGGTTCAGGATGTTGTACTCGGACAGGTCCCCGTGCACGAGACCGGCCTTGCTGAGCTTCTCGATCTCCCGAAGCGTCAACGCCGCGAACGCGGCCGGGTCATCGGGCGCTTGCTGCTTGAGTCGCGGGCTCGGTTCCTGCCCGATGAACTCCATCACGAGCACGTTGCTGCGGTACGCGATGGGCATCGGCGCGCGCACGTTCGCCGAGCGGCACAACAGCAGGTTGCGGTGCTCACGCTCGGCCCACGCGAAGATCACCTGGCGCTGGTTGTTCTTGAGGCGCGCGTAGCGCGGGTCCACGCGGATGTACGCGTACATCTTCGAGAACGTCGCGGTCTCGAGCCGGTAGATCTTCACGGCCGCCGTGCCGTCATGGCCGCGCGTCGCGGCGAACACCGTCGCCTCCTTGCCGGGGCTTGCGATGCGCGCGAGCTCATCGAAATGCCCCGCGCCACTGAGGCGCTGCAGGACGCGCAGGGTGAACTGGTCGAACACGCCCTCGCGCGTCTTCCACTCTTCTCGGGAATCACGGACCATTACGCGCTCACCTGAGAATACGAAGAAAAAGAGAAGGTATCCGGCGTGATCAGAGCATCTCCTCCGCCGTGAGGATCTTCGCGCGGTCGCTCGTCGCGTTCGCGCTCATCCCGACGATGAAGGGGATGCTTGCCTGCTCGCACGTCGACACGAGCGCCTTATCGATGGGGCCGTCGAACACGACCGCCATCATCCCAGTGCGCAAGGCCTTGATCGTGCCCACGAGCTCCGTGCCCGGGACCTTGCCCAGGATCTTGAGGTTGCTGTCAAGCACATACGCGCCGTGCGTCCCCAAGAGGTCCTCAAGCAGCTGCCCGAGCTGCGCGCGCTGCTGGTCCGACAATTCGGTCGGCACCGGCGCCGCCTTGGACGCGCGGGGCGCGTCGTCAGCATCACTCGCCGGCGCAGGCTCCTCGTCGCCATAGCGCGGTGAGGAGCGCGGGCGCTCTTCGCGGGGCACGGGGGTTCGCGATCGGTCATCGCCACGTCCACGGCCGCCGCGCTCCTCGCGGTCACGGCCACGTCCACGGTCATCACCGCGGCCGCCGCGCTCTTCGCGGGGCGCGGGGGTTCGCGATCGGTCATCGCCGCGTCCGCGGTCATCGCGTCCGCGCTGGACCTTGGACGCGAGGGTGACGTTCTCGACCTCGCGGAAATCCGCGTCGTCCGCGTGCTGGCGGCGCTCATTGATGAGCGAGGAACCGCCGCGGTAATCCATCTTGTACTGCTCCGCGGCGATCTTCGCACGCAAGGCTTTGTGGATCTCCTTCTTCTGGAGCTCCTCCACTTCCTTGCCGTCAGGGGCTTTCGTGACGAAGTCGATCTCGGTCGTCTCCATAAGCTCCTTGATGATCAGGTCGCCGCCACGGTCGCCGTCCACGAACACCGTGACGATCTTCTCGTGGCACAAGTCCTTGACGCTGTCAGGGATGGAGGTGCCGTTCATCGAGACGACGTTCTTGAAGCCCTGCTTGAGCAGGTTCAGCACGTCCGCACGGCCTTCGACGAGGATGACTTCCTCGTTCTCGTCGACCGTCGGTCCGGCCGGCAGGCGGTCCGGGCCCCACTCGACGATCTCCATGACGCGTACGCTCGTCGCGACCTCGTCCGCGAGCTCGCCCGAGTCCGGCATCATGCTGTCCATCATGGTGCGCAGGAGCTCCTTCGCTCGCTCGACCACGTACTGGCGCTTGCTGATGCGGATATCCTCGATCTTCTCGCAGTGGATCTTCGCGTTGCACGGTCCGATCCGCTGGATGATCTCCAGGGCCGCCGCGACGATCGCGGTCTCTGCCTTGTCAAGCGAGGACGGGATGATGATCTCGCCCGACGCCTTGCCGCCCTTGGGGTTGATGTTGACCTCGATACGGCCGATGCGGCCCGAGCGCTGCAGTTCGCGCAGCTCCAGGTCGTTGCCAAGCAGCCCTTCGGTCTGGCCGAAGATGGCGCCGATGACGTCTGGCCGGTCGACAAGCCCGTCGATGGTGATGGATGCGTGTACGATGTACTTCGCGCTAATCTGTGCGATCTTTGCCATTTTGGTTCCCTCTGTCGCGTCACGCGCTCGGGGCAATACCGTGGGTCGGGAAGAACACTCTTAGTATCGGGAAGGTCCGGCGGCCGTTGTCGGCGGTGCGCGGGCGTTCGCTGCTACGGTGAGTGTGATGGACATGAAGGTCGTCTTCTCCTGTTCCAGGTGTGCGTTGTCGCGTGATATGTGGATTGTGTTGGAAGTGAGGATAATGACGCCCGGGACACTAACTCCCCGACCGCATTGCGCGCCGTTGGCGTCCGCTTGGCGGGGGACTCTCGTGCCGGGCTGGGACGCTCGGTAGTGTCTCTCCCGCATCGCCGAGTCGGTTAGACCCTGCTTGGTCGAGGACCCATAAACGGGCGTCTTGCGCGGATGGAACGCAGCCGACTTTAAAAGGGTTGTGGGGCGAGTTATTTTCTATATGGTATTTCGGCATATTGGCCCTCACAGAACCAAATGGAGAAAAAGCGAGCGAGACTCCGCACGCACAGACAGGGGGTACCAACAAAATGGCCAACGATGCTAAATTCTTGAAAAGCGATAACGGTCTTCTCGATCTGCCACTTGAGAGCATCACCGTACACTGGCCCAGCGCCGGAATGCGTGCTTGGAAACTCTCAAAGGAGGTCATCGATCTGCGATTGCTCCACTACGATCCGAGCCGTGAAACCTCGTTCGTGAAGGCCACGCTCAAGGACAATACCGTCCAGTACGGGCTCATCACCGCGGCAAGGACCGATATCAATTTCCTTCCCCTGCAATCGGGAGATCCGCGTCAGGCGGACATCGAGGCGTTCATCCGCGAGTACAAGCGCAGGTACTGAAACAGCTCGCTACGTCACCTTCAGCCCGTCTTCGGGGTCGTGGTGACCGCACTTGCCGCAGATGTACTCGATCGACTCGTCCTCATCGGAGACGAAGATCCCTTTGCCCACGAGCCGCGCTTTCCCGAACCCGCACTTCGAGCAGACGTGATCGAACGCGGCGAGCGGGTGCGTGGTGTGGTCGACCGCACCGGTCGTCGCTTGCGCCCGTGCGGGCGTCTCCGTGAATTGCGAGCGCACCGCATCCTGCGTATGCCCGCACGTGCAGGCGAACCGGCCGTTGGCAGGTTTCATCATCGCGCCGCATGAGGGGCAGAAATCCATGCCCGAACGGGTCCCGCCAAGGGTATATATGGCTTGCTCACTCGGGCAGGTTGTCCGACTCTTTCTTCTTCGTCTTTCGTGAGAAATCGAGCTCCGAGTCCTGCACGAAGTTCAGGTGGAACTTCAGGGCGACTTCCGCCTTGTGCAATTCGTGGCCCAAGTATGCGGCGTGCTGCAGGCTTGACACGAGCCCTTCGCGCACAAGTGTCTGCACGATCTCTTCAGCGTCCGTCCCGATGACGTTCACGCGCGGCGTGCCGTCAGGCGTGCAGAAACGAGCGCCGAAGTACTTCTTCTGGTAGAACACCTTGATGATCACGTACCCTTTCGGGTCCATACGCCACTCCTTGTGGGAGTGATAGGACGCCTTGACCATCCTCGGTTTGACGCCCACGACCTTCTTCAGGAATGCGGGTCTATGGTGCGGGTGCTTCTCACGCACCTTTCTCGAGACACTGACTTTGCGCATACCGCTGCAGGAATCGCCGTGATTTAAAAAAGAACCGTTCGGACTCCGTCAGATTACGAGCAGGCTTACCGCACCGGCCATCGCCGCATACGAGCCGATCACGAGGATCTTGACGAGCGTCTCGATCGACGAAGGCATCCCGCCGAATAGCCACAGCGCGAACAGCTCGACCACAATTGCGATGGTGTACAGCGAGACAAGCCGCACCCATACGACCCGCCAACCCTTGCTCTCGACCTCCTTACGCATATTCTTGTAGAGGAGTAGCGTCGAGAGTGCGAGAATGAAGATGAGCAAACCGATGATCTTCCACCACGGGAGCGCTTGCGCGATCTCTTCCATATTGAGCAAGCCCCTTCCGAGACCGACGCCTAGGAAGGCTCCTGCAGTACCGCGGATTCCCTCCAGGAGATGACGTCTCTTGAACGTGAAATCCCCGACCTTCACGAGTACGCGCTCGATCTTCTGCTCTTCTTGCGCGATGACTTGCTCTTTGTGCTCGATAGTCGCTTCCGTCTTGGCGGTCCGAGTGACTGCGGTCTCGATGCGCTCGAGCCGCGATAAGATCTCCCGGTACTCTTTTGACGATGTCACGAGCAGTATCTCACGTGTGCCGCTTCGCTTCCAGGTGCGCGACGTACACGTACGTCCCGACCATCACCGCGCCGGTGCACACGCCCAGCGCGAACACGAGCCACGACCAGCCGCTCACGTCCCCACCAGCGTCGATGACGCGTGCGGTCGGCTCAAGGGAGCCGGTGAGGAACGTGACTGCGGAGAGTGCGAGCGCACCGCTGAGCACCAGGTATCCGACCGTTTTTCTCGCGGCGGAGGCGTAGACCATCAGATTGCGAAGGCGCACCCCGAGTATTTAAACGTATTCCCGACGAAGGGCATTTAAACGCGGCAGTAGCGGGTGCTGAGGTCGTGGTCACTTTCATCCATATCCCGACCGATCTCCTCTCCGCTGTCGCGATCCTATCGGGGGTGCTTATCCTGCTTGCGCATATGCGAGGTATCGACGAGCCCCGCCCGTGGATCGAGCGCATCGAGCGCCGGTTCGCGTACGGGGTCCGGATGCGGTTCGTTGGCGGCCTCCTTTTCGCGTTCGCGATCGCCGCCTGGTGGGCGACTCTTGGCGGTTCAGGTGCCCTCCTGCCCCTCACGCGTCTCGTGCTCGTCTATATCGGCGTCGCGGGCGCCGCGATGCTCATCGCGCAGAACCTCGCCCGGCATCTCGTGATCGCGGTCGCGGAGCAGAACGACATCTCGATCCGCTTGCTCGCCGGACTCCTGGTGTTGCTTGGGGTCGCGCTGCTCGTCTTGCCGTTCGTGCCGTGAGACGGTCGATCCTCATCGCTTAGCGGAGCAGTCCGCGCAGCGCGTCCATATCGACCCGTTGCTCCTTCTGGTCCTCGAACGGTGTCTCGAGGATCTTCGGCAATCCCTTGATCTTCGGATGCGTGAGGAACGCGCGTAACCCGATCGTTCCGATCTGCCCTTTGCCGAGATTCTCGTGGCGGTCCTTATGGTCGCCCAATCCCCCTTTGCTGTCGTTCACGTGGATGACCTTGAGGCGCGCAAGGCCGAAACTCGC
>CAYNGK010000028.1:0-17811 GCA_964396935.1 uncultured Methanosarcinales archaeon | reverse complement strand
CCTCGACGCGCTCTGGGTGGTGCAGGATCCCGTTCGCAAGCGATGAGATCTCGCCCGGCATGGTCGCGCTAAACAGCAGCGTCTGGCGTTCTTTAGGCAAGAGCGGCGTGATGCGCTTGATGTCGCGGATGAAGCCCATATCGAGCATCCGGTCCGCCTCGTCCAGGACGAAGATCTCGACGTGACCGAGGTGGACGTACCGTTGCTCGATGAGGTCGAGCAATCGACCCGGTGTCGCGACGAGGATGTCCACGCCGCGGTTGAGCGCGTTCACTTGCGGCCCTTGGCCGACGCCGCCGTAGATGACCGTGAACGTGATCGGCAGGTGCCGACCGTACGCGGCGATCGACTGGCCGATCTGCGCTGCAAGCTCGCGTGTGGGCGCGAGGATGAGCACGCGCGGTGACGCGCGGGGCGCGATGCGCTTGTGCTTCGTCAGGTGCTGCAGGATGGGGAGCGTGAACGCGGCGGTCTTGCCTGTGCCCGTCTGGGCGATGCCCAGAAGGTCTTTGCCCGCGAGGAGCTTAGGGATCGTCTGCTCTTGGATAGGCGTAGGAGCGGTGTACCCTTCGTGCGCGAGCGCGCGCTGGAGGGGTTCTATGAGGTCGAGGTCCTTGAAGTGCATTTTAAAAGGGAGAGTCGACGGGGGGTTTTTAAGGGTTTGGGGCGTCGAGGGAACCGCCGCCGTCACGCGTTCTCCCGTTCTTGGTTGTACGTGTAGACGAGTGCGCTGATGCGGGCGATCAGGGGCTTCGCGTCCTCTTCAGGGATGCTGCGCGTGAGCACGCACAGGATGTAGGGGTGCTCGGTGTAGACGATACCGCAATCGTGGTACTGCTTCTGCGACGGGTCATTGGGGACCGTGTAGACGCCGATCTTGTGCGCGATCGGCACGCCGGCGGGTACGCCGCGCGCGAGCGCGTCGGTGAATTCCGTGTGCGCGAGTAACGAGAGGAGGTAGTCGGAGTTGCGACGGCGCAAATAACCGGAGTAGTAGAGGTTGCGCAGCGCGTTGCTGTACCCTTTGGCCGTGACCGCTACGTACGTGATGTTCTCATCAAGCGGTATGGGCGGCAGGCCAAGCCCCTGGAACGTCTCCCACCACGCACCCATCCCCGTTGCCGCGTGCAGGGCGTTCGCTGCCGTGTTGTCGCTCGAGGTAGCAGCGGCGGCGATGAGCTCCTCGACCGTGAACGTCGCGTTGGGCTGCGCGTCATACAACGACCCGAACCGGTCGTCGCGATCGCCAGGCGCGAGCGGCAAGCGCGTATCGAACGCGAGTGTGCCGTCGCTGATCGCTCGTAACGTCGTGGCTATCGTGACGACTTTGAGGAGGCTCGCGCCGCGAAACGGGGTGCGTTCCTCGATACCTACCCACTCGCCTGTCGTGAGGTCCTCGAAGTACACCGCGACCGTGCCGTCGTCGGGCGTGGCCTCACGCAATTGCGTGCGCAGCGGCGTGTAGTATGCGTGGTAGTAGCGCTGCTGCTCGTTGAACGCTGCGAGGTCCAGGCGCGCGACTTCGGGCGCGAGAAACGAGTAGTTCGAGGGTTGTGCGGTTGGCGCGGGCCAGGCGGCGCGTGCAGCGAACCCCGCGAGGAACCCCAGCACGAGGGCGACGAGGACCCAGACGACGATGCGCCGTTTCACACGTCGTGGCTGCCGCGAATCGGTATTTATCGCTTGCGGTCGTGCCCTTAGCGTTTCACGTGCGTGCGGTAGAACTCCGCGAGGAAGATGCTCTTCGTGTACACGCCTGCCGGGAACCCGACGAGGATGAGGCACATCGCGAAGAACAGCAAGCCCAGCGCGAGGTCCTGCAGGAGCGCGAGGAGGTAGTCGCCGATGTTCTTGCACACGGTGCGCACGAGGTTGAACTCGAAGCACGACGCGACGGTGCGCTTGCGGATGAAGTGCATCGCGAGCACCGGGACGACCAGGAGCACGACGACGACGTAGAGCGCCACGAGGACATCGTTAGGCCGGCGATCGAACACGCCCGTCACGACCGCGCCAGCGACGAGGATGAGGAGGGCAGGGAACGCCTTCCAGAACATCTTCCACCCCAGCGTGAAGTCGCTGCCGTGCGCGATCGTGGGGAGCTTCTTGTACTTGCCGTCGAGGTATTCCGCGAGGATGCGCACGCGATACCCGATGAAGAGGAACCACCCATAGATGTGCACGAGCAGCCACAGGATGTTGAGCAGTCACACCCAGCGGCGGAACGGGTACTTGAACGCGGTCGGGAAGTCGAGCGTTGCCATAACCGGCAGCAACGGAGAGGATGATTCTTAAGGGTTGCGGACAGACGGGTCTCCGACGCGTGGCCTATCCCCGGTGCAATCGAGTGAACTATGAGTCGCCGCTCATTTCGGCGCGTTCTCCATGCTGATCATGATGAACTCCGTCTCCTTGATCTTGAAGATGAGTATCTTGAGGTACTCCGCGAGGACCGGTGCCCAGAGCTGGTTGTTCTTCGTGCGGAAATCGTCGATGCTCGTCTCGAAATCGGCGTATTCGCTGAACACGAACTTCACGAGCTTGTTGTGCTTGTGGTACGTGTCCAGGACCTTCCCGTAGTAGTCGGCGGCGCGCTCGATGAGCTCACGCAGCTCTTTCTTCGCTGCGCGGTCGCGCAGACGATCCACACCGACATCAGCAACTTCCGCTTCAGCGACGTGACCATCAAGACCGGTGACACGGTCGTCTGGACGAACCAAGACTCCGTGCAGCACACCGTGACGAGCGATACGGGCAGTGAGCTCGGTTCCGCGCGGCTCGCGAACGGACAGACCTACTCCCACACCTTCACCGGTGCGGGGACCTACACCTACCATTGCGGCGTTCACCCGACGATGAAAGGCAAGGTCACAGTCGAGGACTAATAGCCTACCAACCCTTCCTGTTTTTCGTTTTCTATCTCTCAAACGGCTATTGCCTTGGAGCACACGCAGGAGAACGCCCGATTCATGCAGGGCGTTCGACGTACCTGCTGCGAGGGACGAGCAGCCCCCGCTCCGCAATAGCCACTCGACGGCATAGTTAGTCATCGACATCTCGCAAAAGCCATTTAAACATCATGTCCCATTCGGATAAGAATGTCTCCTAAAGAGAAGAAGGGCCACTATGTCGAGCCGCCGATGAAGTTCAATCCGGCTCTACAGAAATTTGAGCCCGATTTGCCTATAAAACGCTCGAATAAGAATCCTGAAAAGAGCAGTGTTCGCTGGGTGCTTCTGATCTCTATCATCGGCGTTATACTCTTATTCATTGTCGCTGTATTTGTTATCGTGTACTTTCGTAATCCTTGCATATTCCGATACCAGAAGGATTATGTCCAATTGCGCGAGGTATGCGACGAGGCGATACAAAACGACCCCTATTTTGGGATGTTATACTACCATCGCGGAATTGCAAACTTACATCTTAGAGATTACGAGGCGGCAAAAGATGATTTTACCCGAGCACTATCTTACGACTACGTTCACGAATCCGTCTATCTTCAACGAGGAACGGCAGAATTGCATTTGGATGATACTACTTCCGCAGTCGTTGATTTTACACTGGCGATATCTCTAAATCCCACGGACGCGGATGCTTATCAATCACTGTGTTATGCTGAAACGCAAGCAGAGGATTACACAAGCGCAGCGACAGATTGTAGCCGAGCCATTTCGCTCAAAGAATCATATGGACCTTATTACAGCAGGGGAGTACTTAGAGACAGAATGAACGATACATCCGGTGCAATCACCGATTTTGACCACGCAATAAAACTGGAACCCGACAGAACCAATGCGCACGCCGCAAAAGGAGATGCACTTATGCACGCAGGAAATTATTCTGCGGCGATAGCTAGTTACGATCGTGCTATGCAGCTAGGACAAAATAATTCGATCATCCATATTTATCGAGGAATTACTTACCTCCACTGGGCGAAGGACCAAGAGGCACTATATGAGTTTACGACGGCGATTCTCTTGAATGACACCCTGGAACCGCAACGTCAATACATACTCTATCCGGGTCGCGCACTTGCCCGAATACATTTGGGCGATTTCGACGGAGGAATGGCAGACATAAGTGTGGCGCTTTCTCTCAATTCCACCGATGTAGATTCGTATGATGTTCGTGCGCTTGGCGAGATCAGGTTAGGAAAATTCGATGAAGCCAAAAAAGATCTATTGACTGCGATACAACTGAAACCTAATTATAAAATGAATCTACGAAGGAACTGCGCCCTTAATGAGACGATAAGTGCACAAGAAGCGATTGACGACTGCGATAAGTTGCTTCTTCTAGATCCGAATGACAAAACGGTGATGGCCTGGCGATCAGTTGCAGAAGATAAGAAATTGAACGCCGTTGTTTCTTAGAAAAAAGTAACGTTTCCATCTCAATAGCCCTGCCCGGATTCGAACCAGGGTCTCCAGGTCCAAAGCCTGGAATGCTTGACCACTACACCACAGGGCTGGTGTGGAGCAAAAGAACCGCGAATCCTTCTTAAATCCTACGCCGAAAGAACAGCAAATCTCGTCCGTCGAACACAACACATATATACACTGGTTTACACACAGCAAATCATGCCGAATATGACGGTGCTCATCCCAGCGGACCTCAAGACGAGGATGGACGAGCACGACGAGGTGAACTGGAGCGCGCTCGCGCGCCACGCGTTCGCGGAGTACTTACAGGATATCGAGAATTTGCGTAAACTGAAAGGGAGCGTGAAGCCGTTCACGCCAGCACAACAGAAGGCGGCCAGAAAGAAACTCGCAACGATGAGCTCGTTAGACCTCTTCCGGGCGTTTGGTTTCGATAAGATGTCGGAAATCCGCTACATTTCTCGTGACGATGAACGCCGCGCCCGCTCGACGAGCAAGCGCGATATGCAGGGCATCCGCGAAGTGCGCGGGCAGTGACCGGGCGCACGCCCGATCCTCGTCGGATGCCCACACGAGACGGATCTTTGGACGCAACGAGTCAAGCAGGATGCGCGACTCCCCGACAGCGGTGTAGTTGTATAATTCTTCGAGCACGTGATCTGAGAGGATGATCTCGAACTCGCACGATCTGGCACGTTCGAACACCGCAAACGCCACCAGGTCAAGCGGCATGCCTGTCGTATTCGCCCGCGCGAGCAGGTAATCGAGGTAGACGTTCGTGTCCACGTATACGCGCATACGCGAGTACGCGTGCGACAGGGTTTAGGTGCGTGTCGTGAGAATCTTCGGAAGATGACCGGACCAGGCCGAAAACAGGTTCACTCGCGCGACAGGATGCCCATACGGCACGCGCTGTACACGGTCACGTTGCGCACGCCAGTGCATAAGGACAGGTCGCGCAGCTTCGTCGCGACACCGACGATGCACCAGTCGCTGTCCGGGTACGGCGTGAGCGCGCACGGTTCGGTCGTGTTCAGGTCGAGCGCGACGAAGGTCACGCACCGGTACGAGCGCGCCGTGTCGGCCATGAGCAAGCACACCTGCGGGTCGTTGAATTCACGACCCAGATCGTACGCGCAGCTGTCGCGGAATCCCGCCGACACGATCTCGCCGCACAGGGATCCGTCAGGGAGCGAGCGCGCGAGCGCGTCGAGGCAATCATCGCGTGCGGGCTGATGCGTGATCGCGCGGCACGCGACGACATCCCGATCAGCGGCGGCGATCCCTGAGACGCAGAACGCGCGCGAGCGTTCTTCCTCGATCCGGTCGCACACGCGCGCGTCATCGAGCGCGGCGGCGACGTCCGTCACGCACCACGCGCGTTCCTGGGCGCTTGCGAGCGCATCGCACGCGCGCGCGTTCCCGGCCGCGACCGCGCGGTCCACCACGCACTGCGTGCCATCGCACGGTGCGGGTGCGGTGAGCCAGACGACCAGCACGATCAACAACACAGCGAGACCGGGATACAGGAGCCGACGCATGCCGTCGGCACCGTACGCGGGGTTATAAGAGCTTTACGGAAGATACGGGAGGCACTAGAGGATGCCTTTGCCGACCGCAACCAGGGCCTGCCCAACAACCGCTCCAACGTAGAACGGTGGGCAGTCACGTAGGATCTTCTGCGTCGTTGCATAACCGCCTAACTTCCTACCGACAAAAAAACCTGCCGTTCCAGCACCAGCAGTGATGAGCGTCCCGCTGAGGCTCGCATCAAACTGTGGGCTGGGGACCAAGAGGTCAGTCGCGGCTCCTAGGACAATACCGGTAAGAAACGGCGGCACCGACTGCGCGAACCGATACGGGACTGGCTCTTGAGGTATCCGTTGCTCGAGGTCCATATGAGGCCAGGGGATTCTCCCGTCGATTTATATCCGTTTCGCACGTCTCCACTCGCGGATGGAAACATATATTAATCCCGGGTTGCCGTCGCAAGCACAACCAATAGGTGAGGGGGTACGTTCCCATGCGATATTACGCGATTCCAGTCCTGACGCTCGCACTGCTGCTGCTTGCGGCATGCGTGCCAACGCAGCAATCGCCGACCGGACAGGTCGTCGAGCCGATCCAGCTCCCTGCGGAGCCGCTCGCTCCCGACGCGCCAGTCGCGCCTGACGTCAGCCTCCCGGCGCTCTACACCGTCACGTACACGGAAGGGGATCTCGTGCAGCTCAAGCCGGTCGCGATCGATCCGGACGGGACGGAAGTGACGTACACCTTCACCCCGCCAGTCGATGCGGATGGCTCGTGGCAGACGCGCATCGGTGATGAGGGCGAGTACCGCGTCGCGGTGGGCGCCTCTGACGGCAAGAGCCAGACGGTCGAGACCGTCCTTGTCCAGATCCTGCGCGCGAACCGCCCGCCCGTCATCGATTGCGGGACTGGTGTGACGGTCCAGGAGACCGAGATGGTCGACCTGCACGACGCGTGCACCGTCACAGATGAGGACGACTCGGAAGTCGTCGTGACGTACAGCGGCTGGATGACCGGCTGGCGCTACGATACCACGTACGATGACGCGGGCGAGCACACGGTGACGATCACCGCATCCGACCGCCGCCAGGGCGAGAACCTGCACACGGTGACGCAGGATGTCGTCGTGCGCGTGACGGACCTCAACCGCGAGCCGGTGTTCGATGACGCGTTCCCCCAAAAACTGCGCGCGACCGAGAACGACGTCGTGAGCATCCCCACAGCTCAGATCACGGACCTTGATGGCGACACCGTCACGGTCACCTACAGCGCGCCGTTCAACGCGCAAGGCGTCTGGCGCACCGCGCTTGGCGACGCGGGCGCATACGATGTGGACGTGGTCGCAAGCGACGGCAAGACGAGCGCGAAGCGCACGGTGCGTGTCGAGATCGCGCTCCTGAACACCGCACCGGTGCTCACGGAGCTCAAGCCGATCACGGTGGAGGAGGGTGAGACGATCACGCTCCCCATCAGCGCGACTGACCGCGAGGGCGACAAGCTCACCGTCGATGTGACGGGCTGGATGGACAGCGACACGTACCAGACCACGTACGATGACGCGGGCGAGTACACGGTCAAGGTGACCGTGACCGATGGCGTGCTCAGCACGTCGCAGGTCGTGCCCGTAACGGTCGTGGACGTGAACCGCCCGCCGGTGTTCGTCACGCCGGCCTGAACCGCTTCTCTCTTTCCTCCTTTTTCCTCATTCTTCTCACCCGACAGGTTTTTGAGAGCCGGACGGCTCCCGAAGGATACGCAGATGGCGCCACAGTACCTGATCGGCCTGACGGGGAACACCGCGAGCGGCAAGAGCGAGGTCGCGCGCATCCTACGCGACGATGGCGTGCCTGTGCTGTGCTATGACGATGTGCAACGGGAGCAATTCCCCGACCCCGCGTGTGCCAACGCCATCCAGGCCATCGTGCCGTTCCCCGTCATCCTCCCGACCGGCGGGCTCGACGTACCGACACTCAAGCAGGAGCTTTTGGCACAACCCGGCCTCGTCCCGAGCGTCTGGACATCACTGGAACGCTTCGCGTGGCCAAAGACGCTCGAGCGCATCACGGCCGATATGAACGATCTCTTATTGCTTGAGGCGGCGCAATTGTATGAGCGCGGCTGGAACGACGTGTGCGATCGCGTCATCGCGTGCGTAGCAGATGATGCCGTCCGCGCCGAGCGCATCCGCCAACGCTACGCGAAAGCAGGTATCACGATTGCTGACGACAAGGTCGCCCTTATCCTCCACCAGCACATGGCGCAAGAGGAGAAGGCCCGTCGATCGTCGTACGTGATCCGCAACGAAGGCACGCTCGAGGAATTGACGCAAGCGACCAGAACACTATACGCGCAGCTGCGGCGTGATCTCGGAATACTCTAGAAAAAGAAAGAAAAGAGTTACTTCTGCGGGTCCACATACTTGAGTGAGATGTCACCGCTCGTCGTCTCGATACGCAATGTGCCTTGCGCGTCGCCACCGACCGGACCGTAGCGACCACGGCCTTTGCTGATCATACCGATGACCTCGACGTCACCGCTCACGGCACGTGTCTCGACGTCCAACGGCGCGTACAGCGTGAGATCGACGTCGCCGCTCGTGACGCAGATTGAACCCGGATGCGCGACATCACCTTCGATATCACCACTCGTCGCATAGATGGTCAACGTAAGACCTTTGACCGCCTTCGGCAAGGCAAGCATTCCTTCAAGACCGACAATATCGAGCCGACGGTTCTTGTACCGGGGTTTGTAGCGCGATTCTCCAGTCACCGCAGCACACGTTCCTTCTTGGAGACCTAAGCGAAGATCTTGGCTGGTGACTCGCATCTCGACCGCATCACCCTCCTGCAGCTCGTACGTCTCGTCAATTCTCTCATCGAGAGACGCACCGACATCGCCAACCGAGGTGACCACTTGGACGCCACGATGGTCAATGACCGTGTGATTCGTGATGTTGCCACGGCTGATCGAGATCGAGCCGCCGATGTTGCCGACAGAGACGCGCGAATAGATACCGCTTGCGCCACTCGCACGGATCTTCACGCCATCGATATCGATTTCACCGTTCGCCGGGACCTGGCCGGTGACGACCTTCCCATCGCGAACGGCCGCATACGTGCCATCAACGTACAAGACGACGTTGTTTGTGATGCCCTGGATGCCGACGTTGCGGTCAGGAAGCGTTACCCCGTTAATCCGGATGTGGTTGGCCATAGAGTAGTACCTCACAGGAAGATTATGAGATAAAGGGAAAACCCATTTAAATACTTTTCTAAAATAACCACTCAACAGTGAATAATTTATCCGTGCCAGGTCTTCGTAGCGACCACACCATTTAAATACGGGCCATTGACCACTCACGATAAGGGTTTTTGGGAGGTAGTCGTATGAAGAAGCCGATGGTGATTATCGCTGTACTCGCATTGTTCTTCCTTGCAGCGTGCGCGCCGCAGGAACCAGCCGCACCGCAACTGCCGCTGGGAGAGGAACCGCCAGCACCGGTGCTCGATGCGCCGGAGATCCCGGGCATCGATGTCGCACCTGCGGTCGATGATGTCCAGGAGATCGATGATGCGCTCGACACGACGTTTGGCGCACGCGATGAGGCGCAGATCATCACGGCCGATGACGTCCGCTGCGACGCGGCGATGCGCACCGTGACGTTCCGCTTCCGCAACCTCGATACGCGCTCGTGGCAGCTGAACCAGCAGGTGCCGTTCCCGGCGCCCAAGGATCTTGCCGGAGTGCGCGTGACGCTCAACAGCTACGAGATGAACGGCATCCGCAAGCCGATGGACCCCAGCGGTGTCGAGCTGTTTGGCCCTGGTGCGAAGTTCAGCGACAATTGCGGCGGTGTCGAAGTCCTCGCACCGGGTGAGGAGGCCATCTGCACGGTCACGCCAGTCGTGATCAAGGCGGAGACCGCCATCTCGCAAGGCGCGAATGAGCTGATCATCAACGGCGTCGGCAAGGATGGGAACGTGCGCTTCGCGTGCTCGTGAACCGGTCCCTGCCGCTTCTCCTTTTCCTCCTCTTTCTCGCCGCGTGCGCGCCTGCGCCCGCGCCACCAGGTGATGCGCCGATGCCGTTCCAGCTCCTGAGTCCCGCGTTCGCGAACGCCGCATCCATCCCACGCATCCACACCTGCCAAGGCCAGGATGTGAGCCCGCCATTGACGTTCTCCGGCGTGCCGGCAGGCACGAAGAGCATCGCGCTTGTCGTTGAGGACCCGGACGCGCCCGACCCGGCGGCGCCAAGAATGGTCTGGGACCATTGGGTCGTGTGGAATATCCCCCCAACCGCCAGCTTCAAAGAAGGGAGCGTCCCCGCAGGCGCGGTTGTCGGGCGCAACAGCTGGCCAAAGAACGCGTGGGGCGGGCCGTGCCCGCCGATCGGTACGCACCGGTACTTCTTCAAGGCGTTCGCGCTCGACACAGTGCTCGAGCTCCCGCCCGCGGCCGATAAGGCCGCGCTCTTGGCCGCGATACGCGGCCACGTGCTCGCGCAAGCCGAGCTTGTCGGGACGTACCGCAAGAGCTAGAACCGTGTCGTGCGGCCAGCCACAGGGTTTATATCCGATAGCGCGTGTTCCCGAAGCGGTATGGCGGTGGCCCTGAGCGCGTTCATCGGGTACGTGGCAGCTATCATCGGCACAGTCCTCATGCTGCCACAGCTCATCAAGATCATAAAGACGAGAAAGGTGAGGGACCTCTCGTGGGGCATGCTGTGGCTGTACGTCGCCAACTGCGCGCTCTGGCTCACCTACGGCATCCTGATATCCGCGATGCCCGTCGTGATCTGCAACTTCTTGGCGCTCCTCGTGAGTGTGATCCAACTCGTGCTGAAATACCGGTACAGCTAGTCGGCTCGCGCGCTATCCAGCTGTGTCTTGCGTTCTTTGAGCAGTTCGATCTCCCACGCGAGGTTGCCGCGCACATGCGGGCCGAACCGCTCACGTAGCGGGGCGGTCGTGTAGACTTGCTCGCGCTCAAGGAACCGGTGCAGGAACACCTGGCGGCCCACGCAGTACTCGCGGGGCGTGTAGACGGTCTCGTACTCTGCGCGGATCGCGTCCGCGTACGTGGCGTACCGCTCGCGGTCCGCGCCAAGGATCGCGAGGTCGAGATCGCAAAAGAGCGCGGTATCGGGGTCGTTCGAGGCCTGCGCGTGCGTTGTCGCGAGCACGATATCCGCAACGGGCGTGATCAGGTACGCTACGCCAAGACGAGCGATGGTTTCAAGCGTGAGCGCAGCGCTGTCTTGCTCGTTTGTAGAAGAACCGATCGCGTAGACTGCATCGTGGAAGGGAATGGCCGCTTCGACCGCGTCCGGGTCGCGCGCGAGATGACGGTACTCGTCGAACAACCGGTACAGGTCCCGCAGGTGATCGCGCGTGTGGTAGTGGCGCCACGGTTCATCGTAACACGTGAGCACGCGCTCGCCTATGCCGGCGATATCACCACGCGCGCCAAGACGGGACCAGAACGCGACCCAGCGCGCGAGGAGCTCATCCACGCGAGGCCACCTTGCGCAAGAACGCGTCGCGAACAGCCGGAGAGACGTACTTCGCGATCGTCGTTTCCCAGCCGTCGAACCCGACCATACCCTTGACGAGACTGGAGCTGACCTCCGCTATCTCGCGGGGCGGCATAAGAAAGACCGTCTGGACCCGTGGCTCGATGTCGCTGTTCACGTGGCGCAAGACGCGCTCATACTCGAAGTCGCTCGCGACCCGGATGCCACGTAGGAGGTACGCCGCATCGTGCGCGATCGCGTACGACACGAGAAAGCGTGTATCGGTCTGCGTCACGCGTACGTTGGGTAACCCTTGCGTGAGCTCGGTTAAGAGCGCGAGGCGCTCGTCGATGCTAAAAAACGGCCTCTTGTCCGGGTTGGGCGTGACTGCGACGAGAAGCCGGTCGAATAGCGATGCCCCTTCCGCGATCATCCACTGATGCCCTTTCGTTGCGGGATCGAACGTCCCAGCGTATACGGCTGTGCGCATACCTCTTGGGGGTCCGGCTGCTGTTATCAAGGTTGCGAGAAGGTTTTTAAACCGATACGACTCGTCGATACATGATGCGCACGCTCATCTGGATCCTTGGCTTGCTCGCGATCGGCCTTGGGACGGCGCTCGCGGTCGCGCCAAGCCCGACTGGGGCGGTTGTGGGCACGAGCGCGGAGCTCACCACGTTCTGGAGCCTCATCTTGGTCGTGGGTGGTGTGTTGGGGATCACGATGACGGGTCTTGAGGACCGCGTGGAGCGTGATGCGCAGGTGCGATCGTACTGGCACCACTTGCGACGTGAGGACCCCACGGTCACGTACGAGGACGCGCAGCGGCGGTTCAATGCGGAGATGATCACGCGCCACACGCCGGCGCGACCAGCGCTCGAACCTGCAGGACCCGCGCCCAGCGCGGCATCGCCACGTGTCTTCATCTCGAACAAGGCGCTGATGCGCTTTGGGAGTGATGCGTACGTGAACGAGCACGCGCAACGCTACCACGAGGAGATCGCACGCATCATCGAGAGCCAGGACGCGCTTGGCGCTCGGCAGACCGAGCGCATCGGCAAGTTCAACGTGAGTCCTCTCGGGCGCAGCACGAGACGCGGGATACGTGTCGCGTGGCACGTGGAGCATATCGATGGCAAGAGCGTCATCTGCATCGATGATCTCCTGTACCATGAGAAAGAAGGCAAGTATGTCGATAACTGGAACACCAAGGCACGCCACGGTGATGTGACTCCGGAAAGCTACACGCAGCGGATCCCGTACGAGCTGCCAAAGAAGAAGTGAACCCCCCCCACCCGACCCGCGTCCTTTTAAATCCCTGCGTGTTCTCCCGCCATCCATGGGTCTGCTCCCGTTTGAACGGCGTGATATGAAGGTCATCGAGCGATCACGCGCCGAGACGAGCCCGAAGTACGGCCAGGACCCGGACGCGCGCCCCATCCAGGAGCTCTTGCAGTCCGGCATCATCGTCATCGACAAGCCGGCCGGCCCAAGCAGCCACCAGGTGAGCGCGTACGTGCGCCAGATCCTGGGGCTTGAGAAGACCGGCCACTCCGGCACGCTTGACCCGGGCGTCACCGGCGTCCTGCCGGTCGCGCTTGAGCAAGGCACGCGCATCGTCCAATCCCTGCTCACCGCAGGGAAGGAGTACGTGTGCCTGATGCGCTTGCACCAAGAGGTGTCGGATGCGCAGTTGCGCGAGGTCCTTGCGCAGTTCGTGGGCAAGATCAAGCAGCTCCCGCCCGTCAAGTCGGCGGTCAAGCGCCAGTGGCGCTTTCGCAAGGTGTACTACCTCGAGCTCCTGGACGTCCAAGGCCAGGATGTCCTGTTCGTGGTCGGGTGCCAGGCTGGCACGTACATCCGCAAGCTGTGCCACGATATCGGTGGCGCGCTCGGGTGCGGCGCGCACATGGTCGAGCTGCGCCGCACGAAAGCGGCAGCCTTCCGCGAGTCCCAATCGGTCACGCTCCAGACGGTCGCTGACGCGCTCCACTACCTCAAGGAAGGGGATGAGGCGCCGATGCGCAAGATCCTCCTGCCTATCGAGGCCGGTGTGGGGCACCTCGCGAAGATCTGGATCCACGATACAGCAGTCAATCCCCTCTGTCACGGGATGCAGCTCAAACTCCCCGGCATCGTGCGGTTGGAGAACGACATCCAGAAGGAGGATCTCGTCGCGGTCCTCACGCTCAAGGGAGAGCTCGTGCTCGTCGGTCAGGCCCTGATGACGAGTCGTGAGATGCTCGCCGGCAAGGGCATCGCGGTCAAGACCCAGCAGGTGTTCATGAAGACCGGCGTGTACCCGAAGACTGAGCGCGTGTAGTGTCAGTTTACGCGACGTCTGGCGTAGGAGCTTTCACAGCACCGACCATCCTGCGCGCATCGTTGATCGCGCCGCGCGTAAGCCGGTAGATGCCCTTGACGACATAGCTCGCGACGAAGAAACTCGCAATCAGGCCGACGACCGACGGATCCTTGATGCGCGACTCGTAGCCGGGGATGACCTGTTGGGCGACCGCATCGCCCGTGCGGTACACCATATTGCGTGTATCGCCCAACTCCGAGCCGATCGTGCCCGCATTGAGTCCTGCCGCGAGCACCGCGAGCGGGAGGCTGCGGCGTTCACGCGCCTTGATCGCGCAATAGATCCCCAAGGGGGCGAGCAGCACGTACGGCGCGACACTCACCGCGAGGTTCTGCGTGAGGGAATCGAGACCGGCCGGCTTGACGTAGCCGCCGATGATCGGCAGGAGCACTTCGGCTTTGGCGCCAGGCACCACAGCGGCCCACGCGTCGCCGCCGTATAGGCGGTTGAACACGACCTCTTCGCACGAGCCGCCCACTGCAGTGGTCGCCACGGCATGCATCGCTTCGTGCGGCCCGACCGTGACGCCGAAACCCGCCAAGCCCAGCACGAGGCCCGACCCGAAGACCCGCGCCTTGCGCGGCAAGTAGGGTTTGATGGTCATATCGTTGTGGAGTTCTGTGCTGAATCTTCCGAGTTCCTCATCTGTTTTGAACGGGTGACGATACGCGCGTACGACATCACGAAATCCGTATGCCGGGGCGGGATCGTGGAACAGCTCTTCGAGCGTCTCGTGCTTGGCGTTATGTTCACGTTCTTTTAGCGCGCGCGATTGTGCGAGTGTCGTCGCGATTTGTGAGCGTCACCAGTCATCGTACTCATCAACATCCGAGCCAGACCGTTTATTATCGATGGACATAGGCTACAGAGACCTGGGGCGAATTATAAACTCTGCACCGAGAATCTGCCGCTCTACCGCTTTCGGGGGTCCAAAATCACGCCTGGTCGGCACCGGCGCGTTCAGGGCGTGTGCGCATCAAGCCGCAAGCCGACATCTGCCTTCTTCGCGACCGCGCGCAATTCCGCCATCGTCTTGTCCAGGTCTTCCTGGATCTTGTCCACGAGTTCTGAGAGGCTGTCCACGCTCAGGCGGTACGCGCCGCGGTATTGCACGACGATCCCTGCGTCGATGAGCGCGCCGAGGTGATGGATGACGGTGGCGCGCGACAAGCCAAGGCCGAGCGCGAGGTCGTCGGTCGTGAGGGTCTGCTCCGGTGTGGAAAGCGCGCGTAGCAGCGCGATGAAGATGCGGTACTTGCTGCGGTCCTTGTCGCGCTGGTTGAACAGCCCGATGGAGCCGGCGATGAGCTGGAGTTCCCGGTTGAGATCCAGCGCGTCGGGGTCACGGTACGCCACACGGGTGATCGTGATGCGGGTCAGGCGCATAGGGGTATGGAATAGCACAAAGTATATAAATATGTTGCCCACACCTCCCCTTTGTTGAGTTAAGGTCAACAACGTGAGACTGATGGGGAAAAAGCACGACACCAACACAGAGGCCACCGCCGCAAGCGAGGAAACGGCACAGCTGCGCACGCAAGTCGCAGACCTCACCGAGACCCTGCAGCGCCTCCAAGCGGAGTTCGAGAACTACCGCAAGCGCACCGAGACCGAGAAGGCAGCGTTGCGCGAAGGCGCAGCCGACCGACTCCTCACGGATCTCCTTCCCATCACCGACCACCTCGAACTCGCTATCGAGCACACGAAAGAGCACGCGGACACGAAAGAGCTCCTCACCGGGATCCTCCTCGTGCGCGATCAACTCCACCAACTCCTCGCGGACCACGGCGTCACCCCCCTACCGACAGAAGGGCCATTCGATCCCAAGCGCCACGAGGCGATCATCACCGAAGAATCCGCACAACACCCCTCCAAGCACATCACGAAGACATTCCAACGCGGCTACGCACGCGGCGAGCGAACGCTCCGACCGGCGCGCGTGAGCGTCGCCAAATAGGAAGGAGCGTACACACATGACCTACAAGAAGAACGAGAACAGCAGCAAACCCGGCTACGGCAAGGTACTGCCGTTCCAGTCCCGCAACAACTACGGCGGTCGCGGCAGCAACGCCGCCGCATACGCGTCACGCAACGGCGCGTACGCTGGATCTGGCAAGGACGCAGCGCAAGGCGGCGGTGCGGAGAAGCACTGCCCCACATGCCAGTGCGCGATGCACGGCATGGGCGGTCTTGAGAACCTCCTGCCCGGGCAATTGCCTGGCGGCGCGGTGCCGGTCGCGTACCAGATCACGATCTATGCGCTCCCCCCGGAGCTCCTCAAGGGCTACGATATGGGGGACGCGACCGCACGAAGCGGCGGCTCGTACGGCGCACAGGGCCGCTACAAGGCGGCGCAGGACAACGACAGCTACGGCGGTCGACGCGATGCGTACGACCACAAGCGCGCGGCCTAAACCAAAGGCACGCACGCGTCCTTGAACATACCACAACGGTAGGTGAGCACGATGACGACAGACACCAAGAAAACGACGAAAGGCAAGGCGATTGGCATCGATCTGGGGACCACGTTCAGCGCGGTCGCGGTGATGGAAGGCGGCAAGCCCGTCATCATCCCAAGCAGCGAAGGCGAACGCACGACCCCCAGCGTCGTGAGCGTGCTTGAGGATGGCGAACGCCTCGTTGGCCGCGTGGCGAAGAACCAGGCGATCACGAACCCCAAGCACACGGTCCGCTCGATCAAGCGTCACATGGGCGAGGACTACAAGGTCGAACTGTGGGGCACCGACTACACGCCCCAGGAGATCAGCGCGATCATCCTCCAGAAGCTCAAGCACGACGCGGAGAACTATCTCGGCCAGCCCGTGCAGGATGCGGTCATCACCGTGCCCGCGTACTTCACGGACGCGCAACGCCAAGCGACGAAAGACGCGGGCAAGATCGCCGGTCTCAACGTCCTGCGCATCATCAACGAGCCCACGGCCGCCGCGCTCGCGTACGGCCTGGAGAAGTCAGATGCGCACACGATCCTCGTCTTCGACTTCGGTGGCGGCACGTTCGACGTGTCCATCCTGGAGCTCGGGGACGGCGTCTTCGAGGTGAAGGCCACGAACGGCGACAACCACCTGGGCGGCGACGATGTCGACAACCTCATCGTGGACCACCTCGCGGAGGAGTTCAAGCGCCAGCAAGGCATTGACCTGCGAGAAGACGCGACCGCGCACCAGCGCTTGATCGACGCGGCAGAGAAGGCGAAGATCGAGCTCTCCAGTAAGACGAGCGCGACGATCAGCCTCCCGTTCATCACGGCGGGCAAGGAAGGACCCAAGCACCTCCAATCCACGTTGAGCCGCGCGAAGTTCGAAGCGCTCATCGCACCCATCCTCGAGCGCCTCAAGACCCCGACGGTCAAGGCGATGAAGGACGCAGGTATGGACAAGGGGCACATCGACAAGGTCATCTTCGTCGGCGGCTCGACCCGCATCCCTGCCGTGCAGGCGCTCGTGAAGGAGCTCCTGGATAAGGACGGGGACAAGAGCGTGAACCCTGACGAGGCCGTGGCGCTTGGCGCCGCGATCCAGGCCGGCGTGCTCCAGGGCGAGGTCAAGGACATCCTCCTGTTGGACGTCACGCCGCTCAGCTTGGGCCTTGAGACCCTGGGCGGTGTGCTCACGAAGATCATCGAGCGCAACACGACCATCCCGACGAAGAAGACCCAGATCTTCTCGACGGCCGCCGACAACCAGACGGCCGTCACGGTCCGGGTGTTCCAGGGCGAGCGTGCGATGGCGGCCGACAACAAGCTCTTGGGACAGTTCGACCTGACCGGCATCCCGCAGGCGCCGCGCGGCATCCACCAGATCGAGGTCGCGTTCGACATCGATGCGAACGGCATCGTGAGCGTCCACGCGAAAGACCTCGGGACGGGCAAGAGCCAGAGCGTGAAGATCACCTCGAGCACGAACCTCACCCCAGAGGAGATCGAGAAGATGCGCAAGGCAGCCGAGGAGCATGCCGCCGAGGACGAGGAGCGCCGCAAGGAGATCGAGACGATCAACC
>CAYNGK010000027.1:10818-18409 GCA_964396935.1 uncultured Methanosarcinales archaeon | reverse complement strand
GTCAAACCATCCAGAATAACGACTGCGTAGGAAGAGAAAGACCCTGTGAAGAATCCGATGATTGAATTGTATTACTGCATCTTCAGAGGAAAACATCTCGCGCAGTATGTTCATTAACGTGTGATCGGAAGGAATGGATTCGTGTTGTCCTGCGATTTCATGATTGCGAAAATTCTTGCTAAAACTGTGCGCGGTCATTCGTTGCGTCATCATGGTTGTAGTCATATGGGCGATCTGCTGTGCAGTGAACTTTCCTTTGATGCGTGGATTGCTCCCCGCCATACTGACTATGGCATTGTGAGTCTCTTTTGCCAGCTGTTTGAGCAATGCGTGACTCACATGACGAGTGCGACGTTTCTCTTTCATTAAACGAAGGTTGTCGGTGATGACAATTTTTTCTCCCGCGAGCAATGCACGGACCCGCTTACGAAGATCTGCATAGATGGGATTGCCGATTTTATGCTTGAAATGATACACCTGCTTGATGGTGGGAACATTCTCAAACCCGATTTTTTGTGCTTCAACAGGATTCGTCGTCAAGTACCGTATGGTTTGTGCAACTGTGGAGCATCCTCTTGTTTCTCGTGTGACAAAAACACGGAGGTAGTCGTTGAGGTTCACAGAGTTGATATCGTCAAAATGCGGAATCGCCAACCCTTTTTGCAATTCGTTTAAATCAACACCAGCGGCAAACTCCGTTGATGATTGCAGTAGCGCATCAGGTTCCACATAGGTGGAGAGCTTGACTTGATATCTACCGTCCTGTTCCATACGCGCCACTCTTACCATTTAACACGCTACTGCTGCGTATTCATGCAATATTCACGCAAAACGGACACCTCTTTGTCGGTCGCGCATTACGAAGGCACTTCACTGCTACTTGGAATCGTTGTCTGGAGCGTTCGGGCGAAATGGGAACACGAACAATTTGGACATCAAACGCGATTGTTGCAAAATCAATAACGTTGCGCGGGATCCAAAACACCAAGAGCGCGTAGTCCGCGATGTCATAGCCATTCTGTTCCAATAGCAGCGCATACGCATCAAGTTGTCCACGGTAATAGCCAACAGTCGATTCGTTGATTGGACTCCCTTTGGTCTTGAATTCCAATGGGAGAATTTTGCCTTGGCTGACAACCAGATCATCAACTGCGCCGCGAAGCGTGGCGCCGATGTCCGCGTCGTAATATGAAAGTCCTTTCCACGGATTTCTGAAGGCGTCCAGCAGCGTGACATCAGCAAACAGTGTTTCGTCACCGGCGCCGTTGAGGTGTTTGCATAATTGGAGCTGCCCCTGCTGACGTGCCTGATCAAATCCGTGTTTAAGGGCTCGATCAATACCGCTTGGCAAACTCGGGAACGGTCCTGAAGGGCGACGCCAGCCCTTTGTGTGGTGGAGCCAGAAGCAACTCTCACAATCTTCAAATAGGATGAGTCCTGTCGGTGATAAGGCGATTTCTTTGTCCATCAATCTGACCTCTTTTTCATCATAGGTTTTGGAAAGGACTGTTTATTTATAATACCTTCCATTTCGTATGCTTCAAAAGGGGATGATTTCGGCAGATATATAAGATAGAATCACTTTCACGACGGCAGTGGTGAGCACGGATGGATAGAAAACGCCCAAAAGGCCCCGAAACAGTAGAGCAAATCGATACAGATGTAGAGATCATTCTCGGCAATCCAGATGAAAGCATCTACAGCGAGGACACCGCTGTTGTCGGAAAAAACAAAGGACAACTCTTTGTCAGAATACCAAAAATCATCAATGACAAGATAGGACTTCAAGCAGGAGAAAAAATCCGTTTTGTCGTGGCATACGGCGATAAAGGACCATACTTGGAGTTGATCCGCGATGGCAAATAAGCGTCCACCATCTCCCCGCCCCAGAGTCAGCAGTTTTCTTGACTACCACCACCGCGTCATCTTGCACTATCTGGGCACGAGAGGATCATCGACGACAAACAAAATATCTGTTGACCTCAAGAAAGCATGGAAAACAATAGATGATAAGATGAAGGACTTGGAAGCATGGGGCTATGTTATATCCGAAGAAACAGAAGATAGCACGGCATGGAAGCTCGCCAGACCCCCACGGATAACGCAGAAATGAGATCACGCCGTTGAAAGTCGCCACATCAAGTCAAAGTGCTGTTTGAAAGAAATTGCAACATTGGATTCACGGATGCGGATTGCAACAGGCTCTTTCGTGAGAATCAGTATGATTGCCGTGTCCTTGTAAATAAGAATTTCTGATGGAGTGGTCTGCTTCAGGAAGCGCACTTTGCACCGTTTTGACGAGAGAAAAAAAGCAATGCGTTCCTTTCGCTCCCTGACTTCTTCGTTGAAAATAATCTGTAAGGGAATGCCCTTGCGATCTCGGAGCAGGCTGTATTTGGTGAAGAAAATGTCTGCTTGATCATCACTCTCGCCTTTGCTCGCACCATAAACGTAATTAGTATCTTGAGGAGTGCATTCTTCCAATAGATCGTCAAATACCGTGCGTAACCCGTTCCAGCCGGTGAAAAACTCCACACCTGATTTGTGCTCCTTATGTGCTGCCGAGAGAATAGGCAATAACTGCTGAACTATTGTCCGTTCTTTGTCGATCTCCTCGCGTTTGCGCTCAAGAAAATCAAGCAGGCGATTAGGATTAGCAGCACTGAAATTCTTGATGCCGTTTCGTTCTATGACGGAGATCAGTCCTTTGTTTGCGAGGCGATTCGTGATGTCATAGAGATTGGCCGGTGCGATTCCGGCAGTCTTGACGAGTTGTGTCTTGGTGCTCCCACCCAATTGCAAAAGGGCCTCGTAAACTTTCACTTCACCATCGGTAAGTCCTATCTGCCGAAGTTGCGTGAGTGCTTCGGCGGTGCTTACGCTCGCTACAGTTTTTGTGGCACGGCGAGTTTTTCGTTCTTTCATAAAGTCGTCTTGTAGGAGAACACCTATATTTAAATATGCGCTTCGCTAATTAGTTACTATCAATTAGTAGTCCTTAATTTTATTGACGGGGCTGGTAAAAGGATTTAAAAAGTCATCACAACATAAAAACATTGAAATGTTGTGGAGGAAAAACATGAACACGACAAAAACGATATTTGTAGGAATCATACTCGCAATGGTATTGGTTGCCGGATGCGCCAAAGCACCGGAAACGCCGGCAAAAACAGAAGGTCCAATCAAACTCGGTTGGATTGGTCCCATGACGGGACAATCTGCTGTGCTTGGCATGGATAGCATTACATCAGCACAAATCGCGGTTGATGAGATAAACGCCGCTGGCGGCATCAACAACAGAAAAGTTCAACTCATCGCTGAAGATGATCAATATGACATCACAAAAGCCGTGAACTCATACAATAAACTCGTCAATGTTGATGGTGTGAAAATCATCGTTCTCAACACGTACGGCAGTGTTTTCGCATTGTCTGACCGTGCTAAACAAGACGGTGTCTTGCTGATTGACCCCCTTGACTGTAATAGCGCACTGACTGCCCTCGGCAGTCATGTGTTCTGCCTTGCTACTGACAGCGAGAGCATCGGAAAAGTGTTGTCAGATCAAGCGAAGGCAAATGGTTTGAAGAAGATTGGCATCATCCATTGGAATAGCGACACATTCATGCCGCTGGTCAAGGATAGTTTCGTGAAGAACTATGATGGTGCAACGGTGGTTGAAGCATACAGTGCTGGAACTACCGATTTCAAGACAACGATTACCAAAATGCAACAGCAAGGCGTTGATGGTTTTGCACTCCTCGGTTATGATGAGACGGGCATTGCAATGAAACAGGCGCGTGAACTTGGGTTTAAAGGTCTGTTCTTCACAACGGGAACTGTGACCAGCCCGCCGCTACAAGAAGCAGCTAAAGGCGCGGCGAACGGTACAATACTTGCGTTCTGGGATGCACCAAAAACTCAAGAGCCGGCAAAGAGTTTCAACGACAAGTTCATTGCAGTGAAAGGACGCCCGCCAATCCTTGACCTCGCAAGTTATCCAACTTACGACACAATCAAGGTATTAGCCATTGCAATCGGCACAGCAGGTGACAGCGATACGACAAAGGTCGGACAAGCATTGCTTGGTGTGCAGAACTACAAGGGCGTAACAGGCGATGTGTCATTCCCAAGCGATAGGGCGATGCGCATCCAAGAAACCGCGCACATCCTCAACAACGGTGCGCCACTGCCTGTGACGGGTTAATTTTTTCTTTTTTTTATTTTATTTTCCCCGGTGATCAACATGGTGGTGTGTGAAGGTAAGTTGCTATGATTGTTTCTCAACTAATCGCCAACAGCCTTATCATCGGCAGCATCTATGCGCTTGTGGCGTGCGGTTTCTCACTCATCTATTCTACGAATCGTTTCGTGCATTTTGCTCACGGAGCGTCGGTTGCTGCGAGCGCGTATGTCGCGTATTGGATTACCGTGCAGTTAGGTGTGAATTTTGCGCTCGGCGTTGTGCTGACGCTTATCTTCGCAGGTTTATTTGGCGGGGCGATGTATCTTGGAGTGTATGTGCCGCTTCAGCGTCGTAAATCAAGCAACGTCATCTTGCTTATCGCAAGTGTTGCGTTACTTATCCTCATAGAAAACCTCATCCTCTTGGCATTTGGTGCTGACGTGAAATCATTCACGCAATTCGGCATATCACAGACAATTGATGTTCTCGGCGCAACAGTTACGGCATTGCAGTTGTTCATCGTTGGCACATCGATTGTGCTGCTCGTGTCGCTATATTTCTTTATGAAGAATACCGCCCTTGGTGTTCGTATGCGTGCTGTTGCGGATAACAAGGATCTCGCGAAAGTGATGGGTATCGATGCTAAACGAGTCGCGCTGTACAGCTTCATGATAGGATCAGCGCTTGCCGGTATCGCGGGCATCCTCGTCGGGTTGGAGCAGAATCTCGAGCCGACGATGGGTACAAACTTGATGATTAAAGGGTTCACCGGATCAATCATCGGCGGCGTCACGAGCGTTCCCGCGAGTATCCTTGGCAGTTATCTCCTTGGTATTGCAGAGAATTTCGGCATCTGGTATCTTCCTTCCGGTTACAAAGACGCTATCGCGTTCGGACTGCTCCTGCTGTTCTTGCTATTCAGGCCACAAGGTCTGTTCGGCATAAATAAGGGGGCGAGAAAATGATGAACGCCTATCTCGTCCATTTAGCGATCCTCATCTGCATCTACGCCATCCTCGCGGCGAGCCTCAATCTTGCCGTTGGGTATGCGGGCTTGCTCAATATGGGGCACATAGCATTCTTCGCTGTCGGTGCATACACAAGCGCACTGTTGGTGCAAGCAGGAGTTCCATTCCCACTTGCATTCTTGCTTGCCGGGTGCTTTGCAGCAGTATTCGGATATGTGCTCGTGCGTGGAACGTATGCTCTCAAAGGGGACTATCTTGCACTCGCCACACTCGGATTTAGTTTTGTCGTCAGTAGTATCCTTCTGAATTGGACGTGGTTGACACGAGGACCGCTTGGTATTCCGAGCATCCCAAAACCTAACCTGTTCGGGATCGCTATTACTACAAACACGCAATTCCTCATCTTTGCAGCCATCATCTGCGCAATCACCTACTTCCTCTTGTATCGCATCACTCGTTCAGGGTATGGCCTTGCGTTGCAGGCAATGCGCGACGATGAATTAGGAATGAAGGTATTGGGTAAGAACACGTTCAAGTTGAAATGGCAAAGCATGGCGGTGAGTGCTTTCTTTGCGGGAATCGCTGGAAGCTTGTTTGCTCATTACATTACCTATATTGATCCGAGTAGTTTCACGATGAGCGAGGTCATCCTCATTTTCACCATCGTCATCGTCGGTGGATTGGTGAGCCTCAAAGGAAGTTTTGTCGCGACATTCATCATCCTACTCATTCCAGAAGCACTTCGTTTCCTTGCATTGCCCAGCAGCGTGCTTGGACCACTTCGTCAAATACTGTATGCAATCATCTTGCTGCTTATTTTATTCCTGCGCCCGCGAGGATTGTTCGGCGAGGTGGATTTAGAATGATTGCAGACCAAATCCTCATCGTGAAGAATGTAAGAAAACGATTCGGTGGTATTGTCGCGCTTGATGATTGCACATTGAGTGTGCGACGCAGCACAATCACGGCACTCATAGGTCCAAACGGAAGCGGCAAGACGACACTCTTCGACAT
The DNA here is from genome assembly GCA_964396935.1 of uncultured Methanosarcinales archaeon. Lineage (GTDB taxonomy): Archaea > Nanobdellota > Nanobdellia > Woesearchaeales > UBA525 > UBA525. The sequence goes on along the minus strand of CAYNGK010000027.1, from coordinate 12,244 downwards.
CATCAGTCAAATTGTTGATGAGGACAGCGGCACAGTACATTTCATGGAGAGCGAGATTTCACGCTTCAGTTCATTCACTGCATATAAGGTCGCCAATCACGGTATCAGCCGCACGTTCCAAGATGTACGGCTCTTTAAGCACCTCACCATCAAAGAGCATCTTTTGCTCGCGATGAATAACGATGACACGCATCTTCTTAAGAACATCATTGCGCCGTCAAAAGAGGACGAGCATAGCATCAAGGACATAACGCGAGTGCTCCATCTTGTCAAGTTAGACAAGCCCGTATATACAAAAGCATCCGACTTAAGTTATGGACAGCGCAAACTCTTGGATCTCGCCGTCGCCATCATTAAGCCACACAAACTCCTGATGCTGGACGAACCCGTCGCGGGAGTCAATCCCGCCATTAGGCAGATTATCAAAGACGTACTACAGCAACTCGTCAAGAACGGCGAAACAATCCTGTTAATTGAACACGATATGAATTTCACAATGGGCCTCGCGGATTACGTGTATGTCCTTGATGCAGGCGCAGTGATCGCGCAAGGCACTCCCTCTGTCGTCAGGAAAAACAAGAAGGTATTGGAAGCGTACCTCGGTGACTAATGACACTCCTTGAACTACAAAACATCAGTGCGGGTTATGGCGGACTGCAAGTACTAAATGGCATAGACATCACTGTGAAGAAGGGGGAGATTGTCGCGCTTATCGGACCAAACGGTGCAGGAAAAAGTACTGTCCTGAAAAGCATCTTCAACATCGCTGATCTCACGGGCGGCAAGGTGCTATTCAAAGATAAAGACATCACGGATAAAAAAACGCACGAATTACTCTCCTGCGGAATCAGTTATATGCCTCAAGGAAGAATAAACTTTAGTGAACTTACTATTGAGGAGAATCTGAAGATAGGCACAGAACACACCAAAGAGAAAGACCAAACTATATCGCGTCTAAACACCGTCTATGCGCGTTTTCCCGTTCTTAAACAACGAAAAGATGATCTCGCGTTCGCATTAAGCGGAGGACAACAGCAAATGCTGGCTATAGGCAGAGCACTCATGCAGAATCCCTCCCTAATCCTCATGGATGAACCATCGCTTGGCCTATCCCCGATACTTCAAAAGGAGCTGTTTGTGATTATCAAAGGATTGCGCCACCAAGGCATTGCCGTCCTTCTGGTAGAACAAAACGCGAAGAAAGCCATAGAAATAGCCGACAGGACGTATCTATTGGAGCAAGGGAAGGTAGTTCTCACAGGGGGCAAAGCGATTCTCAAGAACAAACAAATCCGCCAAGTCTATCTGGGCGGATAGCAGGCCCTTATAAACAACCTATTCAGTAGGCGATTATCGAAAACCATGGAAAATAACACGGTAAATTTTGAGTATCTTCCAAGTGCTGGGAGTGATGTGTTATGGCTGC
>CAYNGK010000027.1:0-10808 GCA_964396935.1 uncultured Methanosarcinales archaeon | reverse complement strand
GACACCGATAGCAGAATCCTGCAGTCCGCGACCGCATTTCACAGGAAACGGCGACTAAATTTAAATACCGACTGGAGGCAGGCTGACCCTTCCACCGACGAGAATGTCGACGGGAAACTACGGGGTGGTGTCACGTGGATCAGGCGAACGGGCTCTCTGCGCACGTCAAGGGCGTGCTCACCGGCGAACGGAAATTCCAGAACGTCTTTGAGAGTCTCAACGAGATGCTGCGTGAAGGCGGCGTCCAGGAAGCGACCGTCAACGGCCGCCAGAAGTACGAGTTCAACCTGTTTCGCACCGGCGCCAAGCCCATCGTCGGCATGCACGATGAGATCATGGGCCTTGCGTCATTCATCAAGCAGGCCGCACAGGGCGGAAAAGCGGATGAGCTCGCGTTCGTCATGATAGGGGAAGCGGGCAACGGCAAGACCTACCTCGCCGAGTTCCTCATGGCGAAGTACCGGGAGCACACGCTCAAGGCAGGGAACCGCCGCTACACGTTCAAGTTCACAGGTCTCACCGACCCGAAGTTCCACGGCGCGTTCGGTCGCATCCCGGCGATGGAGTCGCAGACCTTCGAGGACCCGATGCTGCTTGCGCTCAACCTCGATGACGATATCTGGCGATCCCTCGCCCTCAGCGGTATGTCGCACGCCCCCATCGGGAAAGATGGCGACGTGGCACCGATCGTGGAGTTCCAAGACCGGTTCTCTCGCTTGCGCCGACCATTGGGCGCGGACACGGACCACACCTTAGGGATCATCAAGGATCTCGCGCAATCCGACAAGGATCTCACACGGCTGCTTGCCGAGCACGTCGAGATCGTGCCGGTGCGCATCAGCCCGACCTCGGGCGTGCTCACGGGCAAGTACGCGCCCAAGGACAAGATCACGGCGAGCGCCGACGATCTCCTGGGGAAGCTCGACATCACGAGACAGCTCCTGTTGGGCGACCAGGGCCTCAACCATCCCTACCGGTTCAACCTGCGCCAAGGCGCGCTCGCGCGCGCGGGGGGCGGCGGGATCCACTTCGCGGACGAGCTGTTCAAGAACAAGGAGGACCTCATCAAGATCTATCTCGGGGTCATCCAGAACCGCGTCGCGGAGATGGACGGGATGAAATGGCCGCTCGACATGCTGATCATCGCGACGAGCAACCACAGCGAGTACCAGGAGTTCGCGAGCAACAAGGTGAACGCGCCGGTCCTCGACCGTTGCCACCCGTGCTACGTCGGGTACTGCACGAACCGGCACGAGCAGCGCAAGCTCACCGAGTACGCGCTCGGGAACGTCGCGGCGAAGACCACCTTCATGGGTGAGCGGTTCCATATCGATCCCCACCTGGTCTCGCTGTTCTCGGACGCCGCGGTGCTCACGCGCTTGCCTGACCTCAAGAAGCTCGAGCGCGACGACATCGAGATCGGTGATCTCCTGCGCCTCTCGAGCGGCGAGAGCGCGAACGGCACCGCGACCCCGGCGAAGCTCGCGGAGATCGTCAGCGAGCTCGCGACGCGACCTGATTTCCGCGAGCGGTTCGGGATGACGGGATTGAGCCAGCGCGCGCTCGAACGCGCGTTCGTCATCCTCGAGGGTCTCGAGGAGTCCAACCGCGACCGTTGCTTGCACGCGCAAGCGGGCATCACCGCGCTTGAGCGGGCGGTACGGGACGATCCCGTCCTCGATGCGGACCAGAAGCGGCGGTATATCGAGCAGGATTTCGAGATCGCGCACGACATCAACCTGATGCGCGTGAACGAGACAGTGTTCAACGCGTATCGCGACGACCCCAAGGCGCTCGCGCAGCACGTGCTGCAGTACGTGAACCTCGTGGTGCTGCTGGGCGGCGGCGAGGATGTCCAGGACGGGCAGGAGAAGCTCTACACGGACCCGCTCACGAAGGAACGGCGCCGGCTCAAGGTGGACATGAAGTTCGTGAAGGCGATCGACGAGCGGATGGGCATCCGCAACGAGCAGGAGCGGCAGAAATCGCACCAGATGATCCGCAACGCGGCGATGCGACGTATGATGCAGCCGACGAGCGATGACCTGGACGCGCAGTACAGCACGCTCCTGGAGGATCGCCGGCTCGTGAATGCGGTCACGGATTACGTGCTGAAAAGCGACGTGAACGGCGCGTCCACGCTCGCGGGTGCGCTCAGCGACCTCTCCAACGAGCCGAACAAGAAGCTGCGCAGCCGGATCCTCGACGTGATGACCTCGAAGCTCGGCCATTGCCAGCGCTGCGCGATCAACGCGCTGCAGGAGTACGTCGCGGCCCAGAAGTGACGCGCATGAGCACCGCTCGTGACAACCGCGGAGAACCGGCGGGACCGGGATACCACCGGGCGATCGCCCGACCCTGGCTCGACCGCGCGTACGCGAGCGCTCTGGGCGCGTCGCCGGACCTGGACGAGCTCTTGCGCCGCGACAAGCAGCGCGCGGAGCGCGACGGTTTCCCGCAGAAGATCCGCTGGGCGAAATACCTGTATCCCACCAGGGACGGGAAACGGGTCATCGTACTGCCGCACACCGCGCCGGACCGGCTCCAGCACGGCCAGAACAAGCGGGATGGGTCCGGGAACGGTCCCAACGACGAGTCCGGCGGCGCGGGCGAGGGGGATGTCGGCAAAGTGCTCGGGCGCCAACGCACGAGCGGCGATGGCGACGGCGATCGCGCAGGCGACGAGGCTGCGGAGCACGCGATCGTCGAGGATGCGCAGCGCATGGGGAAGCTCCTGACGGAGCACCTCAAGTTGCCGAACCTCCAGAACAAAGGCGGCAAGCGCAGCACGACGAGATTCATCTACGACCTCACCGACGCGAACCGTGGCGTCGGCCAACGCCTGGATGTGCAACGATCCATCGAGGAGATCGTCCGCACGAACATCGCCATCGGCAGGATCGAGGATGTCGGAGAGATCGAGCCGAGCGACCTCTTGATCGGTCCCGACGATCTCTGGTACCGGACGCTCTCGCGCGAACCGGACATCGAACCGCGCGCGCTCGTGTTCTTCCTGCGCGACTATTCCGGATCGATGTATGGGCAACGCACGGATCTTGTGGTGGGGCAGCAGCTCATGCTGTACTGCTGGCTCATGCACCAGTACCGCGGCAACGTCACTGCGCGGTTCATCCTGCACGACACGGAAGCGAAAGAGGTGCCGGATTTCGGGACGTACCACCGCATGTCGGCGATAGGCGGGACGCGGGTGCATAGCGGGTATTCCTTCATCGAACGGATCATCGAGCAGGAACGGCTCGGCAAGGACCAGAACCTCTTCCTGTTCCACGGCACTGACGGGGAGGATATGGCAGACTCCGCGATGTCGACGATGACCCTGCTCGAGCGCCTCCTCCCGATGATGAGCCGCGTCGGAGTGACCATCACGCACCCGGGCGTCACGTCGCGCTCGACCATCGAGACCGCACTGGAGATCTCGAAGCTCCTCACGACGTACAAGGGCCGCATCGCGATGAGCATCCTTGGCGATGACGCTGAGGAGAGCATCATCAAGAGCCTCAAGGAGGTGCTCGCGTGAGACCGACCGATGAGCAGGAGCAAGAGGCGATGCGCCATTGCAAGCGCGTCGCGCGCGAGCACGGGCTCACGTTCGACGTCGAGTCAGTGGAGTATGTCGCGACGATCCGGGAATTCCTCGACCTGCGCGCGAAGGTGATGATCCCGACGCACTACGACCACTGGCTCGATAGGATAGAGACCGAACGCGGCAGGCGCGAGTACGAGATCACGCGCAACAACCCCTTCGAGACGGTCATCAACACCCGGCCCGCGGTGTCGTTCTACAACGATACGAACCCGACGTGGCTCAACCGCATGATCTACTACCACGTGCTTGGCCACATCGATTTCTTCCAGAACAACCAGAACTTCGCGCACACCTGGAACGATGATTTCCGCGGCAAGGCACTAGCGGATTCCCGGCTCATCGAGACCCTCCGGCGCGAGCACGGCAGGTGGGTGGATTACGCAATAGAGTTCTCCCGCAGCGTGAGCCACCTGTGCAGGCCGCCGTCACGGGAGCATGTCGAGCGCAAGCCGCTTGACCGCGTCACGTTCCTGTTCGAGCAGTTCCTGCCCAACAAGCCGCGCGCCGAACCCGAGCAGCTGCTCGATCTGCTCAATCGCGAAGGGGAGGAGCGCGTGCTCGCGCTCGTGCGGGAGGAGCATCCGGCGTTCGACCAGCAGTACGAACGCGCATCGCGCACCAGGCCGGCGCCGCGCAGCGACGATATCCTGCAGTTCATCATGGAGCGCAGCGATCGGATCGCGCGCGAGGAGAACGCGTGGATGCGTGACATCATCGCGATCGTGCGTGCGACCGCGCAATACTTCCATCCGCAGGGGAACACGAAGATCATGAACGAGGGATGGGCGTCGTACTGGCATGAGGAGCTCTTCCCGCTCGATCCGGCGAGCCGCGGCCACGAGGTCGAGTTCGCCATCATCGACAGCCACGTCGTCTCGCATCACCCGACCGGACTCAACCCGTACGCGCTCGGCCTCGCGCTCTTTCGGCACGTGGAGGAGAATGCGCAAAAAGGGAAGGACACGCGGCAATACGAGCTCGTGCGCCTCCTGCACGATCGGGAGCGGTTCGACCTGCGCACAGGGCGTGGCCGCGTGAGGATCTTCGAGGTCCGGCGGGAGTATGATGACTTCACGTTCATCAACGAGTTCCTGGACCAGGAATTCATCGACAAGAACAAGCTCTACGTTGTCGGCGAGCGGCGCAATGAAGAAGGCGGCTACATCGAGCGGTACATCAAGAGCCGGCACGTGGATGACTACCGGCGCATGGTGCTCGGGCACCTCCCACACTACCCGTCGATACGGATCGACGTGGAGCGGACGGAGCGCAAGCGATCGCTCAACCTGGAACATCTCTGGGAGGGAGAGGAGCTCCACGAGGAGTCGTTGAACAACGCGCTCATCGGGCTCGAGCACCTGTGGGGATCGCAGGTGAACCTCCGCACGAGGGAATTCACCGAGACCTCATTGGAGATCCTGGATGGGCTCGAGCCGGAGGATGTGGAGTTCATCAAGGACGAGCTCGAGACGGCACCCATCACCTGGACCTGCAAGGACCAGAAGGTGGTCAAGAACAAGGGTGGTCGTGATTGACGCGCATCGAGCACGCCATCGAAGGGCTCGATCACCGGATCGACCAGGAGATGCCGGCGACCATTCCATTCCGTGATTTCGCCGGGCTCATCGCGCGCGATCCCCGACGGAACCTGCGCGGCATCTTCCAATACTTCGAGGACATGATCCTGCATTTCGCGAAGCCGCTGCCGGAGCGCGAGCTGCGGTCGCTACGCAACCTCACCGACAACGTCTACGATCCCGACAGCCTGTTCGTGCACGGGATCGACCAGCCGTTCTTCACCGATCATTTCTTCATGGAGGACGTCCTGCGCCTCGCGCACGGCCTCGCGCAAGGGCAGCAGAACAGATTCTATCTCCTCGCGGGGGACCCGGGGAGCGGGAAGAGCCGGCTCGTGAACGCGCTGCTCACGCGCTTCGAGCAGTACTCACGATCCGCCGATGGCACGCGGTACGAGACCGTCTGGCGTCTCGAGGACGACAAGGGACCGTTCGAGGTCCCCTGCCCGCACCACGACAACCCGATCCTCATCATCCCGAAAGAGCGCCGCCGAGAATTCCTGCGGGATCTCTTGGACGATCCGAAGGAGATCGAACGGCTCAGCGCGAACAGCGGATACTCGTGGCTCTGGACACGGGAAGCGTGCCCGGTATGCGACAGCATCGCGACCTCGTTACGGCACCGCGACGGGTTCAAGAACGTGCTCGAGACGCTCCACGCCCAACCATACGTGTTCAACCGCAAGGTCGGGCAGGGGCTCTCCGTGTACAATCCCGGCGATGCGGTATCCATCGATGAGGTCATCCGCGACCAGGAACTGGAGCGCCGCATCAACGCGCACTTCAGCGGCAGCGCGCAGATTCCCTATTACCATTCACGGCTTGCGAAGACGAACGACGGCGTCCTGGTGATCATGGACGTCCAAGGGGACAACGTCGGGAGGCTGCGCAAGCTGCACAGCATCATCAGCGACGAGGTCCACCGCACGATCGATCTGGAGGAGCGCACGAGCTCGCTGTTCCTCGTCACCGTGAACCCCAACGACGAGCGGCGCAAAGAAGGGAACATCGTCGGTCCCGTGCAGGACCCGACGACGCGCCTCGCGGGAGCCGGTGAGAAGCCGGCGGCAGACTCCGAAGGGACGCGATTCCTCTCGGAGAAGTCATTCATCGACCGCGGCCGCCGGGTCACCGTGCCGTACCTGCTCGATTACCGGCGAGAGCTCTCGCTCTACCGATCGCAGTTCGGGGAGAAGACGCTCCGTCACGGTCTTTTGCCGGGGATCCTCGGCGCGTTCGCGAAGGCGATCGTCTCGACCCGCATCAGCAACCAGAAGTCCGAAGCCGTCGCGGAAGCGCTTGCGGAGAGCAAGGATGCGTACGGCCAGTACTCCGATCCCAACTATGTTCTCTTGCGTCTCGAGCTCTTCGCTGGCGTCATACCGGATTGGCTCGCGGAGCAGGACCGCAAGCGGTTCACGAAGGAGACGCTCAAGCGCATCAGGACGGAATTCCCCCATGACGGCAGGCGCGGGGTCTCTGGCAGGGACGCGAACGAGCACCTCAGCAGGCTCCTTGGCGAGCGTGACCGGATAGTTGAGCGCAACCCGACTGACCGGATGGGCATGATCCGTCTCGCATCGTTCATCGAGGACCATCTGCTGGGCAAGGGCGATGCCGATCTGGTCAAGCCAGAGTTCCTCACGGCGTTGCGCCGCACGTACCACTACGACATCCTCCAGCAGATCAACCGGTCGCTCTTCCAGCTCAATCTCCAATCGATCGATGAGGAGGTGGACGACTACCTGTTCCGCCTGAGCATGCAGGATGGCCAGGTCGAACGGTCGCCATTCACCGGCAGGGAGATCATCGCGAGCGAAACAGAGATCGCGAAGGTCGAGGACCGCATCGGCACCCCGCCAGCGCACCGTGAGCAGTATCGCGAGGGCCTGCGCCGGGATCTCGCGACGCTGCATCTCGAGGTCGGGACGCTCACACGCGAGCTCCTCCACCAGCAGCCGGTGTTCTCCCGCGTGCGCGACGCGTACATCGCGAACGTGCGCAGCAACACGCTGCGCGCGCACCAGAACCCGCAATCGTTGCGCGATGCGGTGCGCGAGTACGGCACCGACGGTTTCCGCTCCTATCCTGAGTCGGTCCAGAGTGACGCGCGACGCCTGCTCGTGCTCATGCGGCGCGCGCACCAGTATACCTTGCCCGGTGCGAAGCAGATCGTGCTGTACGTGATCGACAACAAGCTCTATCTCCCGAATGCCGATGCCGATGAGCGCCGGCGCATCGAGCTCGCGCAAGGATCGTGAGCTGGATCGTCGGATGGGAGATGACCCGTTCAGGCGGCTGTCAGAACGACAGCCTTACCGCTTGCGCTTGTGCTCGTGCTCCGCGCGTGCGGGAGCCCGTCGGCGCAGGAAGAGCACGATCGCGCCCAGGACGAGAAGCACCGCCAGGAACGCGAGCAGGCCCAATAGCAGGCGCAGGCCGGGCGGGATGCCGGCATCCATCGACTGCTGCGCAGGCGTGATGTCCGCGCCAAGCAGGATCTCTTTCGCGTCATCGCGCGCTTGCACCGTGAAGAGGAATGACTGGCGGCCGGTCCATTCCGGCTTGCTCCAGACGCGGATCGCGCCGTCACGCGTCTCGCCGGGCGGCACGACGATGACGCTGCCAGGATAGATCTCACCGTACCCCCAATCATCGATCTTGGAGAGGGAGAGGAGGTATGCCTTGCTCTCGGCTTCGTTGTTGCGGATCGTGAACGGGTATAGCGCGCCCTCGACAGGGTTCACGTCCTGGAGCTCGATGATGTCGATGATCGTGCGATCAGCATCCGGCGCGGTATCGCCGCACAGGCCGCTCGGTGCGATCTTGACGCGCACGGGCGCATTGAACACTTCGACCTGGCGCGGGCCGTACTGGCGCTCGACGATCGCGACCACGTCCGTGACCGTTGCGGGCGCGCATTCGGGCAGACGCGTGACGAGCTCACGGCTCGCGATCCTGCCTGCGGGCAGCGAACCGATCGTGTCGGTCGAGTAGAGGCCCAGACGCGGTACCTCGAGCTTCACGCGCAGGTCGTTCACATCGTACTGGCGGTTGTTCATGACCGTGACGGTCGCGACGAGCGAACGGCCTTGCATAGGGGTTGAGGGCTCGATGCGTACGCCTGTGATGATGAGGTCGCACGCGTCACCGATGCTGTTGCGGTCCACATCCAGCTGGTCCGCGTTATGGACGAGCGGGCAATTGTCGACCACATCAGGCACCTTGTCGCAATCGGTGTCGTCGAACTGGCCGTTGTCCGTGAGCATGACGCAGCCGAGGAATCCGGGATCGCCAGGATAGACGGCGTGAACAGGGATCGCGCAGAGGAGAAGGACCAGAACGAGCGTGATGGTCATGTTCTCGCGCATATCCATTGCCTCCGTGACGTCGGTTTATATAGGTTTAGCCGGGAAAATGAGAACGGATAGGGTCACTTCCACCGGAAGGCATACCCGAGACCGACCGCCAGCCCTTCGTGGAACCCTTGGCCGTCGTACGTGCGGCCGAGCGTGTCGCGCAAGCCAGTCCAAGACTCCCCGTTGTCCGCCCACTTGAGCTGTCCGACCAGGCCGTGGCGCTTGGCGTCGCCAAACAAATGGCCTATCCCGAGCGTGACGTTCTTGTAGTCGCTTGAGCGCGTCAACTCCCGGTCGGTGTTCGGGCTCGTGTACGCCGTCTGCACATCGAGGCCGTAGCGTGCCTGGATGTCGAGCCAGGTACGGTCAGTGAAGGACCAACGCGCGTCAGCGGAGATCTCCGGTGCGATCTCCAGGTCGGTCGTCGACGCGTATGCATCGTTCCCGAACGATGCGTGCTTATCGATGATGGGCTGCGCGACCGCGCCAGCACGTAGGACGAGCCAATCGCCGCTCGCGAACCCGTCATCTCCGGTGAACGCGAGGTTCACACCGAGGTAGCCGTACCCGTTCGCTTGACGGGAATCCTCAAGCGCGTAGCCGGGAGCGACGTCCAGGTACGTACGCACGTCCTTGTATCCTGCTGCTGCGCTGATGCCCAGAGCGATGTGGTCACCCATGACCTTTCGGTCGACAAGAGCCTCGACGTCGAACGCAGACAGCTTGAGCCCTGCGCCGTCATCACCGCTCGTGAGCGCGCCTTGCAGGTCGAACTTCGTTCGCGCGCCCATATAGCGATAGCGAACAGCGAGTTGCGTGATGTCGAAATCGAGCGGCGCATACGACGAGCCGCGCGAGTCGCGAAACGTGTACTGGTCGGCGCCCTTGCGTCCAAGGATGGTGAATTCCTTGATCGGAGCGACCGCAGCATCACGCACGTTTGTCGCGGGTGTTTGTGAGCCGTCGATGATGCGCGCCCCGATCGGGACGGCGTCTTGTCGGACGTCGGACGTGGATGGGGTTGTTGCGGTCGAGGAGGTACGTTCGGTTGGCGAACGCATCGCTTCCGCACGGTACACGCTGATGGGGAAGCGCACGCTGCAATCAGTGTCCAGGTGCGTGTCCCAATCATAGTAGCGCTGCGTGGTCCAGAAAGAAACGCTCGCGGTGTTGACGCCTGCCGGGAGTTCGTCGCCATCGATCCAACGGTCCTGTGCCGCGACGTAGAGCGGCGAGCCCTTGCTCACGGAGGAGACGCCGGTGGTTATGGGCGTTGGTGCACGGCGTACGTTCGAGAACGCTGACGGTGCATCTTCGGCCGCGAATTCGACGCGATCCTCAGGTCCGAGCGGGACGCGGTAGGGTTGCCCGACAGTCACGAACGGATCCTCCGTGCGTGTCACGACGAGCGCCTCCGCAACCTTGCCGCCAAGGAAGGTGGTGTAGGTGTGCTCCACGCCCGCGGTGTCGATCGCGTGCCGGATGATCTCGCGCTCCGGGATCGCGCACGAGGTAGGGAGGTTGTTGACGTTCGGCCGCGGTTCGTCGGCCTTCACAACCGAAGCCAAACCGAAAGCGAGCGTGCCAGCGAGAAGGGTGTTGCGAAGAAGCGATCGTCGGTCCATCGTCGGAGGGAACGCGGGGACGTTTAAATGGATTTCCAAGATATCCACTCGAGAGTGGAGAATGCCGCACCACCTGTCGACGACAGTTACGCGAGAGCATTTATAAACGAGCGGTGCGGGACCGCAACGGACGCGCCGTGACCGCACATCCTCAAGGCTCCGGGCGAGGAACCCCGCAACCCGAGCCCACGCCGGAGAGGCCCCGGCAGGGGTGCGGAGCAAGGCAGGCGATACGCGAGACGGCAAGGTGTTGAGCGCAATGACCTACGACATCATCATCGGCAGGAGCAAGGCGGACAAGGAACGCCTCGGGCTTGACGGCACGATCTTCTTGGGCAAGCATTACGTCACGATGGGCCAGACGGTCGCGCTCTCCAACAGCGTCTACCTGGATATGATCCGCAGCCATGTGGTGTTCGTGTGCGGCAAGCGTGGCGGCGGGAAATCGTACACGATGGGTGTCATCGCTGAAGGGATGGCGGATCTCCCGCCCAACATCAGGCGTAACCTGAGCATCGTGATGCTCGACACGATGGGCATCTACTGGACGATGAAATATCCTAACCGCAAGGAGAAGACGCTGCTTGAGACGTGGAACCTCGAGCCGAAATCCTGCGATATCACCATCTACACCCCGACC
>CAYNGK010000026.1:0-18521 GCA_964396935.1 uncultured Methanosarcinales archaeon | reverse complement strand
CGACATCCAGTACAAGCGCAATAACGACGCGCCTGAACAAGGGGAGTTCCGCGTGCGCGGCGACACCGTCGATATCCGCCTCGGGTACGAGGACACGATCCTGCGCATCGCGTTCTTTGGCGATGAGATCGAGAGACTTCAGGAGATCGACCCGATCAATATGACCGTCATCAACGATCTTCCAGACGCGGTCGTGTTCCCGGCGAAGCATTACGTCATCTCGCCGGAGCGCCAAGAAGCGGCGATCGCGAAGATCAAGGAAGACCTCAAGATCCGGCTCGCGGAACTCGACAGCCAAGGCAAGATGCTCGAAAGCCACCGGCTCAAGCAGCGCACCACATACGATCTCGAGATGATCCAGCAGCTCGGGTACTGCTCCGGCATCGAGAACTACTCCTTGTACTTCGACGGCCGCACGTCAGGGCAACCGCCGTACTGCCTGCTCGATTTCTTCCCCGCAGATTTCCTCATGATCATCGACGAGTCGCACGCGACGATACCGCAATCGCGCGGCATGTTCCACGGCGACTGGTCGCGCAAGGCAGCGCTCGTCGAGTTCGGGTTCCGCCTCCCGACCGCGCACGACAACCGCCCGCTGAAGTTCGAGGAGTTTGAGCGCTATCTGCGCAAGGTCATCTTCGTGAGCGCTACGCCCGCAGAGTACGAGAAGGGCCGCTCGGGCCAGCTCGTAGAGCAGATCATTCGCCCCACCGGCCTGCTCGACCCGTCAGTCGAGGTGCGCCCTATCACGGGACAGGTGGATGATCTCCTGGAGGAGATCCGCACGACCGTCGGCCGTGGCAACCGCGTGCTCGTCACCACCCTCACCAAACGCATGGCCGAAGAGCTCACCGAGCATTTCGCGAACGCGGGCGTGAAGGTGCGCTACCTGCACAGCGAGATCGAGACGTTGGAGCGCACCGAGACGATACGGCAGTTGCGCGCTGGCACGTTCGACGTGCTTGTGGGCGTGAATCTCCTGCGCGAAGGCCTCGACATCCCAGAAGTCGAGCTCGTCGCGATACTCGATGCGGACAAGGAAGGGTTCCTGCGCACCGAACGCTCCCTCATCCAGACGCTCGGGCGCGCGGCGCGCAATGAACGCGGCCGAGCGATCCTGTACGCGGACCGCATCACGCCCGCGATGCGCGCGGCGATCGATGTCACTGCCGCCCGTCGGGCAGCGCAGATTGCGCACAACGAGGCGCACGGCATCGTGCCGCAGACGATCCGCAAGGCCGTGCCGCCCGCCGAGGACACGGCAGCGCTCGAGAAGCTCGAAGGGAAGGACCGCGCGGAGCGCATGAAGATCATCGAACGCGAGATGAAGACGGCAGCCGCGAACCTAGACTTCGAGCGCGCGATCATGCTGCGCGACCAGCTCACCGCGCTGCGCGCAGCGAAAGGTTGATATAACCACGTGCAGCGGTTTTTTTATCATGCGCATCTGGGTCACCGGGGATCTCCATGGCCGCCGCCCGCAGCGGCCGCGCGGCCGGTTCGATGCGATCATCTGCCCAGGTGACGTCGGTGGCGACGCGGCGGGCAAGCATATGTTCGCGGCGATGCGCCAAGGCATGCCGTGGTACGAGCTCGTCGGGAAAAAAGAGGCGACACGGCTTGTGCGCGCGTCGATCGCCCATGGGCGCAAGGTGCTCGAATACCTCAACAGCTTCGGCGTGCCGGTGTATATCGTGCCTGGCAACTGGGACTGGACGGGTGACGATGGGAGTGCTCTTGCGATCGAGCGTGCCGACTCCTGGTCACGGATGCTGCGAGGATTGCGCAATGTGCATGACGTGGACATGCGCAGCATGGATGCCGGTGCGGTGCGCATCGTCGGCTACGGCCGCTCGTGCGGCCCGGAACTGCCGCAGTACGCCGACGATCGCGCGCGCTACACGCGCAGCGAGCTCTGGGCGCGCAAGCGCGCGTACGCGCGTGTGCTGCGTGATATGGCGAAGCTCTTTGCGCGTTCCCGCGCGCCGGCGATACTGCTCACGCACAACGTCCCGTTCGGGACGCCAATCGACAAGATCGTGAACCCCGCGTCGCCGCGCAACGGCCGTCATTACGGCTCGCTGGTCGCGCGCGATCTCATCAGGAAGCATGCGCCGGCGGTGGCGATCGGCGGTCACATGCACGAGCATCACGCGACACACAGGATGGGCAAGACGATTGCGCTCAACACCGGTTTCGGTCCGCGCGCCGGCGCGATCATCGAGATCTCCGGGAAGAAGATGAAGATTTCGCTCAACGGACGATCTTGAGGCAGCTCACTTCGATGCGCTCGATGCGCTTCTCGTGCTGCGCCATCGTGTTCTTGAGTGGGAACTCGTGCCGTGTGATCGCGGCGACCGTGCGCCCTGCCTGCGCGATGACGCGCTTGAGGTGCTCCTCCGTCGATGTCTTGTGCAGCGAGTACACGATGGGCGCGACGCGCATCGCGACGTTGAGGAACTCCACGTCCGCGCCCCGCTCGCGGGTGCCAAACGGCGGGTTCTGGATGACGAGATCGGCGTCGCGATCGAACTGCGACACGTCGCCCTGGATGATCTCGTAGTTCCCGAACTCCTTGTCGAGCGTCTGCTCGAGCAGCGCGAGGTTCGCCATCAGCGCGGGGAACGTGCGCGGGTCGATCTCGAGGAACGTGACGTGTGATGCGCCCATCGCGAGCGCGCCGATGCCCAGGATGCCGGTGCCGCAACCAAGATCGGCGACACGCTTGCTCTCGAGCTCACCCGCCATCTGTGCGGTCCAGAGGATCTCTGCTGCGAGCTCGCTGTCGGTCGGATACTGCTCGTAGCGGACGTCGGGAGTCTCGAACGATTGCATCCGCGACAGGAGGATCGCGAGCTGCTTCTTGCTGAGGACCATGGTTCCTCGTCGGGAGGCGCCTCGTGTTTATAAAAATGCGGCAGAACCCGCATATCTCGCATCATCGGCAACGTTAAATACGTCCTGGCGCACCTCGGCCTGCATGGGGGAGGGGGATCCGTTGCGCGACGTGCTGCGTGATATCCGTGATGAGCTCGATGAGCACCTCGCAGCGATCAACGAGAACACGGGCGAGGTCGCGAACGTCCATGAGGAGGTCGCGGAGCTCGAGGTGCGTCTCATGAAGCTCGCGGAACGCGTTGATGCGCTCCAGGCGCTCGTGCTCGCGCAGACGCGCGAGCGCATGGATACGCGACCGATCACGCCCGCTGCCGAACCGCGGTCACGGCCTGTGCGCCTGACGGCGAATGAGGAGTCGGTCGTGCGGGTCCTTGTCGCTGCCGAAGGCGGGTTGCCTGCTCGTGAGATCGGGAAACGTGCTGGCCTCACGCAGGAGCTTGCGGTGCAAGTGCTCTCTCGATTGGTCCACAAGGGGGTCCCATTGGTAGTGCGGGCGGAATCGGGCGCGACGGTGTACTCGTTGGATGGGGGATTCCGCATCACCAATCAGGAAACAAATTTTGAGCAATGATGATATTGTTTAGATGTAATAAGAATTACATGTTTTTCATTTTGCTTATATTTTTTGATTGATTTTGTTCTTCTCATGTTTGCTTTTTGATTAGATGTTTTAGGTAATTTGGTGTTTAAAGTATCTAGTTTTTAACTACAAATTATATACGTATTTTTAGTCGTTGTTTGTTGTTTTTGATTACATATTGAACTGCTCATTGCAATCGTTGCTGAAATCTTTTGCGCGTTGGGCTGGTGGGGTTTGGAGCTGGCGCGATACGTCTGTAGATTGTGCGGCATCCTGTCAGCAGCGTATGAGCTTGTTCGCCGGTACGATGCCGAAGTCTTGCCCAATCGTTCCGTTGGTTCGCAGTTCACGGTTCCCGGACGGGGTGTTGATCTCTGTTTTCCTTGTCTGGGGTGGCCCGCGGGGGTGAAACTCGGTGTCGACGGGTTTATTTATAAATGAACCTTCGTAGAATATACATTCTACGAACCATTGCGTTCTCAACGTACCATTAGAATTCTTTTCGTAGAAGAAGGAATAAAGAAAGGAGTTGTGGTACATTCAGTTGTCGCGCGCAGCGTTGAACAACGCCTTGAACGAGACAACGAACGCGCCGGGTGCCGTGAACAGCACGAATGAGGTCGTGATGTTCGCAAGCCAACCGAGGCTGTAGCTCGTGAACACGCCCGAAAGCGCACTCGCAGCCACGACGAACGCGACCGACGCGAGCAGGAATGCCTGGATCTCGCTGTCCGACACGTTCAGGAAGCCCACGATCAGGCCCAGCACGACAAGCACGCCCACCGTCCAGTTGCCGAGCGCGCTCCCCGTCAAGAGGGGCACAATCCCGACTGCCAGCGCGATGAGCATCCCAATCGTGTACGACCAGACGCCTACCTTTGCCATCATGTCTTTCGCCATAAAGTTATTCACCCCCACGTTCTGCGGCAAGCGACGCCGCTCTGGGGGTGGTGTAGCTGTCGGGGACTTATAAACCTTTTGAGGACTCGATGTGTGATTTTTGATTATATTTTGTGGGCATTAATGTATTCATTATTTGATGTTTTTGCTTAAAACTTATAGATATATTGTTTTCCCGATGAGTTTTTAAATGCGCGCTCCTGGAAAACGCCTTGTGCGACAAAGATGGTATCCTATCCACTCGATGACCTAACAGGCGATTTGCTCCTGCGCGGCGCGTCAGAGCTGACGATCCGCACCTATCTGCGCCACAACGCGCGCTTCGCACGCTTCCTTGACACGCACCCGCGCACCGCGACCGAAGAAGACGTGAAACGCTACCTCGCGCACCTTCTCTCGACGGGTTGCGCGAAAAGCACCGTCGCGCTCGCGCGCAGCGCCCTCCTGTACTACCAAAACGAGGTGCGCAAGAAAGGCATCGTCGGCATCCGCACGCCCAAGCAGGCGAAGAAGCTCCCCGTCGTGCTCACGCGCGACGAGATCAAGCGCCTCATCGACGCGACATCGCACGAGAAATCCCGCCTCCTCATCACGTTGCTCTACGCCTCAGGCCTACGCATCAGCGAGGCGCTCCGTCTCGCGGTCGAGGACCTGGAGATCTCGCAGAAGATCGCGTGGGTGCGCGGCGGCAAGGGCGGCAAGGACCGTATGATCCTCCTAGGTGACGCGGTCACGGCTGACCTCCAGACGTACCTGCGACGGCACCGCATCACGACGGGTGCGGTGTTCCGCGGCTACAAGGGCCAGCCGATGACTGCGCGCAACGCGCAGAAGATCATCAAGCACGCAGCCTCGATCGCCGGTATCACGAAGGCGGTCACGCCGCACAAGCTGCGCCACAGTTTCGCGACGCACCTGCGCGAATCCGGCCACGACTTGCGCTTGATCCAGGAGCTCTTGGGCCACGCGAGCATCCAGACGACCGAGATCTACACGCACGTGTCGACGGAAGAGAAGCGGCGCGTGATCAGCCCAGCGGATACGCTGTGACGGTCGCACGGGTGTCGGCACCGCATTTCTCCTCGAGAACCCGACCACAATATTTATAAACCGTCTTCCTGAGTGTCCCGCCTAGTGGCAGGGGTACAGCGTTTCGGCCAGCGTGCGTCGTTCATCACCGCGACGCTCCTTGCGCTTCTTGGCGCGATACCGAGCGCCCACGCGGCACCGTTCGACGGCATCAGCCGCGCGATGGGCACCGCGTGGAGTGCGATTGGCAGCGTGTTCTCGTTCAACATCGCGCCAGGTCTGCAGGAAGGTGTCCTGAAATTCCTCATCTTCATCCTGATCCTGCGCGTCATTATGGGCGCGCTCGAGAAGACGGGGCCCGATAAGTGGTATGGCGACCGCAAGACCGCCGGCATCATCGGTTTTGTCGTCGCGGCCGTCACCGTCTTCTTCACGCCCAACGTGTTCATCTTCAGCGCGATCATCCTCCTGCTCGTTCCCGTTCTCCTCGCGATTGTCGCGTACTACTACGTGTTCAGAAAGACGCCGGCGATGGCGCCAGGCTACGCCGCGCTCATCCTCTTCGTCCTCCTGACGCTGCTTGAGTTCCTCAACGAGAGCGTGTACGTGCAGGGCAATATCGCGATCGGGAATATGTACCCCTTCACGTCGGCAGTGATGAACCTCTTGATTGTCGTCACCGGCATCCTGTTCGTCTGGAAGCTGTTCGCGATGATCTTTGCGATCGGCGGTGGCCTCGCTGGTGGCGAAGGCATCACCGGCGCGCTCAAACGCGCGGGCGACATCGCCGACGCGGCTGGCGACCTGAACAAGAAACTCCACGCGCCAGGCCAAGTCAGCGGCCTCTCCGTCGAGCTCGTGCCCGGCAGCACGCCGGCACGCGTGAAAGTGTCCTGGACCGCGAACCCTGGTCACGAGAACGTGATGGACTACATCGTCGAGTGGACGCACGGCCTGAGCTGGTTCACCGCGAACTGGATCCGTGCGGGCCGGACCAGCGAGACGCAGCTCGAGATCGCAAATGTCGACATCGCGCGCAAGATGCTCGTGCGCGTGTGCGCACGCAACAAGCTCGGTCGGCTCGGTCCTTGGGCGCGCGCGATCCGCGTGCTGCCTGGCGAGAACGGACCGGAACGGTTCGCAAGCGAGCTCGCGGACGCGCGACGCGGCCTTGACGAGGCGACCGCGCGTATGCAGACCGCCGAGCGGTCGCTCGCGCGCGACATCGGCGTGATCGCCCTGGGCAGCGATGGCCGCGTCACCTTAGGCACGCACAAGCTGTTCACGAGTGGCTCGCCGGAAGCGACCGCGCTCAACGCGATCGACAGCGACGTCAGTGACGCGACGCGATTGCTCAACAACGCGCGCAACGCGCTTGACACCATCTCGAACTCGCGCGAATTCCGCGCGATCAACAACGGCGAGCTCAACACGTACACCTCGCTGCTCGGTCGCTTACGACGCGACCACCTGCGGCTGTACCTCCTGATGCGCGGTCGATCCCTCGCGGCGGTAGCCCCATGAGCGACGAAGCTCCCGGCACCGACGGCCCAGTATTCCCCTTCGATGGGCACATCTACATCCCAGCAAGCAGCCCGCAAGAGCGGGTGCGCACGCACCAGCAGGACCGCGAGATCCGCGCGCTCGCTGGCCGCATCATCAACCTCCACGAGCACCTCTTGCGCGCGGAGATCGCGATCTACCAGGAACCGCCATCGCTTGACGATTTCCGCGGCCAGGTCAAGAACGATCTCGAGGAGTTCCGACGAGAACTCCTGCGCATCGATGGTCTTGGTCTTGGCGAGCTCGAGAAGCTCAAGCGCAAGCTCGACGGGCCGCGACCGGGCGCTCGCGACGCGCGAGCGGGCGCGACACCGGAAGCGATCGCTGATGAGATCGGTGCCCCCAGGGCACCGACGGATGTTCCGGTCACGCCAGAACCCGCTCCAGTATTGCCCACTCCCGCTCCCGGCGCCACGTCGACGCCGCCGCCCGCCTCGTCTGCGGCGGTGAAGGACGCGATCGCTGAAGGGGAGAAGGTCGGGGAAACTGAGGATACGGCGATCAAAACGGTGAAAGGCGAGACCGCAGCCGGCGTCTCTGCGGACACGCCGCCGAAATGGCAGTCGAAGGCCGCGCAGCAAGCGATCAAGACGTATGTGAACCGTGCGATGGCGCACCTGAAC
Source organism: uncultured Methanosarcinales archaeon (assembly GCA_964396935.1). Classification (GTDB taxonomy): domain Archaea; phylum Nanobdellota; class Nanobdellia; order Woesearchaeales; family UBA525; genus UBA525. Next base: position 10,928 of record CAYNGK010000026.1, on the reverse strand, counting down.
TGGATCCTCCAGAACAACCAATTCCTCAAGCGCAACAGGGAATCTGCTGATAATTTCAAGCGATTGGCGGTGCAGCAGTTCGCCATTATCGAGGAATACCTCAAGGGCGTGGCAGCGAAAGATGTTGTCGCATTCAAGCAGGTGGTGAATGCGATCGCGAATCTACAGAAGCTTTTCGAGCGAGCGGTCGAGGAGACGCTCGTGGACATCGAGGCGTCGCTTGCTGCGATCGCTCACCTCAAGGGCACAGAGAGCACCGAATACAAGATGCTCGACAACCTCCGCACAGCGCTCAAGAAACGCCGCGAGGTGTACGATCAGTTCGTCGCGCAATTGCGCGCCGCGTGCCCCGAGGCACTCGACGGCGTGAACCTCGAGATCCCGCCACGGCCTGAGAAACCGGCAGACGTGCTTGTGTATCGCGGAGATCCGTCAACCTTGAGCTTCATCTTGAGTGAGATCGACTCGAGGATCGCCTCTTGGCAAATCCACTGGCCAGATGAGACCATACGGCACCAGCAGCCCGCATTCCAGATCACGCTCCTCACGCGCTGGATCGCAGACCTGTTCATCAAGAATCGTGGTGGTGGCATATTGCAGGACGTCTTGTTCAACGCGATCGCCCGCAACACGCGATGGTTCACGCCAACGACCGAGCAGATCAATGAAGCGATCCATGCGGTCCTCTCCTGCGAGTCGGGCGAGCAGATCAGCGGCATCCTCCCGCCAGTCGATATGCCCCCGGAGGATATCGCCGGAGAGGACAAGAACCTCACTGAAATCGCGCAAGAAGAGAAGCAACCCATCACGCAAGAGATGGCGCGCACCATATTCAACAACTACGACAAGCTCCTCAAGCGATCCTTGCTCACGCAGTACGCGTATCCGGCGCTCTCGCTTAAGGAGAAGCGTGCGAAAGTCAATGAGGCGTACGGCCTCGCGCTCAAGGAGCTCGAGGACACCATCAACAACTGGAACGACGGCGCGAGCATCCGCGCAGCAGGCGCGATCGACGCGCTCAACACGACACTGCGCGCTGACCTCGAACGGGTGGACAAGGCGATCACCATCGCCCTTGAACGGCGGATGAAGAGTGACAAGCGCAAGGCCCTCCTGAGCGATCAGAAATGGCGCAACGTGTTCCTGGCCAGCCTCACGCAATGGGAGCGTGTCGTCAGGCAGGCGCTCAAGGATCTCCCCGCACGCGTCGGGGAGAAGAAGGACTGAGGTGACGAGAGTATGTTTTCCGCGCTCAAGAACTGGCTCGAGACGCACCCCTGGCGCAGCAACGCCGGCATCGTGCGCAAGGAGCGCCGGGACACGCGACGGCTCGGACGCCTCATCACGAAAGACATCAAGGCCGGCGAGAAGATCGAGGAGGCGTTCCTGAGCGGCAAGAAGGAGCATATCGATCACGCGTTCCTCGCCTACACCGCGCTCCTGCGCGGCGAGGTCAAGACCCTGCGGACCTTCATCATCGGCTACAAGGCCCTCCTGACGCGCGCTATCGACAGTATCGAGCGCCTCGAACAGGACATCAAGATGAACGCGCACGAGTCGCACAAGGAGGATCTCCTGAAGGACCTCGCGCAGATGGAGGCGGAGATCCTCACGAGCTTCAAGAACTTCTTCGTCGGACTCACGAGCTTTGAGAACACGAACTTCAGCACGCAACGATTGCTTGACCGCGCGTCGCAGGCGCGCGACCTCTACTACCAGGCGGTGCAGTTGCGCGCCCCCGTGCGCGATCTCGCGCGCTGGATCAAGCGCGAAGACGGCGGAGAACGCGCGGGCAAACCCGTCGATATCGCCGCTGAGAAGAAATCGTACGCTACCGCGCTCGCAGCGCTCAAGACAGAGCTCACGCGCCAATCGCAAGGGCTCAAGGACGTCTTCCTCCTCCTGCAGGAGATCCAGGCCGACATCGGCACCAAGCTCCAGCTCATCGCAAGCGAGGTCGAGAAGGAGCGGTACCCGGCTGCGTGGGCGCAACGCAATCGCACTGAGATCCAGCCCCTGCAAGCGGAGATTACGGATCTCATCAACAACGAAGTCAAGGAATCGCGCATCACGCTCTCGGATATCGAGCGCGCGCAAGGGTGATCAACCATGGATAAGCAAGGCATCGTCTTCACGAGACCAAGAGACACCGTCAGCTTCTTCGCTGGCCTGCTCATCGCCGCGTTCGGGATCATCCCACTGCTCGCGAAGTTCGGCGTGCTGGGCGCGAAGCTGCCCGGATTCCTCACCGGCTTGCCGTTTAGCATCGCCATCTGGGTGATCGCGGTCGCGGGGCTCTACGTCGTGATCGACGGGTTCATCGAACCGCCCGCGCACAACCTGCACTGGTTCCTCATCGCGGGCGGCATCGTGCTGTTCCTCGTCGGCTTGTTGCCGGTCCTGCACAGTTTTGGCGTCATCGCCATGAGTTTCGGATTCCTCGACAACCTTGTGCTGTACCACAGCATCATCACGATCGAAGGCATCCTGCTTGTCGTCGGCGGCCTGACCGAGCACTAGAACGGCCACCACTGCGCGCGACGCAACACACGAGACCGCTCCTCAAGCACGTGACTCGCAGGTCCGTGTGTGATCTCCAGGTCGTACCACGCCTTCGTGTGCGGTGGCGTTCTCGTCGGGAGGTCAGGAACGCATCGCGAAGGCGGTGCAGTGCCGATCGTCCACGACGGGAGAATGGTTCCTATTGGATCTGGACCTGGCAACCCAACGCCTGGCCGGGCATGCCCGTCTCGAACAGCACACGCAAGGCGCCGGAATTCCCATGCGCTGAACGGACCTCGCCAGAGATCTGCTTCTTGCCCGTCGAGTAGACGACCTTCTTTCCGACGAGTTTCGCCGCCTGCTCGCGGTTCTCCACGCCATCCACCACGACAATCATCTGGTCGCCATAGTAGTCGTGCCGGTTGCGGCGGTAGTTGTGGATCGTGCCATTCATGCTGTCGCGTGAGAACCGCCCTCCATTTATAAGCGTTTCCGTGGGAGCCCCCGGTCGCCTGTGCGAAACGCACGAGCGGCCACGCCGAGTACCGTGTCGCCTTGGCGAGGCGGATTGGCCGATCCTGTGCACGCCACGTGGCGTCGGGCTCCTGGCGTGAACGTGACGGCGCGTATCGGGCGAGCACGGTCGACATGCCCGTCTCGATGCGCGGCACGAGCCGCGATTGCCCGACGCGAGCGACACCGCCCCACGCGTGCGCGGTCAAGGGATAGATCGCGTCGATGCTCGCGCGCACCGCGGACGCGGGGATGCTGCCGTAGGGGTATGCGAACGCGTCGATACGCACCTCCGGTGCGATGCCGCGTGCCCATGAACGGAATGCGAGCGCGTCCGCGCGCGCTTGCGTGGGCGTGAGCCGTGCGAAATCCCGATGCGTCATCCCGTGCGCACCCACCTCATAGCCGTGGCGTTGCAGATAGGAGAGCTTGCGCCCCTCGAGCCCTGGCTGCTCGAACGCAGGCAGGCCGCGCTCGGTCACCGCATTGACGAAGAACGTCGCGGTCACATCGCACGAGGGGTACGCTCGACGTGCCGTGTCAAGCACGCCCACCGCGCTCTCAGGGTCCACGCTGCCGTCCGGAAGGATCCGGAACTGGCCTGCCGTGCTATCGTCGAAGGTGAGGACCGCCGTCGGCCTGCCGGACGAGGTTCGCTCGCCACGCGCGTACGCGCCGAATGTCTGCAGCGCGTATCCGCTGGCGCACAATGCGTCGATGTGCGCGCGTAAACGCGCAGGGCTGACTGTGAACCGGTCTTCCGCCTCACCGATGCGGTGGTACATCAGGATCGGGACGCGGCCTTCGGCTGTCTGCGTATCGTGCACCAGGCGCGGCACGCGCTGCTCGAGCGTCTCTGCCGTTCTCGACGGGTGCGGGATGCTCGCGCCCGCGGGCAGGCACCATGCGCCGCAGGTGAGCGCGCCGGCAGCGACCGCTGTGCGCAGGAGATCGCTGGAAGAATTGCGCTCAACGGCCATACCTGTCCTCCGGGCGCTGCGGTTCGTACGGGCGCAGGACCTCGCGTGCCGATACGGCATCGTACCGCAATGGCATCGCCGAGGGGATGTCGGCTGGCGCTGGCTGCTCTTGGACGCTTGCGCGCGCAGCCATGACGCGTGCAGCCGCATGCTCGATGTCGGATGCGCAACCGCGTGCCGCGAGCACACACAGGATCGTCAAGCCGAGCTTGCGGGCGAGGGAACCGGGCGGCGGGATGCTGAGACTCACGCACATGGTGCGTGTGCGGCGGGTACTATGTGTGTTGTGCGCTGGAACCCGGAAGGATTCCGGTCGAGACCGGAATTGCTCTCGCGAACACCACTGGACACGCGCACGCAGCGCTTAAGAACGACCCTGTTCCTGTGCACGACACGATGCTCCAAGAGACCTTCCTGTTCCTGCCCGGCGTGAACGAACGCACCGAAGCGCGCTTGTGGTCGTGCGGGATCCGCACGTGGGATCACCTCCTTGAGGCGACCGCGATCAAGGGCGTGAGCCGTGAACGGTTGTCGTTCTGGAAATGCCGCGTGCGCCACGCGCAAGAGCTCATACGAACGCCAGAAGGCTTGCGAGCGCTTCTGCGTCAACTCGGCACGCGATATGCGTGGCGCGCGACGCACGAGATCATCGACGAGCCGCGGTATCTCGATATCGAGACGACTGAGCACCGCGGTGACGTCACGGTCGTGGGCGCGTCGGACGGCGAGTGCTACCTCGCGCTCATCAAAGGTCGCACGCTCGACGCGAACGAGCTGCGTCGGCTCCTGTCTGGCGCGACGTGCCTCATCACGTTCAACGGCTCATCGTTCGACCTGCCGATCCTCGATCGGCGATTCCCCGCTGCGCTACCTGACGTGCCGCATCTCGACTTGCGCCACATCTGCGCGCAAGCGGGCTTGCGCGGCGGCCTCAAACGCATCGAAGAACACTTGGGCGTGCGCCGTGCCGACGCGCTGCGCGATGTCGACGGGACGGATGCGATCCTCCTGTGGTATCGTCACATGCTCGGTGATGCGCACGCGCTCACGCAGCTTGTTGAGTACAACAGCGCAGATGTGCTCAACCTCGCGTCACTGCTGGACTTGGTCGTGCCTGCGCTCTGGCGGCACGTGCGCCACGGCGAGGCTTTGCCGTGGGCAGCGTCAACCGCGGTTGTTTCGGAACCCTGGCGAGCTACGTGACTTCTCCTCTGGCAGCGCGTACGCGATCGCTTGGAGGTGTAGGTTCAAGCGTAGTTCGTACGTCGGTTCGCCTTCTTCCGCGGACCGTAGTTGGTTCTTCGAGAAGTAGAATGCGGTGGTGCTCGTGTCTGAGAGGAGGCGCACCGGATCGAGGCCTTCGGCGACACGCGCATCACTGAGCGCTTGCGCTTGCTTGAGCAGTTCCTTCTCGAGCGGCGCGTACACGCGTTCGTAGAGCGTGGTCTTCTCGTTCTCCGTGAACAGCGACGGGTCGTTCGGGTTGCGCACATCGTGGCCTTGCTCGATGGTGGTGGAACTCATCGTCTTGAGCACGTCTACGAACTTCACCTGCTGTGCGATGGCGTATGGGAGTGTTCCTTTGAGGAATGCGATGTCATCGAGTGTCATAGCTCCTTTGTAAGGGGCGGGCGTTTATAAATATTTCGTATTGTTCTCACTTGTTAGTGATTAATTAATTGTCGCCGGTATTAAATATGCTGTTGCTCGTACGCTGTCGTATGTTCGAGATCGGCCTCACCTTGCTGTTTGTCGGGATCGTGATCGTCGTCGTGCTCGCGTCGCTGTTCTTTTGGGGTCTCAAGCACGCGATCGCGCTCGCGCTCAACAGCGTCATCGGGTTCTTCGCGCTCTACGCCATCCAAGCGTTCTTCCTGCCATCGCTCGCGATCAACGCGTGGAGTGTCGGGATCGTCGCGCTCACTGGCATCATCGGTTTCGTCGTCGTGCTTTTGTTGCACGCTATCGGCTGGGCGTTCTGAAAACCGCACGTGCCGCCCCACCACAACGTTTATAAAGCACTTGCGGTTCTCGCCGACTTAATGGCTATGCGCATCGGCGGTGCCCGTCGCAAGACGAGGCAGAAGTTCTCCAAGCACCATAGCGAGCGCGGGAAGATCTCGCTGCGCCGCTTCTTGCAGGACCTGCCTGCCGGCACCTCCGTCGCGCTCGTCGCAGAGCCAGCGGTCCATTCCGGCATGTACTTCCGCCGCTTCCACGGCAAGGCCGGCGTCGTCCAGCGACGCTTGGGCACGTGCTACGAGGTCCTGATCAAGGACCATGACAAGGAAAAGCGTCTCATCATCCACCCGGTGCACTTGCGCCGGCTCACGCAGGTCGCGCCACAATGAGCTCGCCTCACGTTCTTGAGAAGGTGCCGATGAATGTCGTCCAGCTCAAGGACGCGCTCACGCGCATCCGCGAGAGCGAGGAAGGTCTTGAACTGAACTTCCGCGCCCAGAAGGCGATGGAGTACGCCGAAGACTTCGCGAAGCTCAAGCTGGATGAGGCTGACGAGGTGCTCGCGGCGATCCAGAAGCTCGAGGTGCCGCGCCTCAAGGACGTGCACATCCACAAGCTCATCGATCTCATGCCGCAAAGCGAGAAGAGCGTGAAGGTCGTACTCAACTCGTACCACCTCACGGTCTCGAATGAGCTGATCAAGAAGATCGTTGACGTCCTACAGGAACACGCGCCCAAGAAATAGGGGCCACGTTGCGGGCACCGGCCCTGCCGCCGGTTAGGTCACCGGACTCTTGAGGGCGGGGAAAAAAGGACGCGCCTCAGGGCGTGTACGGCTTGTCGCCAGATGGTGCGCTTGCCGGCGTGCCATCAAGCGCGCTCATCTTGCTGTCGCAGTATGCGAGCATACGCTGCGCGAGCACGTACATAGGGGTGTTCTGGTACAGCGCGAGCTGCTCTGGATGGTGCACTGCGGCTGCGGAGATCTCCTCTGCGATACCTTGCGCGACGATACCGTACAGCGCTGGCGTTTGCTCGTGCGGCTCGAGCTGTTCGATCAGATGCAGCGCGCCATAGGGGTTCCTGGCTGCGAGCCTGCTGACGCTGTCCGCGATCCGTGTGTAGTCATCGAGTCGGCGCTCGAGCGTTGCGCCCTGTAGGGGTTGCGGTGCCGCGTCTTTGGCGTCGCCCAGCAGCATTCGGCCGAACTCTTTTTGCTGTTGTCCTATCCCGTATGTGTTCTTTTCCATTTTTTCACCTTCTCTACATGGTTGAGGTGAGTTCAACACAATTTAAATAGTTTTTGATATTGTCTTTCCGGTATTCTGGTGGTTTATTGTCGCAACCCTTATATATCACCCGCGCCCGTCCAGGCTTGTGAATCGGGGGAAGTCGCTATGCAACCAGTGCCCATCAAGCGAGAAGAGGAAGCCATCGTGCTCGACTTCTTGCAAAACGGCTACTCCAGCGACCCCCGGCCGCTGCATCTGAAGGACCCGATCGCGCAATCGCTCGGGACCAGTCGTTTCACCCTGCTTGAGCTCATCCCCAAGAAGGATGTGCACCTCCAGCCGCTGCAACGCGTCTACATCGGCGACCAGCACCGCGAAGAGGTCCACCACGTCAACGGGAAGATCCGCTTCGAGAAGCTCACCGCGACCGCCCAAAGCCAGATCGCAGCAGTCGTGGCGCAGCTGGTGCGCGAGAACCCGGACCGCTTCGTCGCGTTCTACAACAACGCGCAACCGCTCTCACTGCGTACGCACTCACTCGAGCTCCTGCCAGGCGTCGGCAAGAAACACATGCAGGAGATTCTCGAAGCGCGCCGCGATGCGCCCTTCGAGAGCTTCGATGACATCCGCGCGCGTGTGAAGCTCGCGACCGACCCGGAGAAGCTCATCATCAACCGCATCCTTGAGGAGATCCGCGGCGAGGAGAAACACTTCCTCTTCGCGGCCATGCCGCCAAGCGACGAGGACCTGCGCCACGCACGCGGCGGACCGCGCCGCGACGGTCCGGGTTTCGGCGGCTCTCGCCGGTTCTGAACAGTACCGAAAGGTATATCGGCAAGTATCCCCAAAGATACTTCGTGGTGTCCGCAAGCGCGCGTCCTGTCCTTGATGATGTCTCGCCCGCGCAAGCGTTCTGGACCTGCTCCGGCGTCGTCATCCACAACCTGACTGAGCTCGCGCGCTACCTCGCGGCGTGCTCTGAGCACGACTACCGCTACCACGTGAATACGGACAACGACAAGAACGATTTCTCTACGTGGGTACGCGACGTGGTCCACGATGAGGTGCTCGCGCGCAACCTCACACAAGGATTGACGAAAGCGCAGTATGGCGCGAAGATCACGGAACGCCTCAGTGAGCTGCTCGCGTGGGAACGCGATGAGCAGATCCGGAAGATGGCCCGCGCATAGCTTTATAAACGAATTGCGGTTCTCCCAGGTCAACATCCGCGAGATGTGGCGCTACGCTTCGCTGAATCGCGGCCGGGAAACACCCGGACACAAGAATGGAGGCACGAACACGATGGGATATCTCAAGTACGTCAAGAAGCTCTTTCAGAAACCGACCGAGGAGTCGGGTGCGCTCGTCAAGCAGCGCATGATCCAATGGCGTGCCGAACCGGTCACGGTCCGTATCGAACGCCCGACCCGCATCGACCGCGCCCGAGCGCTCGGGTACAAACCCAAGCCCGGCGTCGTCGTCGTGCGCCAGCGCGTCACGCGCGGTGGTCACACACGACCCGATATCAAGGGCGGCCGCCGTCCTAGCCGGTTCCACCAGACCAAGAACCTCGATAAGAACTACCAATGGATCGCTGAGGAACGCGCGTCACGCGCGTACCCCAATTGCGCGGTCTTGGGCAGCTACCAGGCGGGCCAGGACGGTCAACACGCGTGGTTCGAGGTCCTCCTGATCGATCGCGCGCACCCCGCCGTGCTCGCACACGCCCCCTACTTGGGCATCGCTGCGCAACGCGGCCGCGCAGAGCGCGGTCTCACGAGCGCTGGTCGCAAGGCGCGCGGATTGCGCCGCAAGGGTATGGGTGCGGAGAAGGTCCGCCCCAGCTCGCGATCGCGATAGCGAGATATCTGCTCTTCTTTTTTTTCAACGTTCTTTCTGAGAATCGCTTTTTACGCGTACTCGTGCGCCACGTGGTCGTGCGCCCGTTGCGCGCCGGCTTCAGCATGTTTGAGCGCCTCATCGAGCGCGACGAAGAGGTTGTGGCTCGTGCCGTTGCCGATCGCGTCATGGCCGTTCGCCCGCAGGTGCACTGTCACCTCAAGCGTCCCATGACCCTCATCCTTGAGGGCGACTTTGAGCGATTCGAACCCCGCGAGACGGTCGCTGCAGCGTCGCGCGTACTGGCCGACAATCTTCTTCACGACGACAAGCTCAGTGAACTCCCTGTTCGAGAACCCTACGAGGGTGATATTTCCGCCAAGCTCTATCGTCACTGCACCCACCCGACCGGTTGCTACCAACCGCATCCTAGATTCTCCAGTATATAAAATTTGGGAACTTCAGCCCCAAAAAGAAGCGGAAAAAAGAGAGAATTCAGGCACTCTTCGCAGGTGCCTTCTTCGCAGGTGCCTTCTTGGCGGGCGCTTTTTTGGGTGCGCTCTCCGCTGCCTTGTCCGCCTGCTCCTCAAGCGTGGCTGCCGGCGCCTCCTTCTTCGCGCCGATCGACGCCTGGAGGCGCTCACGCAGGTTACCTGGCTCGTCCTTGCGCGCCTCGGGCTTCACCGTACCCTTGTACGTCTTGCCCACAAGCTCTGCCTGGACGGTACCGTCATCGAACTTGCGCACGAGGACGGTGACGCGCGCGGGCGGGTTCTTGATGCCGTCACGCCACAGCTCCTCGTTGAGGTGCTGGCCGATCAGGATCTTGTCTTCCGGCGCCTTCATGTGCCGCACGAGGAATGCGCGCAGGGTCTTGACTGCGCGGTTCGTACGGTAGTACTTCGGGCTCTTGCGGAAGCCGGCGCGGAGGGGAATCGTGTATGTTCGTTCAAGCGTAGCCATGCGTCACCTCAGATCTTCGTGCGCGAACGACGCCAGTTGCGCTTGACAGCAGTGTGCCTTCCCGGGTGGACCTTTCGGGTCTTGCCGTAGATCTTCGGGACAGTCCAAAACGGCGCCCACTTCGTCTGGGACGCGCGCTTTTGGAGGCGTTTCTTCTTGCTTGGGTGGATGGCGCGGCTCATGCGGCATCCTCCGTCGGCTCAGGCGTCTCCTCCTTCTTGTGGGAGACCGGCTTCATCTTGCGCACGCGCTCGGCTGCCGCCTTCATGAACTCGGCACCCTGCTTCGTGAGCGCGCGGCCCTTGTGGCCGGAGCGCTCGACCTGCTTGATCAAGCCGCCCTTCTCGAGCTGCTGCAGGCACTTGCGGATGATGTTGCCGCTCGCTTCCGTGTACTTGTCAGGTGCGACGCCGCGGTTCTTGCGGCCGCCGAAGCGGACCGTGAGTTTCGATGTGCCGATCGGCCCCTTCACTGCGACGATGCGCAGGACGGCCGCGGCGCGGTGGTGCCACCACTCCTTCTCAGCGGGGACGCGCTCGCGGTGCATACCGGTCTTGACGAACGGTGTCCACGCGGGCGGGACGGTGATCTTGCGCTCCTTCAATTCGCGAGCGACCTCGCGGTTGAACGCGCGAGGGTCGATATCCGAGATGTGTGGCATTGGGGTTTCCTCTCATACCGAGGTGGATCGCCGCTTTCGCGGATCCTGGTATGACGTCGGCGAACGGGCAGGTGTTTAAAAGCTTTCCGTCTCGTACGCGTGCCGTTCCAATTCCGTAGCGCTCTCGCCTCTTGTTTCAGGAACCGCTCGTAGATCCGCAATCGGACTACTTCTTGCCAGCGGGCTTCGCGCCGCCCTTCGCGTCGCTGGTCGCTGCCTTCGTCTTTGGCATGACCTTGTCGACGTAGTCTTCTGGCAAGCCAGCAAGCAAGAGTT
>CAYNGK010000025.1:3858-18565 GCA_964396935.1 uncultured Methanosarcinales archaeon | reverse complement strand
ATCCCACTCGAACCCCTCATCCCCCCCGCTCCGCGAGAAGTTCCGCCGACCGCCGCTCATCGGCCGGTGCGTGAAGTGCAACGGGAAGATCCTCTTCACGATCAGCGAAGGATCGGTGATCAAGTACCTCGAGCCGTCGCTGTCCATTGCACGCGAGTTCAACGTCTCCGCGTACCTCCAGCAGGACCTGGAGCTGCTCTCACGCAAGATCGAGGACCTGTTCGGCAAGGACAAGGAGACGCAGACGGGCCTGGGGTCGTGGTTCGGTTAGAAACACGTTTATACTGGTTACGAACCCCAACGACGCATGGATGGTCCGCCAGTCCAGCACCGTCAGTTGCGCTTCACGTACTCGATCTTCCCGCACGACCCGTATGGTGAGTGATACCCGAGTGGCAGACCTGTCTGGACGATGAGGGGCTCCGTGATAGAAAAGCGGTTCTGGACCACCGAGCAGGGGACGCAAGGGTACTACACGATCTGCCGAGGATCGTACACAGGCGACAAGGCGAAGGATGATGTTGTGCTCTTGCCGTTGGGCGTCATCGAGTCTATCTCCTCGCTCTAGGCACGCGCCACCGCAACGCTTTTGAGCCAGCCCGGCCAATGACCCGTCTGTGAGACGAGGGCAAGCAGGGAAGATGTTCGGGTTCCTCGCCATCCTCCTGCTCGTGGTTGGTGCTGTAGGCCTCGCATCCTGGTTCTATCGCGACCGTGTCGCTGAGTCGGATACGAGCGGGGCTGGCGCGATCGTGCTGGTCCTGATGGTGCTCGCGCTTGTCGTCGTCGTGATGGTGGGCGCCACGCGGATGGCGGCGGAGAGATGACGTACGATCGCGAGTACTTCCTCACGCACCACGTCGGGTCCCGGGTCCGTCTCGAGGTGACGCCCGATCCTGACAACGACGCTCCGCTCGAGCAGATCGCGCGTGCGTTCCATCTGACAACGACAATCATCGGCGACGTGACTGACGTCGGTCCCGACGCGCTGATGGTCGATCCGCACCCCGTCTATGTCATCGCACGCGACAATCGCGGCGGGACCCCATTTATGGGGAAGGTAGATGCGCATCTGCGCATAGCATACGGGCGGATCCTGAACGCTTCTGACGCGTGAGATGAGAACGTGGCCTATTCGACCATCAGGTTCGCCTTCATATCAGTCGTGATCATTATACCCATCCCCGGAACAAGGTCCATCTGCTCGAACCGCGTATCCTGTAACCTGAGACCGCGGCGTCGCCGCTCCTCATCCGCGTCACGGATATCGCCCTTGATGCCGTTGCGATTGATGCGGAAGATCACGCCGCCACCCCAGATGGCGGTATCGTTGTCGCTCAGGGAGATGATGGTCCAGCGTTTTTTCATCCCGAACCACCCGGTGCCGTGCACCTTGAGCAGGCAATGCTGGCGACTCACATGGTCATATTTCGCATTGATGCGCAACTGCCCTTCTCGGCCGATGATGACATCCCCGCGGATGGTCACGTATTTGAGATCCGAGGAGAACTCCACGAGGTGCGGATCGCAGTTCGGGATGTCAAACGCGCCAGGTGTGATGACGCGTAATCTCAAGTCCATCGCCAGCACCCCCGTAGATGGTCCTGCACGACGCCCGTCGCCTGCAGGTGCGCGTAGATGACTGTGGAGCCGAGGAACTTGAAGCCGCGCTTCTTCAAATCCGCCGCTATCGCGTCGGACAGCGGCGTCTTCGCGGGGAGTTCTTTGATATCTCTCCAGCGGTTCTTGATGACCTTGCCTTTCGTCCAGCCCCATTGGTAGGCGGCGAACGAACCGTACTCTTTCTGGACCTCGAGGAACCGCTGCGCGTTATTCACCGCCGCGCGAATCTTCGCCTCATTGCGGATGATTCGCGCGTCCTGCTTGAGACGTACGATGTCTTCTTGCGTGAATCGCGCCACCTTCTTTGGATCGAATTTCGCGAACGCGCGTTCGAACCCGGCGCGCTTGTTGAGCACGATCTCCCAACTCAAGCCCGCCTGGAAGGATTCGAGCACGAGGAACTCGAACAGGACGCGGTCATCCTTGATCGGTACGCCCCACTCCGTGTCGTGGTATCGCACGTACGCGGGGTTCTTTGGGTTCGCCCAGGGGCAACGCTTCTTGCCGTCGGGGTGCGTGATGAGCGTCATTCCTTGCCCTTCCCGTACTCCTCATCTTGGTATCGCCGGCACCCGTGTTCGAACTCTGTTCGTGGAGGTAGTGATGGAGGAAGTTTCTGTTCAATGCCAAGCACATCGGCGATGCGGCGATACAACTCAGGATAGTACCAGCAACGGTCGTGCCCTTGCTTATCGGTCCACTCCTGGACGATACGCTCGATTGCGGCAAGCTTCTCGGTATCCGTCATCGTGGTTTTGCCTCGAGGGAAGACCTTTTTGTGCGTTGCGGTTTGAGTGGTGTAAGAGATGGGGGCCGCGGAGTCGGGTTTCTCGTCGGCACAAGGGCGGGGTTGTGGTGGGCGTTAGACTTATAAATCAACAACCGCCCCACACTGTAAAATGTACTACCGAACAGTGGTTTCTGGAAAGCCGTCAAATGTCACGGAGTTCCGCGAGAACATCCGCACGAAACAGACGCTCTGCAAGTATGCCTACGCGTGCATCGATGATGCTGAGATCCAGAAGCGTTCCGAAGAGTTCCCCTTCAGCGAAGCGTTCGACGTTCTCTACGAGAACCGATGGGCGATCCGCAAGGCCTGGGGGTCGTCTATCCTACGCAAGGACGTGGTGTGGGAAGGCCTTGAACTCGTCGTCGCAGGCGATAATTGGGACGCCGGTATGCTCGCGAAGCAATCGATCGACCACCACGTCGAATCCGACAAGATGGGGCCCGTCGATAGGGCGCTGTATCGTTGCACGCCATCCAGCTCTTGGCAAGGTGATGATCGTGCGCGGCAAAAAGCGGACGAAGCGCTCAGCATCGCGCTCCCGTTATTCTCTGGCACGAAGAGCGCTTACGATGTATTCTCGATCGGCGACGGATATCGCCGGATCTCGCTGCGTATCGCAGGACCCCTCAAGACAGTCCTTGATGCGCGCGATGCGCTACGACGCGGCGCGGTGTTTGCTGGTGGTGTCCAATCCGACGACATCTCGTTCTTCTCGCCCCAAGAGCCGATCCCCGAGATGGGCTTGCCTGCACCTGCGCGTCAATCGTGATCAGTTCGCATCAGCCGAATCGCGCCAGAAGCGCGATGGAACCGATGGCCATGCCGATGCCTGCGAACTCCCACGTCGTGAGGCGTTCGTTGAACACGACGACACCCATAAACGTCAGCATCAGGACGGTGGCGACCCCGTAGAGCCCGGCGATGGTCGAGACCTTCATATGCCGGAACGCATAGAACCATCCGAACGCGCACGCGGCGTATACAAGCATCCCCGCGCCGAAAAGCCAGCCATTGATCGGTCCTTCGCCGGCACGTTTGAGGAAGTAATCTCCGAGAATGGCGACCGCGCTTAACGCGACAGCAATACCGATGAAGAACCAGCTGCTCATATCCTGCTCTGCACCGAGTTCTTCGCGCCGCACGCTTGGCAGTGCACGAAGTAGACGTTCGCTTCCTTCGTGAGCTTCGTATCGGGCTTGCCGCACGTCTTGCAGAAGACGAACTCGTCCGCGTACTGCTTGATCTTCTCGTTCATCTTCCCGGCGTTCATCTTCGAGCCGAAGACGACACTCGCCTTGATGATCTCGCCGGGTGTCGCGAGCTCCTTCTGAACGTACTTCAGCAGGTGCTCGGGCTTGCGGCGCAGCGCATCAGCGATCTGCGTCCAGTTGTTGATGATCGTCTTCACGCCCTCGACGTGGCCCTTGACGTTGGGGATCTCGAAACGGCTCGTCTCCGTCGCTTCATCGGGAAGGATCTCCTTCGCGCGTTCGAGCATCTCCTCGTAGGTTGGCATAGGGTGTGGGAACCCAGAGCCGTTTATAAAGTTACGGGGTGGGTGTCGACGAAGAACGGCTCATCCGCGCTTGTGGTTCTTGGGGGTGAACTCGTACCAATACTCGCTGCCGTAGCTGTCGCTGCTGTGGTCTGCTTTCTCCTCGACCGTCCAGCCTTTCGCGCGATAGCGCTTGAGCATCGTCTTCTCATACAGCCCGCTCCCGAGCTTGCCGTAATTCACCCGCAACGGGTATTCTTTCCCTTGCTTCGTGGCTTCGATCAGGATGTTGTCGACTATCGACTCCAGTTCCGTGAGTTTCGCCTCGTCGGCGACGATGTGCTTCTCCAGCTCTTTTGGTGTGATTGCCATATGTTGCACGTCTGTTTCGTTGGGGTTCTCGCGGGTTTCTTATGGATTCCGCTACGTGTACAGTCAGTGGAACCGATCAGATTCGTCCCAGCCGCTCGGATAGCCGTCGAGCACATCCTTGAGGTCGCGCAGCGCGTCCCTGCGTTCGCTCACGCGGTACGCCCACGCATCTTCGGTCTCGGGCCTGCCGCTCGAGCCCATCGGACCGTAGTCAGGTTCGGGCGCTCGCGAGCGATAGAGGCGCTCGAGCGCATCCTGCACGCGCGGATCATTCGACGGATCGGGTGCGTCGTCGTCGCGCAACGTGCGTGCGCTTCGTGCCGGCGCTTCGGTGCGGTATCCGCGCGGCGGTAGGGGTTTCACACAGCACCTCCTTTCTTGGGGTTGAATCGGTAGTAGTGGTATCCGTCGCTCGTGTAGTCACCGCTCTCGTAGTGCTCCTTCACATCCCACCCGGCGGCGCGGTATCGGTCGATGATGACGTCGCGCAGCATACCTTCGCCGAGGTCCTTCGCTTGGATGATGTCGCTGTCGTATCGTCGGCTCATCAGGATCCGATCGATGCGCTCCTCGATCGCCGATACCTCGTCGGCGCGTTCTTTCAGGAGCAGTTCCGTGAGTTCCTTCGGGGTGCGTGCCATGTGTGACCTCCAATAAGTGTGTAGTATACACTTACTATTAAGCTTTTCGCTCCCTCAACGATGCCGTCGGGGAACCTTTAAAAACGCCCTTCTCCGGGATGCGTGCTGCGGCGCTCTTGTCGCTCGTCCCTCGCGGCACGGTCTCGTCCCTCGCATCGTCGGGGACCCCACCGTCCCCGAGCGCTCGGGCCTCGGGTGTGCGCCAAGGCAGCACGAAGGGAAACCAACAGCAATCAACGCGTGACAGCAATGGTCCTCGAGAATATCCTCACCCCGTTCCAGGCGGAGCAGACCCCGTGGAAGACGATGTTCCTCGGGTTCATCTACGCGACCGTCGCGGTGTTCCTCGCCTATCTCGTGTTCAGGAGCAATCCTTCGATGACGATGGTGTTCCTCGCGACGATGGCTGCGCTGCCGCTCGTGTACCAGCTCACGCAAGTCGAAGAGGAGAAGGACCTCGAAGGATACGCGGAGTCGTGGCTGCTCAAGGAGCACAGCAAGGCGCTCAGCAGTATGGTGTGGTTGTTCGTCGGGATGACCGTCGCGTTCATGCTCGCGTACGCGTTCCTCCCAAGCGGGATGTCCAGCGCCTTGTTCAGCGCGCAGCGTGACACGATCACGAGCATCAACGGCGCGGCTACCGGTACCATCAGCGACCAGATGGGTGCGTTCTCGCGCATCTTCCTCAACAACGTGCGCGTGCTCGTGTTCTGCATCCTGTTTAGTTTCCTGTACGGTGCCGGCGCGATCTTCGTCCTGACGTGGAACGCGACCGTCATCGGCACCGCGATGGGCACGATCGTGAAGAGCGGCCTGGACAAGGCCGCGGAGTACACCGGTCTCGCGTTTTTGGGCGGGAACGCCCAGATCCTCGGGTACGCGCTTATGCGCTACGCGATCCACGGCGTGCCGGAGATCCTCGCGTACTTCGTCGCGGGATTGGCCGGCGGGATCATCTCGATCGCGGTCGTGCGCCACGATATGGGCACGCGCAAGTTCGAGCACGTGCTTTTGGACAGCGCGGACCTCATCCTCATCTCACTCTTGATTTGCTTTATCGCCGGTATCCTCGAAGTGTGGGTCACGCCGGTGTTCTTCTGAGGCACGAAAAGGATAAGAAGCCGTCACACCCTGTCTCGCTATGGAAGACCCGACCCCCACCATCCTTGCTCTCACCTGCGAGCGGCTCGGTGTCGAACCGTGCGCCAGCAACGCGTCGCTCATACTCGAGATGCTGCACGATTCATCGTTCCCCGCTTGCGTGCGTGACGCGCTCGACCGGTACCTCCTGCCGCAAGGAAGGGATCATCGACCGGTCGGGATCGTCCATCCGATCGTCAACGATCTAGAAACGATCTCCAGTGACCACGCATGGCGCCGACGGCACCTCAACAGCACGCTGCTCGACGTTCTCGACAAGTACCGCACAACCCCTTCGTTCGACGCGCTCACACGCGAGCATCGTCTGCAGCTCGCTCTGCCGCTCACGTACGGCCCGTGAATTACTCAAGCACCTTGACTTTCCCCGGGCGCAACTCGAAGATCTCACCGTCCTCAAGCAATGAGCGCACAACTTCTTCGCCGTCCGGCTTGCCGTAGCGCGCTAATGCCTCGTCGACATCGGCGCCACCACCGGTGTCGAGCTCACGCACGAGGTCGAGCACCGTCTCGTACGGGTTCTTCCCCGCTGACGCGGGGACCTCTACCACCACCTCACCATCCTGTAGGATCGTCGATTGCGGCGCTGGCGCGATGCCCGCGAAGAGCGCGAGCTCCTTGCGCCGGTACTGCGCCCACGCAGTTGAGCGCAATTGCTTGCAGATCTCAAGCACGAGGTATCGCTCGCCGTTGTAATCGCGCGGCCGTCCGATGACCTGCACGACATCGCCGATAGCGCGCGCGAGCATCGGAGCCGGGGCGTCGAACGAGCGCACGCTCATTGTCGACGTGCCGTCATCCAAGCGGTACCCACCTTCATCTTTGCTGACGATGACGCCGATGACAGACGCGCGCGAGACGAACCCGCGCACGCAACGCACACCGCTAGGCTCCATCCCTTCACCTTGCGTCCACGTGCCGGCAGCGAGCTCGCCCAGTGTGACTGGGATCGCCGTCTGCCGCGCGTACTGGGGAGCCATAACCAGAGCGGGATTCCCCGTGATTCTTAACCGTTGCGGACGCGTTTAAATGAGAACCTGTCTTGAGAAGATTTTTATAACACGCCGCCTAAGGAGCAGATATGAAGGTTGTGACGATGATCTTGCGGGAGGGCGTCAATGCAAAATCCATAGATGATGTGCTTCAAACGTATGGTGCAACCCGTTTAGCACCCGAATCGCGTATCCCTAGCTTCGCGAGAATTTATTACGCTCGTGTGCCTGATGAAAAACTTGACGAGGCATTGTCGTTCTATCGCAGCCACAATGACTTATTCAGCTCTGTCGAAGAGCCAGCTCAGAGATATCTCATGTAGGTGAATTTCTTTCTCACGTCCGACTGATGAACCCGTGCTTGGGCGAGTAGATGTCGCCTGAACGCTTGAGCTTCTCGAGCACGTCCTCGGTCGTCGAGTCGGCAACACCGCGGATACCCGCCTCGCGGATGATATCCTCGACGGGGATCGCCTTGCCGACGGTGCTCTCCATCTCCTTGATGAGTTCCTTCACGACCGCGATGTGGCTGCGCTGCGCAGCCCCGATGCCGCTTGTCACGCGATCCAGGTCGATCTTGCCCGTGTCGGGATCCATCCCGATCTGCTGCAGGCAATAGTGCACGAGCTCAATCGCGCGTTGCGCGTCGCGCTTCGTGACGCGATCCGACAGATGCATGCGCGCCGAAGCCTCCGAGAGGCGGATCAACGCCTCGAGCTGGCGCGCGGTGATGGGGACGGGCTTGAGCTGCGTCTCGCTTTGCGGCGAGTCATCGCCGCCACGCATCTTCACATAGTACTCCTTCATCTCCAGGATGGCAGCGTCCGTCAATCGCGGGATGCAGCGCTGGCGCGCGTACGCGATGTACGTGCGGATCTTCTCTGGCACGATGACCTCGTGCACCTCGAGGTTCTCCTTGTGACGCGTGAGGATGAACGAAGCGAGCTTTTCGTCTTTCGTGCGATCCGGCAGGTCGCGTACGGGGAAGATGAGGTCGAAACGCGACAGGAGGGCGGGCGGGAGGTCGATCTGCTTGCTGATGATCTCGTACGGGTCGAAACGGCCGAACTTCGGGTTCGCTGCCGCGAGCACTGTCGTCTCGCAACGCAGTGTTGCCTGGATGTTCGCCTTGCTGATGGATACTTGCTGCTGCTCCAATGCCTCGTGCATCGCGCTCGTATCCTCTTCGCTCATCTTATCGAGCTCATCGATGCACACGAGACCGCGGTTCGCGAGGACCAACGCTCCCGCCTCGAGCGCCCACCCCTTGAGGAAGTCATCCTTGACAACCGCCGCGGTGAGGCCAGCACCCGAAGCCCCCTTCCCTGAGACGAAGCGCGCTTTTGGCGCGATAGCGCTCACGCGCTTGAGCAGCTGCGACTTGCCAGAACCGGGGTCGCCGATGAGCAGCATATGGATGTCGCCACGCGCACGCACGCCCATCGCTTGCTCCTTGTGCACGCCGCCGAACATCTGTAACAGCAGCGCCTGCTTGATCGGCTCGTGGCCGTAGATGTTCGGCGCGATAGAGGACACGAGCTTCTCGAACAGGTCAGGGTCTTGCGAGAGCTCGCGGATCTCCTGCTCCTGCTCGGGTGAGATGTTGATCTCGGTGAAATCCTCCTGCACGCTCTCAAGCGCGTTCACTTCCAGTATGAGATCGAACCGCGTGCTCTGTCCGCCGGTCTGCAGGACGATCGGGACCTCTTTGATGATGCCCACGACCGTGATCTTCGAGCCCGGATTCGTGCGCTTGTCCGTGAGCGGCGCGACGAGATCGTTCTTCAAAAAGAGCTTCAGGCGCTTGGGCTGTTCGCCGCCGTCAAGCTCGTCGGCCGCTTCCTCAAGGGTGATGCTCTGCGCATCCACGAGCTCCTTCGAGAGGAGCTTGAACTTCCCCTTGCGCCCGCACCCGCAGCGCGTCGGTTCCTGGAATTTCTGGTCGAGCTGCAGGACAGGGATGATGTTCCCGCACGCAGGACACTCGAAGCGCGCACTCGTCATCTGCGGGCGAACTTCGCTCTTCTGGCGCACGACACCGGAGAACTGGATGAAGCGGTTGAGGTGCTTGCTACGGATCTGGCGGATCGAGACGCGATGCTGCGCGGGTAGGTCCATAACCCGCGGCTCGATTTTGGGCGCCTCCGCGTCTGATGAGCGTGGCAAGTCCATCTTGTCGATGGCTATCTGGAATGCCTTGAGCACATCTTCTGGCTGTTCCAGAAGCAGTTCCGCGAGCGTCGGGTTGTGGCGCGCGAGATCATCGAATCGCACGGCGAGCCACGCATTGCCGCGACGCACCTGCTCGTGCAATTCCGCGAGATATCCTTCGTTCACTTCGAGGAAATCACGGAACGTCTGGATCTGCTCGGGAAGTTCCACGTGCCTATTGGGAAATGCCCGACGTTAAAAGCACATCGTGCCTGTATGACCAGTGCCCCCCCTGTTTCCTGTGTAAACCGCCTTCCTAGGCGCTCTAGAGGTAGTACGCACTGGTCATTGTCGCGTCTGGTCCTTGACGCGCAAGTAGAGCGCGTACCGGTCCTGGAAGTGCCGCAGCGAGTTCTCGTACAGCTCACGCCCCAGGGGCGTGCCACGGCGCATCAGCGTCATCACGCAGTGCGCAGCGCTCTCGCCGACTGGGTTGCGTTGCGGCAGTTGTGCGAGGAATTGCAGGAAGGTCTCGTCCGGCGTCCAGACAGGAGGGTCGATCGCGCGATCGGTCGCGCAACGCTGTTCGAGAGGTTCGCCCTCATCGCTCATACACAATCTCCTTCCGTATACCACGCGACCGCGATGTCGCGACACGCATAGCAGTCGTTGCGGTACGTTGCCGAGTTACTCCCGCACACCGATGCGGTCTGGGTCGTGCAGCGTGTCGGTCGCGGCTCGTCGCACTCCCAACGGACAGGTTGCGGCGGTGTCGGCGCTTGCGGCGCTCCTTCCGTCTCGACTATGGGTTGCGCTTCCTGCTTGGGTTCGGTGTTCTCGACAACGCAGGCGGTAAGCAGCAATACGACAGCGAGCGTGAAGATCCTGCAGTCCATAGTGTGCACATGTGCGCGTGGGATAAAATGCTATCGGCACTCTTCGGCTGTGGTGCTGGGGTTCGCACAGATACGCCGCACGTCGACAAGAACGCATTTATACTGCTCGAGTTCTCTGTGCCCTGTGGAACAGTACTGGATGCCGAAGGAAGATGACGTCCTGAACTTGCAGCTCTGCTTGGACCACTATACACCAGAACGCCTGTACATCCGCGATTGCGGTGGCGTGAGGGCGGATGGGAAATATAGCGCGCAAGGAATGGCGAAGGTCAACGTGTCGCTTGAGGGAAAGACGCTCGATTTCCGCAAGGACGAGAGCGGGTTGCATCTGCTCGTCGATCGTGAGGAAGTATTCCATTTCCCGCTCGATAGCTACGATAAGGGATTCTCGCTCGCGTACGAACGCATCATGCCGACACCAGACGGCATCGGGCGTATGGTGATGCTCGGAACGGGCGAAAACCCGTACGATCCAGCGCTCCCCGAACCGCGACGGTCGATCCTGCGCCATATGCTGGACGCACACCTCCTTGAGATCACCTTCAAAGGACGGGTGGATGTGCGATTCCATTCCTGGTTGGAGCAACCTCACTGGAAGTATTGGACAATCGTGCCTCCTTACGATCGCGCAGACGGGTAATGGGTGCGTGACGTTGAGAGACTTCACGTCCGTATTTTTTGTTCGTGAGCGCCGTTGTGCCACCGCGACGCTCGTTTCTTCATAGCTTCCATATGCTCATCTTTCTCTTTGCGGTATGCGGCGTACTCCTGCGGATGCTGAGCGTATAATCGATTTTTGAGATCCGCATACGCCGTTGCTTCGTACGGGTGGGTGCGTAAGTAATCGCGTAAGGCGATCATCTCTTCGATGTGTATATGTCCGGCCGGAAAGAAATGGATGTTGGCGAGCACGGTGTTCCCTTCCATCTCTCTGAACAAGAGAGAATGCTCCATCACGAACGGGCCGGCGTATGTGAAACCCGCGCGTTCCATCGCGTCGATGCGATCTTCAACGATGTTCAAGTTATGCACGATCACCAGTACATCGACACAAGGTTTTCCAGACAGTCCAGGTACGGACGTGCTCCCGATATGCTCGATACGGACCTCGTCGTCGAATATGCGTCTTATGCGCGACGCGTATTCTTCAAACTGGCGAACCCAACGCGGATCGTATGGCAAGACTTGGTATTCTCTCTTTTCGTAAGGGTGTTTGCTGTCTTTCTTCATATGGGTCTTGTGTTGTCAGCAAGCGCCTGTAGGGCTCTGCTGAGTACTTTCTTGTGCGCGTTCGAGAAGAATCGGAAAAAAGAGAGTAAAACAAAGAACCTTACATCACGCCTTTGAGGATGACGACGAGGCGCTGGACCGCGGCCATGACCTGCTCGCGGCTCTTCGTGCCCGTGCAGACGATCTTGCCGTTGCTGAACAGCAAGAAGGTCGCCTTCATCTCGTGGAGCTTGTAGACGAGTCCTGGGAACTGCTCGGGTTCGTACTCGGTGTTGTCGAGCTTCATCGCGAGCTTGTTCAGGTTCAGGTCCATCCCGATCGAACCCGACGCGACCACGTTCTGCACAGTGATCTTCGGCTTGATCTTGATGTCGATGTTGATGCGCTTGAGGCTCTCGATGATCTTCTCGATCGATTCCTCGACCTTCTCGAGCGTGCGGGCGCCGGTGCAGACGACCTTGCCGGAACTGAAGACCAGCGCGCTCGTCTTGGGATCCTTGATCCGGATGACGAGTCCTGGGAACTGTTCCGGGTTGTACTCGGTGTTCGGCAAGACCGCGGCCATCTTCTCGAGCGGGATGTCGTGCTCGAGGCTCGTGGAGACGACGATGTTCACGATCTGGATCGCGCTCTCATCGACCGTTCCGTGGGAGCTCGCGGTCGCCGCGGGCTTGGTCGCCTTCTTCTTGTCAGCCATGGTTGGTACCCCCAAACCTTTGCGGGGTGTTTTTCCCCTGACTTCGGGACCTCAGCCACATTTATAAATGCTTTTATACGATTTATATAGGGTTCTTAATACGGCGTTATATGAATGTCTTGTACCTCCGGACAGGTCATAACGACGAGAACCCTTTTTATTTTCCCTATGGAATATTGACTGCTGTTTGACAAACAAAAAGAAAAGAGACAAAAATCAAGGATTGCCCCGACTTGGCAACTGCCCCAACCGGACCCACGTACGATCCTCTTCTGGTGCGATTGCCCCTTCTGTGCGCGTGCGTAACTCCCGCACCCACGCGACGAAGTCGGGTTTCTGCTGTTGTTGCGCTGGTTGTTCCTGTTCCATAGCCCTGTTCACCCCTCGTCAAGGTACGCGCGTGCGTCGCGCTCCCATCCTAAGTGCTCCAAATCGAAATTGAAGAGCGCGAGATACGCCGGCACGAGTGCAGGCTTGCGCGCGACGAGATGGAAGAGCTCCTTCGTCACGCAGTACGCGCAGATGCGCATCGACGCACCGCAATGCACGCAGATGACTTCGCCATCGGCGTCGAGCCCCGACACGATCGCACGCGCGCTATGCGCGAGACGCGTCTCGCCGGCCTCAAGCAGCCACTGCCGCACCCCGTCGTGCACGCACGACGGGCATAACGGGTTCGTGATCTCCTCTTCGCAATCCGTACACCTCACCGTTCCACCTCGTTTCTGACGCAGGAACGAACGCGGGTGGGTCGAGTCAAGACGTGTGATGTGCGCGTCCTGCCCGATCCCCGCGGTCGTTTTTTCCGCGGTTCTCAGGCAGTCGACGCGCAACTCTTGCGCGTATCGACGGCCGTAATGGTGTCGAACGCGAAGAATAGCGCACCCACAAGGCGATACACCCATAGATGGCGCATACCTTGAGGCTGCATGATACGACACCCGCGGCGGCATCCGCTTATAAAGTTTCTTCCTGCGCTGTTGAGGTATCTCCGTTCACACGGCGCAAAACGGTCAAGACACCCGTTTCCTCTCGACGAAATCCTTATAAACATCGCGTCGCGGGACCGCACCTATGCGGGTGCGTGGTGTCTTCCTGGTGCTCTTGGCGCTCTTGAGCGCGTCGCTCACTCTCGCCGCATCAAGCGATCCGGGTCCGTTCACCGCCGCTCCCGGTCACGTCGTGAATCTCGAGACTGGCGCGGCTGGTGTCTATACGATCGAATTCGATGTGACTGGTGGCGCGATGCGCGGGGATCGGATGGTTGTGCTCGCGACGTTCTTTGGCGAATCGAGCGGCGAGCTCATCGGGCAATTCGGTATCCTCACGAACGGCAAGGCGATCCTGCTTGCGCGAACCGATTACGATTCAACCGCCGCCGCAGTCTATAATGAGGGACCGCGGCCCAATTGGGGTCTGGGTCCTGGCGAGACCGCGCACGTACGCGTCACGATCGATGCCAACGCCAACACCATCCGCTACGAAGTCGAAGGGCTCAATCCCTACCAGACCGCCATCGGCAGCGGCACGGCCGCCATCGCCGCCCAAGGATTGCGTGCCGAATTCGGATTCGATCACGACCTGTCCGACGCAAGCGGCACGCACGAAGCGGTCCCGACCGGGTGGGTGTACCGCAACATGGAAGTCACAGGCGGCGGTGAGCCGATCAACGGTACCGGTGGCGGCACGACCTGCACGCCCGGGACACCGCAGACGATCATCACCGATGCCGGTTTCACGGTGAGCGCGACTCAAGAGGACAAGTTCATCCCCTCCACCCTTGAAGGACCTATCAATTTCGTCGAAGCTGATTTCGACTTCACGGTCGGCCCCTGGCGTAGCGATATCACCTGCGGTTCCGGTCCTGAGCGTTGCGAATACATGCTTTTTGGGCTGCACCGCCCGGATCAGCCAGGCGTGAGCGGCGGGTATCTCCTGGGCGCCGCTGTTATGAAAAGAGGAGCATCCGATCCGACGCAGATCATCTTCTTCGGTAGGACCGCGCTCGGACAAGGGCACGAGACCTACAACGACATCAAGGAGAACATGCCGTTCGAACAAGGACAGACCTACCACGTGAACATCAAGCTCGATACGAATACCGGAGAATCCGTGCTCACGATCACCGGTGCAGGCCAGACCAAGACGATACGCAACGGCGTCCCCTATGACGCGGCGCACTTGACGCGCCTGAGTGCTGAACTCGGCGGCGCAACAGTATCCGATGCGCCAGCAGTATCGCCGCACGGATGGAGTATCAACGGTCTCACGGTCAAGGCCACCACGGGCGCTACCTGCACCGACGGGGGTACAACACCCGGCACGGCTCTTCCCGGTTCCTGGCGCGAGTACACGCAAGACAGCAGCGGTTTCGAGCCCGAGACCGCCGATCCCGAACCGTTCGTCCTGTTCGAACCGTCCGCTTGGAGCTTCGTCCCACAGGATTGCGGCGGTGCGCTCATCTGGTGCCCCGAGAGCGTGTCGATCGTGAACGTCTCGAACAACCAATCCCTCGAGAAGCTCATCGTGAGCTTCGACATGGAGATCAACGACATCCTCCCGGCGAGTTCCTTCACGCCAACGCTGTGGGTGAAGCGCGCGTGCAGCGACAAGATGTTCGCGTATCTGGACATCCGTATGCCGCCTGAAGGGATGGTCATCC
>CAYNGK010000025.1:0-3848 GCA_964396935.1 uncultured Methanosarcinales archaeon | reverse complement strand
ATCCTGTACGGACGAGGCCTGACGCACATCGCGACCGGCCAGCTCGCGTTCGCTCCCGGTACGTACCACGTCGAGTACGTGTACGACCTCGCGGATGAGGAGACGTACGCGGTCGTGAGCCAGGGCGGCACGCCGGTCATGACGGTCGGCGGCCGCATCAACAACGACGCCACGAATCCCATCACGATGGATCAGCTCGCCGGCGACCTCACGGTCGCGTTCGGTTGGTACAGGGATTACCCCGGCCAGCTCTACTTCCGGCCGTCCGGTTTCACGTTCTCCGGCCTGCGAGTGGAAGGGGTCCAAGCAGGTGCGAGCTACAACCAGACCGGCCCTGACGGCGCCGATTTCGGCTCGGACGACGGCCGTCTCGCATTCCTCGCAGCGACGCTCGCTGACGCCGCCGCCCAGGAAGGCGGCCGTGCGGTCCTCGACTGCGGCCCGGCGAACGAGGTCCTCATCACGCCGCCGGGCGAAGAGCCTGCCGATGCAGGTGACCGTTACTGCGCGCTCGTCCTGGGTGAGGACGATGTCGCGTTCGGCACGTTCGGTGTCGGTTCGCAAGGCGGCAATTCCACGATCGAGTCGACGGTGCTTGAGACGTACCAAGACACGCAGTACGCGCTGCAGCTCGAGGAGTCGGACATCGATCCGCACGCGTGCGACAGCGTGGACACGACGCGCGCCGAGTTCCAAGAATGCCCGGACGCGGTGGATGGGATGCGCACGTACGCGTACTACCACGCGCAGACCGGCACGGTGTTCCTCATCGTGAGCCGCTCGGCGATCGACGCATTCGACACGACGCTTCTTGAGCGCATCGGCGGATTCTTCCGCTCATTGTTCGGTTTCGAGGAATCGACGACCAGCCCGACATCTTCGGTGCCCTTGCGCCGCTTCCACCATCTGTTCCTGCTCAGCGACGCCGACCGGACCGTGATGGCCACCTGGTTCGAGCGTGAAGCGTCGCTCTCGTATCGCGGGTTCGTCACGGTCCTCAACGAGACCGTCCCTGAGGACGGCACGTACCTGATCGGGGATCGGACACAGCTCATCACCATACCGCTTGACGCGGACAAGAGCGCGGATGTCGACCGCTGGCGGCGCATGACTGCTGCACTGCGTATCGGCGAGGTCCCCGGCGAACCGTTCGCTGGCGACACGTGCGGCAATGGCATCGTCGGCATTGCGGAGCAGTGCGAAGAGGACAGCGTGTGCAGCGCGCTTGACCCGCGCTGGAGCGAGAACACGACGTTACCATGCACGAGCTGCCGTTACGACTACACCGCGTGTATGCCTGCGGGGGCCGCGAATGGGTCTTGCAACGACCCGTGGATCCCGGTCGAGTACCCGCAGCCTTGCGGAAAGTCCTACTTCTTCGAATCGACGGACGAGGCCGCGTGCCCCACGAGCCGTCCTGGCAGTGGTGGCGGTGGTGGCAGCCACAATCCCTGTGCCGGTGTCACGTGCTCAGCGAACCAGACTTGCGATATGGCGACCGGTTCTTGCGTCGGCACGATGAACGTCACAAATCCTTGCCCGACCACTTGGAAGGAAGTGGCGGAGCAAGGCGTGTACAAATTTGAGGTGTCCGAACAGTCAGGCCACGCAGCAATCCGTGTCAGGAGCACGAGCAATTTCGACACGTGCGTCGATGATGATGTCGATGTGGATGTGAACTTCGGCCCCCACACCGCGAGCACCCCGCAAGTCACGGTGTACAACCGACACAAGAACGATTACAATTTGCGCGTGTTCCTCACGGTCGAAGGTTCTGAATGGGTGTTCGATGGGGATCCAAGTGTTGACACGAGTGGCTTCGGACTCTCTGAAGCGGATGACCGCTGCTGGCACTGCACCGCTTCCAATATGCACGAGTCCTGCTCTGGCCTTGATCTGAAGATCCCAATTTGCACGCCAGTGAACGCGTCTACTGCCGGTTCATCCGGCTCGACTCCTGGCGTTTGTACGATGGCGGGCCGGGCCTGCGCGTCCTCTACGGCGTGCTGCAGCGGCATCTGCACGAACAGCGTATGTGAAGCCGTCACTGGTGGCAGTAGCGGTGGTGGCGGTGGTGGTGGCGGAGTCGGCGGCAGAAGACCATTCTATCGAGATCCCGGACCGGAAGAAGAACCTCTCTTATGAATGGTTGATGAGGAAATTCTTCGTTCGTTAGATTCATTGTAGATGCAGCAGGTCCTGCAGATCACGTGGCGCGCGCATACGGAGCGGCGTATCTGCGCCGCTGATGACGCGCACCGGCACATCCGGTTCCTTGCGGTAGAATCCGTTGTTCTGGAGCATCCGGCCAAAGACCACCGCCGGGTGCCGCTTGCCGTCCAGGAGCGCCCCAGCGTCCACGAGAACCGTCTTGCCCGTGCGCGCGCACTCGCGCAAGGACACTTGCGTCAGGCCGCTGTTGCGGTGATGCAGGAAGTCGTCGCGCGTCCCGCGCTCGATGCCGATCACGTGCGTGACGCGCTTGTCCTCGAACGCTGCAGGAAACGGCGTGGCGATGATGTGCGTCGCGAGGTGCTTCGCCTTCGCCACGTCCTGCTGGTTCTCCACGATGATGGCGAATGCCGCTTTCACTTTCGGCGTGGAGAGTTTCGCCACTTCCTTCGCGCGCTCCTTGAGCAGCGGATCCTTCAGCTCGTAGCAGAGCATGAGCTCGGAGAAACCTAAGCGTTCTGCCATCTCAAGCAGCCGTTCCTCGTTGCCGTTGGGGAAGACCAGATCCCAGTGCATAGCGCGTGGAAGAACAGGAGGAGGTTAAAAACGTGCGGGCGCGAATTCAGCGGTGACGCGCCGGTTGGACTACCACGGAACTCTCGTTCAAGCCCAAGCGCCCATAATGGCGCCAACGAGCAGGAACTGCACCAGGTAGTAGGCGTTGTTGAAGCGCCATAGTGCCCAGCTCTTGCCTTCCCACAGCACGTTGTTGAGGGTGATCGTCGCGACGAAGCCGAGCCAGCACGCGAAAGCGATGATCAGCCCTGCCGCTGCGCCGTAGCCGCCAGTGAGCAGGAGGATGAATCCGATGCTCCAGACGAGCACGAGATTCGCGAGGAACGCGATCGCGTATGTTGGCTTCATGTCTTTGGCTTTCGCCTTCGCTTTCTTCATTTCCTTCTCGGAGATGTTCATCAGGCGCAACCATTGCTTGAGGAACAGGACGGGTGAGTGCCACAGCACGCCGAACGCGAACGAGATGAGTGCGGTGATGATGACAGCAAGCGCATTGACTCCGAGGATGTCCATTTTTGGCCTCCAAAACCCACTCTGGACCCGGACCCGCGAGTATATAAACTCCCCGGTCGTCCCGTGGGTGATATGCCCATCCGCCTCCAGAAGTTCATCGCCGAGTCCGGTCTCACGAGCCGCCGCAAGGCTGAGGAGATGATCATCGCCGGGCATGTGCGCGTGAACGGCGAGGTCGCTGCCATCGGCCGCGATGTCGATCCGCAGACGGATGAGGTGATGGTCCAAGGCATCCGCCTGAAACCCGAGCGCAAGATTTACCTCATGCTCCACAAGCCGCGCGGGTACATCACGACCGTTGCCGATCCGTGGGCGAGAAAGAACGTCCTTGAGCTCATCCACGAGCACGGTCGCGTGTTCCCGATCGGCCGTCTTGACACCGATACGACAGGACTGCTGCTCCTGACGAACGATGGCGATTTCGCCAACCGCATCATGCACCCGTCATTCAACGTCGCCAAGACCTACGAGGCGACGCTTGACCGCAAGGCCGAGGAAGAGGATATCAAACGCATCCGGGAAGGCGTCATCATCGATGGGCACGTCATCGAGGCAGCGCAGCGCATCGGCGACCTGATCGAGCAAAA
>CAYNGK010000024.1:0-18910 GCA_964396935.1 uncultured Methanosarcinales archaeon | reverse complement strand
AGCTTATGCGAACGCGGCGTTCGGGAACGTGTCGCTCCTCTCCCTCCTGTATGGGTTGGGGGTCATCACCTTCCTCTTCGGTGTGCTTGGTGCGTACCACGCGCTTTTCGAGCACCGTGTGCGTGTCGCACTCGGTGTGCTCGGCGCGATCCTCGCGACAGTCGCATGCCTCGTGCTGCGCGTGCTGGAGTTCCAGGTCGGCGTCATGCTGCTCACCCTGCTGCTCTCGGTCATGGCCGCCCATGGCCTACGTGTGAGCGCGCAGTACCTCACGCGCACGAAGGCGCCGTGGCTGATCTATCCGGCGGCTGTCGTGCTCGCGCTGCTCTTTCTCCTGACTGCGGTGATCCCGTCGCTCGCCAACGCGCGTTCGGCGCTTGCGAACGCTCCAAGCGACAGCGATGTGTCGGCATTCCTCGTGCTGCGCGATGCGTTACCGCGAGATGCGGTGCTCCTGACGACCGTCAGGGAGGCCGCCGCGTTCCAGCAGATCGCCGGCAGGCGTACGCTCACGGACAATGATTTCGTGCTCGTGCGCAATGGCGACGAGCTTCTCGCGGATATCGACGCGGTCTACACGGCACGCTTCGCCTCGACCATCTCCAGCAAGGCACAGAAGCTCGGGTTCACCCACATCCTCTTCTCCTCTGATGCGCAACGGTCCTACGACCGGGCAGCGATCCTGGTCGAACCGACCACGTGCATCGATGTCTCCCGGATCGGCGAATCGACGATCTACACGGTCCGCTGCTCGAGCGGAGGCGACGGATGAGCGGCAGACGACGTGATCGCGATCCGCGTGCGGTCCCGAGATGGTCTGTCGTCACGGCCGCCGTGTGCATCGCAGCGGTCCTGCTGATCCCGCTTGGCCTGCGCGCGTACGCTGGCTGGCCGACGCTTCCAGGCTCCGAGAGCTACGATGCGCTCGTGCGCATCTCCTACGGCACGGATATGCCGACACCCTATGACCTGCTGCTCTCCATCGCCCAGATGGTGAACCTGGGATGGCTGCTCCCGATGGCGATAGGCCTCGCTGCTCTGCTCGCATTCGTTGCGTTCCTCACACCGCGTTTCGGCGCGCCGCTCGCCGGCATCGCCGGCATCGCCCTCGCGATATCGCCCCCATTGCTCGTCGCCGGCACACGGCACAGCGCGCCTTTGCTCGCGCTGCTGCTGTTCCTGCTCGCGCTGCTTGACGGCGGTCGGCGGTGGCGCCAAGCGCTCCTGATCGCCCTTGGCACGGTCCTCGCGCCGCTTCCCGGTGTCGCGCTCGCGATCGTCCTTTCTGCGATACGCGGTTTCGAGCGTGATCGCACCGGCGCTATCGCCGGGGTCTTTGCCATTGCGGCCGCGTATCTCTGGTCCTTCGCATGGACGGGGCATGCACTCACCCTGTTTGGCGGGATATCCCCCTCATTTCGCGTGCTTGCGGAATTCGGTGTCGCCGGCGGTGTGAGCGTGTTCGCGGTGATCCTCGCGGCCTATGGTGCGCACACGGCGACGCGCCCGGTGCACGCGTGGGGCGCATTGCTGCTCACGATCGTGCTGCTGCTGCTGATCCCGACGTTCGCGCTCTTCGCGTCCCTGCTCATCTCCTTGCTCGCCGCCCGCGGCGTGCTGGCGATGGTCAGGAGGCGATGGGATCTGGAGCTCTTGCGTCAGGTGCTGCTCGTCATCATCGTGTGCGCGAGCATCTTCACCATCATCACGACCGTGCGTGATATCGCCCACGAGCAGCCAAGCGATCGCCTCGTGAGCGTCCTCACCTACATCGGTGAGCAGCGCCGGCCAGGTGGCGTTCTCACCGATCCGTCGCTCTCGTCGATGGTCATCTACTACTCGGGCCGGTCGCCTGCGTTGTCATCGGATGCGTCTCAGGAGGACATCACACGATCCTTCCTCGTGCGGGACGCGCAGGAAACCTATGACTTGCTTGAGCGGACAGACACATCGTTCGTGCTCATCACCAAGGAGATGCGCCACGGGCTGTTCACGCGTTCAGACGAGGGGATGCTCTTCCTCCTGCCTAACACCGAACGGTTCGTCGCGATCACAGTCGATGACAGTGTGTCGCTCTGGTACTACATCCGGCGTTCTGGGCAGCACTCACTCACGCCGTAGGAGATCGCCGATCGTCACACCCCGTGTCGGCTCTCCCTTCGGCGCGCTGGGCGTCATCGGTTCGTCTTTCGACGTCCGGATCACGCCGACAAGCGGCGTCCCGATTGCCCGTTCCATCCGATGTGCGGTCTCATGATCGGGCGTCCCGGAACCGGACTCGTAGTGATGATACGCGCTGAGCTTGACGCCGAGCTTCGCTGCGAACTGCTCTTGCGTCATGCCGGAACGCTCACGTGCCTTGCGCAATACCGCAGCGAGATCAGGCCGGACCTGCGCTTCGCTCATCGGACCTTCCGTTTTGGGCCGCGATCTCCTGATCGTCCAAGGATCGGGGGCGGTAGCGCCACCCACGCGCTTGATCGTCTTGCCGTGACCGCTGCAGGCAGCGCACACGTTCATACGCGCTCCCTCGATCTCATTGATCCCGACAACAGGACTTTTTCCGCACAGGTCGCAATCAACCATCCGTCTCATCCCTCCATCTGCTGCTCGCACACGCTGCGGTACTTCAACCTTTCCCCCGGACGTACGTGACGATCACGAGGGATCGCTGTCCCATACGCACATCCCGGCGATCGCGCAGCACGAAACCGTGCTCCGTTGCCGCAG
The DNA here is from genome assembly GCA_964396935.1 of uncultured Methanosarcinales archaeon. GTDB lineage: Archaea > Nanobdellota > Nanobdellia > Woesearchaeales > UBA525 > UBA525. The sequence continues at coordinate 16,180 of CAYNGK010000024.1, read as the reverse complement.
CGACCAGTTCTTGCGGCTTCTCCGTCAAACAGGTCATCGTGCCGTTCTTCTTGAGCACGAACGTGGCTTGCCAAAAGAGCTGATCGGCGAATTTCATCGCACGGTCCGGCCCTATCACCTTGCCGCTCGTGATCGGCGCTGTGAGGATGCGATCCACACTCCCTTCCTCGATCTTCGCCTCGACCCAGTCCACTGACACGCGGGTGCTGTGCATGATCTTGTCCACACCGGCGAGCTTCGCGTTCGTGCGTACCGCCTTCATGTCCCGCAGCGTGTCGCTGAACACGATGACTCCCGTCCCATCGCGGGTCCGCGTGTCGATCTGTTCCTTGTGCCGCCTCCATGCCTGCTCATCGATGGCAGGGAACCGCGCACATGCGAACACACGGCCGAGCTTGCGCGGACTCGCACCGGAGAGGAGCATCGCCGCCTCGATAGCGAGAGAGCCGTCATCTCCGAATGGGTCGAGCACCCGGTGCTTCGCCTCGAGCTGGGCGTAGATTGCCGCGCTTGCGGCGATCGTCGCCTTGATGCTGCGGCTGGAGAGCATGACACGCCAATCTCGCTTCGCAAGCGACGTTCCGACCATGTCGATGCCCACATCGATCCCATCCGGCGTCGCGACAGCGACCACGACGAGGTCCGGGCGAGAGAGATTGACCGGGTACCCTGCTTCGTGCACCCAGCCCCCGATCCCTTCCGTGAGCTCCTGAGGGAGGAGCGAAGGGTCGAAGTGCTCGCATTCTGCTTTGAACGTGCCGCCGGCCGTCAGGGCGGCATCCAGCACCGAACGGTCCGGTGGCGTGGCGATCAGCGCATCCAGGTCCGGTGCTGTGGGCGCTATCGCGACAAGCACACGCAACGCCGTCTGCGTGCGGTACGCGAACGTGGCCGCCTCCATCCAGGTGCCGGCGGTCTCGACGATTTGGGTCCGCCTTGTGGTGGTGGCCGCGTCACGGGAGAGGATGCGGGCCATCTCCGCTGCGCAAGCGTCCTCGCAACCCGGGTCCGTGACCGCCATGATGCGTAGCGTCCCGGCCTGGCTCGTTCTCATGCGCGTCGCGAACGCGCAACCCCTTATAAACACCGCGCGCGTATCTGCTCTCGTCGGTCTCCCGAGAGCAACACTTATAAATCACCCTCTCGCGCTCGGCCCCTGTCATGGCGTCCGTATCGCATTCTTCGCTCCTCTCGCAAGCGAGCCGAGAGGTCGAGGCGGCGGATCACATCCTCGAGGCCATCTATCCGCTCTCGCGCGATCCGAAGGCGCTCCTGGGTGTGCTCGAGCACGAGCTGCGCGCGCTCGAGCATGCGACCCGCGCCACGCCGGATGCGCTGTCGATCCCCGGTGCGCAAGACGCGCTGCACGCGCGCACGCGTATCGCGCACGTGCTCGCGCAGCACGCGCGAGCGCCGACCGTGTTCACCCGCGGCGATGCGCGTGTCGTCGCCGATCACAGCTTCTCTGAGATGCTTATCATCGACCCGCAGACGGTCGCGCAGGACCTGCAGGCGATCAAACGATTCGTGCACGAGGCGCGCAAGCGCGTCGTGCTCGGGAAGTGACTGGCATGCCCATCGAGAAACTCACGGAGGCGCTCGACGAGATCAAGCGCGTCGATCACCTCATCTACGTCTCGCTCAAGTACACGCGCACAGTCGATGTCATCGTCAACATCCTCCAGCGCATGGTCGATGCCTATTCCTTCATGATCGATGCGCTCATCCTGAAAGGGCAGCAGGAGGGCAAGGTGAGTAGCGAGCCGGAGTCGGCGGTCGAACGCGCGGATCTCGTGCGCAGCATCTATGCGCAAGACACCCTGATCGTCGATAATATCGATCTGTACCGGCTCCTGCGCAAGCTCCTTCGCGCCCGTAGCGTCGAGCGGGAGAACGAATATCGCCGGCACGTCACGATGAAGACGATCATCGAGGGCCGTGAGGAGATCGTGAACATCGATATCATCACGAACTACTACTTGTTCGAACGCGAATTCCTCGCGCACGTGCGCGGCATCCTCGAAGGGCACACAGCCGTGCAGATCCAAGAGCAGGATTTCAACGTGAAACCGCCCGCGTGGGGCGATGCGAAGGACGAGATCGATGACGAGCCGGAGGAGGATTACGCCCCCAAGCCCGTCGCGCACGTCTCGCAGCCGCCTGTGCGCCAGCCGCTGAAGGTGCGTCCTGTCCATGCGCCGCCGCGCAAGCGCGCGCCCCGGCCGAAGAAGTACAAGATCCAGATCCCGAAGGGGCCAAACCCGATCCTGCGCGCGCCGTTCCAGTACGATCCGAAATACAACAGGGAATTGCGCCTCGCGCAAGAGAAGGAGGCGAAAGACAAGGTCGCTGCTGCCGCGAAGGCTGCCGCGAAAGCGAAGCGCGCTTCATCGAAGAAGCCAGTATCTAAGAAATCGCCCGCGAAGAAGGCTTCCGCGAAGAAGAAGCGCTAGACGAGCCACGCTTTCAGGTCGGAATCGACTGGGAACGCGTAGTACGTTCGTCGACCGACAATTTCTTTCTTAAGGATACGCAACCCCACGAGCCGGTCGAGAAAGACGCGTGCCGCAGTGAACGATCCGCCCGTGTGCGGCTTGCGCAATGCGCGTAAGAGTTCGCTTGCGGTCGCACGCTTTCTTGTTGCGAGTTGCTTCAGGAGTTCGATGCGTTCTTCACTCGGTTTCGCAGTGAGGAGTTTCGCGATATGCGTCTGGAGCGATTGCGGCGTGATGCCGTAGATCTCCCGCAGCAGCTCCGAGTAGCCGATGACGCTCACAGGACTTTCCCTCCTTGGAAAGTGTGCGTGACGGGAACGATTTCTCCCTTGATATCGAAGAACGCGAGCTGGACGATGGAGAGTCCCTTTGTGATGCGGATGGGGTTCGGTGATTTGTTTGCGATGCCAAAGATGATAGGTCCTTCGTACGATGGACCCCAGATGTTCGTTTGGACGGAAAGTCCGATGCGTAAGGCCCGGCTTCGCGGCTGGAGAAGACAAAGATATTTGCGGTTGCCTTGGTAGATCTCTTCGATCGTCTGCGCGAGGATGTACTCTCCCGGCTTGAGGATGTGCGGTAGTTTCAGTTCTTTGTGTGGTGGACGCTTGTTCGCATCCAGATCCACAAGTTTCGTTTTGCCGAGTGTGAAGACTTTTGCGATGCGCAAGTCGACCGCGACCTGGCCGATGTTCTCTTTCACGGTGTTCGCGAGCATTATGTGAATGCCGGATGGCTTTGTTCTTAAATAAGTTCCTGAAATGTCAATAAAAATGTTAAATATTTCTGATTTTACGCATTGAATGGCAATATCTGATCGCATCCCGGGAACAGCACCCCTGACGCTTGACAACCGTTTCACCACCAAGACCACAGCCTATCTCTACAAGGTCAATTCCAGAGGCCATCGCGTCGAGTGCGATATGTACCATGAGAACTCACATGATCACTGGTCCAAAGAGCACGGCCTTTTCGCGAAAGAAACAGGTGCGCTGCGGAGAGAAATCGAGGTCACGGACGATCTCATCCGTCAAGGCTATTCTCGGGCGCAATCTGGCTATCTGTATCGCAAATATCACGATGCGTACGTCACTATCGAGAAACTTGAAGTCGATCCAGCAGATATCGCTGTAGATGACCAAGGGAAGTACTCATACAAGGGGAAAGAGGTGATCCTCTGATGTCCGACGCCGGAGAGGATACGTCACCAGAGCACCCGCGAGATCGGCTCCAGAGGCTGCAACGTGAGCTCTCGCTTGAGATTGCCATCGAGGAATTGAGATCGGCAGGAGCAAAGACAGAGACCGAACGGTGCGGACACACCTACACCATCTACGTCACGTTCGACCCGAACGCACAACCACGGTACCGGAGATCCCCGTGAGCCATCTCACCCTCCTTGGCAAAAAAGAGCACCTGCGGGAAGCGAAAGATCGTGTGTTGGGCTATTGCTGCCCGTTCACCGCGATCGAGGATCGGACGCTCGACACGCCGATGCTCGAATACCTGTTCGGCGACGATTTTCCAAAGACCATTTACGTACTGGACGCGACACCAGAAGAGCTGGATGGGTTTTTTGATCACGTGCTGCGCTACAATTACTAAACGAACGGCACTTCACCAGCCATCGAGCGGATGCCATTGCCGATATCACCGTCAGATACGCTGTCGTGCGTACGCGTATGGATGATGACCTTCTCGTTGCGCACCGGATTCGCGAGGATCACCGTCAGGTCCGGATGCGACGCGAACTCCTTCCATCGCTTCACGAGCACATCCACGTTCGACGGGGTGTGCAAGCACGCGATGATCGACTTCCCCTTCAAGTCCTTGGGCACGGTGAGCGTCTCCATTGCGTACCCGAGCACCGGTCCGTCCTTGAACGAGAACGTGATGTGGTCGTCGTTCTCACCAATCGATACGAGCGAGCGCTTGACCAGGTCCTTGTGCTTGACGTATAGGATGAGCCATTCGCGGATATTCACGTGTCCACGCTCCGCAGCGTCCCGATCGCGACGAGCGAACCCATCCCTGCAGTGTACGCGATCGCGGCCAGAAGCCAAGATCCGCTGTTCGACCAAGAACCGAGACCATACGCGGCGCCAGCGGCGATGACCATCACTGCGACAGCCGCACGCGCCCTGCGGCTGTGCGCCTGGAGGGTGTGGATCGCGTGCCAGGTCAACCACCCGACGATCACGCCGAGTGTGAGGGCGACGCCGGCGGAGAGGTGCCAAGGCAGTACCCTGGAGAGCACAGCGGCGACGTAACCGATACCTGCGGAACCTGCCGTGATGAGGAAGATGAGCAGCGTGAGCGTTGCACGCTCGATCGCGAGGAGCGTCGCGATGTGCTGCGGTCCCGCACGATCCAACACCCGCTTCGCGTGCTCGATCTCGGCCGCCGACCATCCTTTGCGCAGGAGCCGGGTCTCGTGGAGTACCATCGTCGTCGGTGCCATGCGCGAACGTTTTTAAATCTTGCCGGCGGAGACGTCCGCTGATGCAACGGCATACCGCACTCTTGGGGCTATCGTTCGCACTCCTGCTGAGCGGTGCCGCCGTGGCGATCGCCGATACGTCCCTCGCCTGGGTCGCGTACCGTTTGGTGCTGCTCCTGCTCGTCGCCACCATCGCCTGGACCGCGTCCCCGTCGCGCGCGGTTTTCGGAGAACGGACCGCGGCCTTCGATACGGCGTGCACGATCGCTATCCTCGCGCTGTTCGGACCGGAGGTGATGCGGATCGCCGACGCCCCCGTGCTCCCTGCCTTGCGCTACCTGTCGCCGGTCGGCCTGCTTGGCCTTATCGTGTGCGCGGTATGGCGCTCCACGCGTCCGACGGGCGTGGATGGTGCCCTCGCCGCGTTGCGCATCGCTCCCGACGCTCGGATCTCGCGCGCGGCCGTGAGTCCGCTCCTGCTGCTCCTGTTCGCGACCGCCATCATCGGGCCAGCGCTCCTGCTGGCGATCGCGCTCACCTCCTTGCCGGCGATGGCGACCATCGTCGGCATTGCCGCGATCGCGCTCCTTTGGAACGACATGACGGTGCGCCGTCACCTGTCCGCTCTTGTCAAGAGTGACGGCATCCTGCTTGCGATCGTCATCGCGTTCCTCGCACGATTCCTCATCGAGGTGCTGCTCCCGATCGGCATCGGGTTCCGGCTCGTCACGGAATCACCAGGGATCGTCGATGCGATCGCCACGATCCTCTCGGCGCTAAGCGGCATCATGATCGCGCTGATGCCGCTTCTCATCTGGCGCGCCTTGCTCCTGCTGCGCTCGACAAGGGATCATACGCACCTGCCACGCTGGCCACCATGGATCGTCGGCTCGACGGTCGCGCTCACCGCGGCGGCGATCCTCATCACTCCCATCCGCCTCTCCTGGCCGGCTAAAGGCGTACCGCCAAGCATCGTCCCATCGATGGGTGCGCACTCGCTGGTCCCCCTGCCGGCGCTAGGAGCGCTCCTCCTGATTGCCGGGATCGGGCTCGTGGCGTGGGCAGCCTCCGCGCTGAACGGCACGATGCGGCGCTATCTCATGGCGATCCCCATGGTTGTCGCCCTAGTGTCGCTGTTGGGGTATGCCCTTCTCGCGTTCGCAACGGCGTTCGCGCAAAGCGGCACGACGATGCTCTTTGCATCGACGAACGGTTGGTACGCTGCGGTCGTGACGCAAGGCGTGCTGTTCGCGATGACCGGGATCGCGATCTTCCTTGGAGCGTGCGGGTTCCTGTATGAGATCGTGAGGGACTGAAGCGAACGGATCACGTTTCGTGCACAGGGAATCGCACCGCATCGACGATCCCGTCGCTGTCCGCGTCTACGCCCTCAACCGCTATCCACGTCGCGTGCCGACCGGTCCGCGCGACCTCGCACACGGTCGGGAACGCGGTGAGGAACGCGAGGATCGCGGCGCGGGTCCCGGTGTGGCGCTTTCCGGCGATCCAGAGGATCCACTTGCCTCTCGCGAAGGGATTTGGCATCTTCACGATCACACCGCCGGTCTCCGCATCGAACCAGCCCGCAGGTGTGCGGAACGCCTTGCGCTCCGTGTCGTACGCCACGGGCGAGTCCTTACGCTCGTTGAGCCGCGCCGCTGCCTTGTTCACGACCGGACCGCCGATGATGACGAGGTTCGCGTTCCAGGACCGCAGTTCCGTATCGAGCTGCACGGAAGCTCCCGGTGCCATCGCGGCACGGCCTCCGAAGAACAGGCCAAGGTCGATCGCGTACGCTGCGTCACGGCCGCGCGCGCTCTCGGGCCCGTGCGGATCGGGGCTCCCGACCACGATGCGTGCGTCCCAAGCGCCATTGGCGATGAACGGGGCGAGGAACGCTTCCTCGCGCGGCGTGCCAACACCGCCCTTGACGCGAGCGGTCGCCGCGCGTCCTGACGCGTAGCGTAGCGCGATCGCCGGTGCTGCGATACGCAGCACTTTCGCACCGGCGCCGCTTGTCTCCTCGATGCGATCGATCGCGATCGCGCCAGCATCGCGCAATCGCCTGACGTGGTAGTGGATCTTCTGTTCGGGCTCGCGCAGGCGTTTCGCGATCGCCGAGGCATGCAGCCCGTCGGATTCCTGCGCGAGCAGGTGGAGGATGCGCGTTGCGAGCGGACTCGCGAGCGCGCGGGCATTCCCGGGCGGGATTTCCGCACAGGAGGTCGCTTGCCCTTGCTGGTCGATCAGGAGCACACGTGGTGGGTGGATGAGGAGATATAAAAATTTTGTTGTATATCATATAAAATATTTTTACGAATACTTAAAAGGACGGCTGCTCCCGTCTGGGGGATGGCTCAGGACACGTTGCGTATCGCCTGCATCGGCGGCGGGACCGGCCTGCACGCGGAGCTCTCCGGTCTCAAGGAGGAGTTCCCGGACGCGCAGCTCTCAGCAGTCGTCACGATGATGGACTCCGGCAGCAATTCCGGGCTCCTGCGCGACGCGTTCGGCCACCTCCCGCCCGGCGATGTGCGCCAATGCCTCGTCGCGCTCAGTGATGCGCCGCATGAGCTGCGTTCCCTCATGCAGCACCGGTTCCAGCCTAACGGCTCTGAGAAGAACACGCTCCAAGGCCACGTGGTGGGGAATATCCTGCTCACCGCGCTGAAAGAGCTCACGGGAGGCGAATACGAGGCCATCGAGGCGATGGAACGCATCCTGCGCATCCGCGGCAAGGTGTACCCGGTCACGATCGATAACGCGCATCTCATCGCACAATTAGCGGACGGCACCGCGATCAAAGGGGAGGGCAATCTCTACGGTCCGGTACGGGATCTCGCAGTCCCCATCGCCGGACTCACGCTCGAGCCGCAAGCGTCGATATTCCCCAAGACCCGCGAGGTCCTAGAGCGCGCGCACCACATCATCATCGGTCCCGGCGGCCTGCACCACAGCATCCTCCCGAATCTCGTCGTTGACGGGATGCGCGATGCCCTGGCGGCGGCAAAACGCAACGGCGCACGCATCACGCTCGTCACGAACACCATGACGAAGCATGGCGACACGACCGGTTTCTGCGCAAGCGATATCCTCCGTCGCGTCCAGCAGGAGCTCGACGGTGTCCGCATCGATGCGGTCATCGCGAATGGCGGGACGATCCCGCCCGAACTCCTTACTGAGTATGCTCAAGAGCGCGCCGAACCTGTGCGCATGGATCTCGGGGAAGAGCCCGGAGGACCGATCGTCGTCGCAGCCGACCTCGTGAACGATGAGCCGTTCCTCAAGCACGGCAAGCCGAGCTTCGCGCGCCATCACCCGCGCAAGCTCGCAGCAATCATCCGCGAGACCATCCGCCGTCTCGACGAGCACGACGCGAGCGCGCAGGCGCCATCATCGCCTGCCGCACGAGGGGCGTGACTGCCTATGTGCGGCATCATCGCTATCGCTGCTCGCGAGCCGTTTCCCGCAACAGAGGCGCTCACGCGCCTCCTGCGCCTCGCGTATCGCGGATACGACTCGTACGGATACGCGTTTCCTGACGCCGTGCGCAAAGATACCGGTCATATCGCGATCCATGAATCGGACGCGACCACTGTCGGAACGCGCGTGATCGCGCACACGCGCTGGGCGACGCATGGCGGCGTCACGATAGCGAACGCGCACCCGCATCGCGTAGGATGCGCGACGATAGTCCACAACGGCATCATCGAGAATTATGAAGCGCTCGCTGCGGACGCGACGTTCGCAAGCGAGACGGATTCCGAACGTCTCGCGGCGCGTCTCGATCTCGAGCTCAAGTCCCGCGCGCCCCTGGACGCGTTGCGTGCCACGCTCAGCGCAGCTGACGGCATCTGGGCGGTCGCCGCGCTCATCGATGGACAAGACGGCATTCTCGTCGCTCGTCAACACGTCCCGCTCGTGATCGGCCGCACAGCGCAAGGTCATGTCGTCGCAAGCGATGCACGCGCGATACCGGACGCGGACCTGATCCTGCCGCTTGGGGATGGGCATCTCGCACATGTCACCGCAGGCCGCGTGCAGGTGCAGAATGCTGATGGCCAGGAAGTCACGCAGCTGTGGGAGCGGAATCTCGTGGAGCAGGAGGTGGATCGTGCTGGGGGCTACGCGATGGAGCACGAGATCCTCGAGACCCCGCTGCTGCTTGAGCGGATGATCGAGACCGATCCTGAGCGAATCCGGACCCCCGTCACGTTCATCGGTTGCGGCTCGAGCCTGAACGCTGCACAGCTCGCCATCGCGCTCGCGCGCCATCCGGCCCGGGCGCTTCTCGCAAGCGAGTATGCGGCAGATGTCGATCCGTCCTCGACTGTCGTGGCGGTGAGCCAGAGTGGTGAGACCGCCGATGTGCTCGATGCGGTGCGTAAAGCACAGCAGCGCGGCAAACGCATCATCGCGATCGTCAACGCGCCGCACACGACCCTCACGCGCCTCGCCGACACGACGTTGCTTCTGGGAGCGGGAGAGGAGCGCTGCGTCGCAGCGACAAAGAGCTTCACGCTCCAAACGGTCCTCATCGCCCGACTGCTGGGCGTTGACTTGCGTGAGCAGGCGATCACCGGCGCCCATCAGGCGATCGGGAGACGCGATGCGATCTGTGCGCTCGCGCATGATCTCGCACCAGCGGAACATCTCTTTCTCATCGGCCGCGGGCCGTGGCTTGCGCTCGCGCAGGAGACCGCGCTCAAGCTCAAGGAGGTCGCGTACCAGCACGCTGAGGCGGTCCCAGCGTTCGAGCTCAAGCACGGTCCGCTCGCGCTCATCACGCCACGCACACCGGTCGTCGCTTTTGGTGCTCGTGAGGACACGCGATTGCGCTCCACGATCCACGAGGTCTCAGCACGTGACGGGCCGGTGGTTCCCCTCCTGGCTGACGGGCAGGAGGCGGGCGTGTTCGATGCGCTCATCGGAGCGCAGTTCCTCGCGTTCGAGATCGCCCGTGTGCGTGGCACGCCGATCGACCATCCGCGCAATCTGGCGAAGAGCGTGACCGTCTATTGACGACACACTTATAAATGCCGCATCGGGGGACCGGGTCATGAGCACGAAGGTGAGCGTGCAAGGGCCTCGTCCGCCAAACGGTCGCATCGCGCCGCTCTCCTTTCGGGAGCTCAAGCAGATCCCCTATCGGCATCACGATACGGCCCGGCATTTTCCCGACCTCCACACGGCAGTCCTCTCAGCCAGCGGACCGATGAGGAGACCCGTTGGGAGAAAACGCATCGCGGTACTCTTTAGCGGCGGGCCCGCATCCGGTGGTCATGATGTCTTATGCGGGATCGCCGACGTCTTACGTGGCAATACGATCTTTGGGGTGCACGGTGGACCGGGCGGCCTGCTCAAGGGGGATCTCAAGCCGTTACACACCGATGGCTTGCGTGGCACCGGCGGATTCTGGGCGTTAGGCACCGATCGCACAAAGCTCAAGCCCCACATCAACGAGGTGCGGGAGATCGTCCGCAAGCACCGCATCGATGCGCTCATCATCATCGGCGGCGACGATTCGAGCACGAACGCAGCGCACCTCGCCCAGCAGCTCAAGGGCACACAGGTGATCGTCGTCCCAAAGACGCTTGATTGCGATCTCCAGGCGCCGCCATGGCTCACCTGCACCTTCGGCTTCGATACCGCTTGCCGCACGTACGCGCAACTCGTCGGGAATCTCCTTGCGGACACGCGCAGCACGCACAAGTACTGGCACTTCGTCCGGCTCATGGGCCGTGATGCGAGCCATGTCACGCTCGAGGTCGCGCTCGAGACCAGACCGACCCTGGCACTCATCAGCGAGGAGGAATCCTGGCACCGGCGCACGCTCTCCGACGTGGTCGAGCACATCGTCCATGTCGTGCGCGCACGTGTCAGGGATGGCAACGATCACGGCGTCATCCTCGTGCCGGAAGGGCTGCTCGAGCAGCTGCCCGATATGCGGGAGATGATCGCTGCGCTCGATTTTGCCTGGGCGCGCCACCGTGCGGCGATGGGCCGCCGGAACCTCGCGCATCGCCGAGCGTTCCTCGCCCGGCACCTCAATAAGAGGGATCGTGAGCGATTCCTCGCCCTTCCGACAAGGTTCCAGGAGCTCCTTTCGCTCAATAGGGACGCGCATGGCAATGTGAAGCTCTCGCAACTCCCGACGGAAGAGCTACTCATCGATCTCGTTCGTTCGCGTATCGAGGAGGACCTGCCAGGGTATGCGTTCAAGGCAGAACACCACTTCTATGGCTACGAAGGGCGGTGCGGAACACCGACCGCGTTCGATCAGCACCTCTCCTACAGGCTTGGCGTGATCGCCGGCTCCCTGGTGCTTGATGGACGCACAGGATACCTCGCGGCGCTCGGCGGGAACCTGCGTCAGGGCGGCGTCCCGTACGCGGTGCCGCTCGCGCCACTGCTCGAGCCGGAGATGCGCGATGGGCATGAAGAGCTTGTGGTGCGCAAACGGCTCGTGCGCCACGACGATCCCGCATTCCAGGCGTTCGTACGCCAGCGCATGGCCTGCGTGGACGATGACGCGCGATCCCCTGGCCCGTACCAGGCGGGGTCGTTCTGGGTCCCCATCTGTGTGACGCTCAACACGCCCGGTGATGGGCGTTGAGCCGCGCGATCCCCTGGAGCGACATCCGGCTGCTCATCATCGATCTCGACAACACGCTGTGTGACACGCTCCATACGCTCTCACACCCCCAATGGCGCAAAGTGGAGGATGCGTTCATCAGCAGGGGCTGGACCGCTGAGGCACGGGCAGTGCGCAGGGAATTCGGCAAGCGCGGATTCCTCCGCACGCTGCAGGATGCAAAGCTCACGGAAGAGCAGGTGCGTTTCGCGATCCGGGTGTATGACCAGGTCGATATCCGTTCCCTCCGGTTGTTCCAAGACGCGCGATCGCTCTTGGATGTCCCCTTGCCCAAAGCGCTCATCTCGCGCGGTGAACCCTTCTTGCAGCGTCGGAAGATCGCGCACCTGCGCATCCGCCGGCATTTCGATGATATCCGGATCATCTCGACGTTCAAGGACAAGGAGGACGCGATCCGCTCGACGCTGCGCAAGCATCGCCTGCGTCCGCGAGAGGCGCTCGTCATCGGCGACCGGATCGAAGAGGAGATCGCCGCCGCCAGGCGCTTGCGCGTCCCGTGCGTGCTCGTGCGACGGCCGGATTGGCCTGTCGGGCCTCATCGCGTCACGCCAGATCTCACGGTCCGGGACCTGCGGATGGTGTCGCGACGGCTCTCCGGCGCCAGGTTAAAGAATCCGCGTTGACCCCCAGCGGTCATGCGCATCGGGGTTCCCGGCGGACCACACGAGCTGCAGTCACGGTTCTCACTCTCTTTGCTGCCTGACCGGGAAGGCGATCTGCACGTGGAACTGGAGCTCCAGTACCGCATCGATGGCGAGGTCAGTGGCTCTGGTTCCCTGATCTTCTGGCCGGAAGATGGCAGGCTCGAATGGTTCGGGTTCTATCCGTACCTGAAGACCGGGCTCAGGAAGCGTTGCGGGCTAGGGACGATCGCGCACACGGCGACACTGCTTGAGATCGCCCGGAGGGACCTGGCCGCTCCAAGCGATCTCGTCTGTCACGATCTCTTCCTCACGTCCAGATCGCGCCAGCTCCATCTCGCGGCGATGGGCATACCGTATGAGGTGCCGGTGCCGTTTGGGGAGTACCTCGATCGCTCCGTGCGCTACGCGTCCGGCCGAGGCTTCATCTTCCCAGCCTGACGTGCCGTCGGATTTAAAAGCCCGCCCCACGCTCTCACGTCGATATGGAACTCACTGCGCTCGACGTGCGTTATGCGGCAAGAGAGCTCGCCGGACTGCGGGGAGCGCGGATCCAGAAGATCGTCCAATCCGATACGGAGAAACGTGATGTCCTCTTCACGCTCTACATCCCGGGCCGAGAGGAGGGGAAGATCCATTTGCGTTTCCTCTTGCCCGGTCTCGTGTGCACGCATGAGGAGAAGCCGGACCGCTACCCGCAGATCCCGCCCGGTTTCGCGATGTTCCTGCGCAAGTACGCAGGCGGCGCGCGGCTCATCAGCGCGACGCAAGAGGGATTCGATCGCATCCTGCGCATCGAGCTCGAAGGGAAACTCGGCCGCTGGTCGCTCGTGGTCGAACTCATCCCGCCAGGCAACATGGTCCTTTTGGGTGACGACGGCAAGATCAAGAACCTGCTCGAGAACCAGCATTACAAGGATCGATCACTGCGCGGCGGCCTTCCCTACACGCCGCCGCCGGCTGCGTTCGATACGCCACGCGCGACCGATGAGCAGATCGCGCAACGCATCACGGAGGCGACACGCACATCGCTTGCGGCAGCACTCGCCACCGCGCTCGGCCTTGGCGGCGTGTACGCCGAAGAGGTGTGCTCCCGAGCGGGCATAGACAAATCGATCACGACACTTGATGATGAGATGCTGCGCTCGCTCGTGCGCGCATTGCGCGAGATCCTTGAGCTCGATATCGCTCCGCACAAGGACGGTGCGCGTGTCTACCCGTTCAAGCTGGTCGGAAGACCTTCCGAGCCGTGCACGACCGCATCATTCCTCGCTGCGCTGGGCGCGGACGTGCCCGACACCGGTGGTGGCGCGCCACGCGCGGCAGCCGTCGCCAAGCCGAAAGCCAACAAGCTCCAGACGATGCTTGACGCGCAGGAGGCGAACCTCGTGTCTTTGCGCGAGATAGCGGTCGAGGAGCAACGCAAAGCAGATAGGGTCTACAGCGAGTACGCGCTCATCAAGGAAGTGATCGACACGGCCCAAGGCGCGCGATCACGCAAAGAGGATGTCGCGCACGCGCTCAAACAGTTCCCGCAAGTCAAGCGTTACGACAACGCGACCGCCATCGTCGAGATCGAAGTGGAGGATGACGTATGACCGATGGGAAAACGCGGCGGGGCAAGGATGATCGGTATGAAGAGACCGACGATCCCGTATCGCGCGATTCCGGCGAGTTCTTCCTCGCCCGTTACCGCCGGATAGCTGCCGATGCGTCGATGATGGAACCCGTCGGCGTTCGCCAGGCCCTACGCGTGAACACGGCACGCAGCGACGCGACCACCATCGCGCGCGTGCTCACTGAACGCGGTGCGCATCTCGAACGTGTGCCGTACCTCAAGAACGGCCTGTTCATCACCGCGCCGTTCTCACCTGGCGCGACGCCTGAGTACCTGCTTGGCCACTACTACCTCCAAGGCCCACTGTCGCAGCTCGTGTGCGAGCTGCTCGATCCCGCGCCTGGCTCGCGCGTGCTCGACATGGCTGCCGCTCCCGGCAGCAAGACCACGTACCTCGCGCAGATCGTCGGTCCAGAAGGGGTGGTCGTCGCCCTCGACAACGACGCGACACGCCTCGCGGCCGTGCGCAACAACGCCGAACGGCTCAGCCTCACGAATGTGCTGTGCATCAAGAAGGACGCGCGTTTCGCGGATGACCTGGGTGAACGGTTCCCGGCGGTGCTCTTGGATGCGCCGTGCAGCGGCAACATGTGCAGCGAAGAGGCCTGGTCGTCGCACCGAACCATCGAGCATGTGCACGCGAACGCGCGCACGCAACGAGAGCTCATCAAGGCGGCCCTCGCGTGCCTCGCGCCCGGCGGCCGGTTGCTGTACAGCACCTGCTCGCTCGAACCGGAGGAGGACGAGTGCCTCATCTCCTGGGCTGTTGAGCGCTATCCAGAGCTCGAGGTCCTCCCGCTCGATCACCTGCCCATCGGCGACAAGGGCATCATGTCCTGGGACGGGAAATCGCTCGATCCGCGCGTCGCAGGGACCCGCCGGTTCTGGCCGCACCGCACCGGCTGTGAGGGGTTCTTCATCGCGCTGTTACGCAGGAAAGCGGAGTGATGGTGGACTACAAAGACCTGTTGCTGTGGGAAGGGAAGAGCTGCACGCCTTGTGTCTGGGACTTCCACGTCGGTTGGCCGGTGCTGCGTGGGATACGTGACACGATCAAGAACGCCCTCGCGCGTGAGATCGAGAAGAGCCACTGACTGCACTATCGCGCAACTCATCGGGCAAGTACGTGTAGTTCAGTGTCGAGAAGAGCGTCACGCTCGTCATATCCCGGATGTGCGCACCAAGCTTCGCGCGCAGCTCCTGCAGGAGCGCACGGAACTCCTCAGGCGTCCGCACGTGCGCGGTGATGGTGAAATCCCACGCGCCGACGTACGATCCGAGATATTCGATCGCCGGATGCTCCTGACCGAACGCGATGAACGCCGCACGTGCGGTCCTGGTGAGGGGCGTGCCGCGCACGAAGATCTCATACCGTTGGAACCCGAGCCGTGAGGAATCGAGGATCAGGCGATATCGCTTGATGATGCCGCGTTCCTGCAGGCGACGGATACGATTGCGCACCGTCTCTGCCGGGACACCGGTCGACGCTGCGATCTCCGTGAGTTTGCGTCGCGCATCCTGACGGATCTCCCTGCAGATCGCGCGATCGATATCATCGATGGCGATATCGGACCGCCGCTTCGCCGCGGGCGCTTCTCGCACGTGCGGCAAGAGATACGTGTGCCCGTAGGTGTGCCCGCCGACACTCACTGCAGACTGCAGGTCGCCGAGCGCATCACCGACGATGCGGCGCACGTCATCAAGCACCTCGTTGAGGTCTGCCGGGTCCTTCGCCATAAGCGCGACGACCGCGTCCCAATCGCCGCTGCACTGCGTGAGGAAGTTCGTGCGCGGGTGCGCAGCGAGCTCCTTGATGATCCGTTCCTCTTGCCGCGCATCGATGCGCTGGAACCGCAGCACCGTCTTGTATGCCCAATACCCCATCCCGAAGATCGTCGCGTACTGCTTGATCACCCCTGCGCGCTCGAGACGCAACAGCCGGTATCTCGTGACCTCCTTGGACGATCGGATACGTCTGGCGAGCTGCGTCAGGGGCGCACGCACCTCCCGATTGAGCTCCATCAGGAGCTTGCGATCGATCGCGTCGACCTTGAAAAGCTCTTTTTCCGCCATTATACACCAACTATTTTCATTTTCGGTATAAAAACT
Organism: uncultured Methanosarcinales archaeon; assembly: GCA_964396935.1. GTDB lineage: Archaea > Nanobdellota > Nanobdellia > Woesearchaeales > UBA525 > UBA525. The sequence goes on along the minus strand of CAYNGK010000024.1, from coordinate 222 downwards.
CATTGGAATTCTTATCAACTTGCCTCACCCTCCTACCAGTAGGTGATTGACATGGAGACCAAGGTCGTCCAGCAGACGTATTGCGCACCGCTCGAGGATCGTATCCAAGAGCGCCTCCGCATCAGGCATCTGGGCGCGGAGGAGTTCATCGAACGCCACGCCTCCGGCACGCTGCGCAAGAACAAGCGCGCCGCGAACATGGACTTCAAGGAGGTGTTCGGC
>CAYNGK010000023.1:0-18941 GCA_964396935.1 uncultured Methanosarcinales archaeon | reverse complement strand
CAAGCGGACGCGGCAGTCTACTCGACCGAACGACTCCTTGAGGAGCTCAAGGACAAGGTCGACGGCAAGACGCTCGACAAGGTCAAGGACGCGAACGAGAAGCTCAAGAAGCTCCTTGAACCCGAGAAGAAGGACCATGCGGCGATCGGCCACGAACTCGATGCGCTCAACAAGCTCGTGCAAGCGGCGACGACCGAATTGTACCAGAAGGCAGGTGCCGCGCAGGCGGCCTCCCAGGCGAACGGTGAGGGTGGAGCGCAGCACGAGCACCAGGGCGACGAGAAGGTCGTGGACGCGGAGTTCTCGGAAAAAGAGACGGACGCGCCCAAGAAGAAAGGGAAGAAGTGAGCACGACGGCAAGATTATAAACAAGAGACTGGAGCTCCCGACGCATGCCTAAGGACTACTACGAGATCCTCGGCGTGAGCCGTAGCGCGACGCAAGAGGAGATCAAGAAAGCGTACAAGCGCCTCGCGAAGAAGTATCACCCTGACGTGAGCAAGGAGGCAGACGCCTCCGACCGGTTCAAGGAGGTCAACGAGGCAGCGGCGGTCTTAGGCAATGAGGAGAAGCGCCGTACGTACGACCAGGCAGGCCATGAGGCGTTCACGCAAGCCGGCCGCGGCGGCGTCAACCCCAACGACTTCCAAGGCGGCGGCTTCAACGGCGTCGATATCGATGACATCTTCGAGATGTTCACGGGCGGCGCGTTTGGCGGCTCGCACGGGCGGCGAGCTAGACGACCCGCGCGCGGCGATGACCTGCGCTACGACGTCGAGCTCTCGCTCGAAGATGCCGCGTCCGGTATCACGCGTACGGTACGCGTACGCAAGCACGCGCCGTGCGACACGTGCGACGGCAAAGGCGGCAAGGACGTGCGCACCTGCACGACGTGCCACGGCGCCGGATACGTGCGCCAAGCGCAACGCACCCCGTTCGGGGTGTTCCAGAGTACCGGACCGTGCCGCGCGTGCGGCGGCGCCGGCCAGACGATCCACGACCCGTGCTCGCAGTGCGACGGCACAGGCGTCATCGCCGCGACGAAGGAGCTCGAGATCAAGATCCCTGCCGGTGTGGAGAGCGGCACGCGCTTGCGCGTGACGGGCGAGGGAGACGCGGGTCCGCGCGGCGCAGCGGCCGGCGATCTCTACCTGTTCATCACGGTGCGCGAGCACCGCGTATTCGAGCGCCGCGGCGCTGACTTGCACCTGGACGCGCCGGTCTCGTTCGCGACCCTCGCGCTTGGCGGCACGGTGACCGTGCCCACCATCAACGGCGAAGCGGACGTGAAGATCCCGCACGGGACGCAATCGCACACGGTGCTGCGCCTGCGCGGCAAGGGCATGCCGGAGATGGACGGGGGCAACGGCGACCTGTACGTGCGCGTGATCGCACGCACGCCTGAGAAGCTCACGAAACGCCAGCAGAAGGCCCTCGAGGAGTTCGGGCAGGATGACGACGAGCAAGGATGGCTCGGCGCGCTGTTCGACCGCATCAAGAAGGGATTGTAGCGTTCGTAGATGCTGTCGCGATGGTCGTGCAGAACCCGCGGAACTGCGCACACGTCGACGGATTCACGTTGAACGTCTTGAGAGCCATATGCGCCAGAGTTATGTGCCATCATTCAGTTGTTGCGTAACCGCACAACGGATGTCGAGCAAGGTAACGAGAGAAGAGAAAGAAAAAAGAAAAGGACAGGTCTACTCGCTCTTGAGCCCCTTGCGGTCGCGGATCTGACCCTGCACGCGCCCTTGGAGCTCGTGCGGGAGCTTCTCGAACGCCTGGTCGACCACGAACGATGAGCCGCGGCCGCCGGTCGCGCCGCGCAGCTCGCCCGACATCCCGAACATCTCGCCGACGGGGATCTTCCCGACGACGGTGACGGTGCCGCCTTCCTGCTGCATATCCAGGAGCTGACCGCGCTTGTTCGTGATGATCTTCGAGAGCTCGCCCATGTACTCCAGAGGCGCCTCGAAGCGCAGCGTCTGCACGGGCTCAAACAGCATCGGCGACGCCATGCGCATCGCGTCACGGATACCTTCACGCACCGCCGGGTACATCTGCGCAGGACCACGGTGGATCGCGTCCTCGTGCAGCTTCACGTCCACGAGACGCACGAGCACGCCGAAGCATGGCTCGTTCGCCAATGGACCCTTCTGCATGACGTCCTCGAACATGTCGTTCACGAGCTCGATGATCTCGTTGATGTGCACCTCGCCGCGCGTGTCGTCGATGAAGATGCTGTGGTTGAAGACGTCGCGCACGTTACGCGTATCCTTCGTCTCCATCCCCGCCTCCTCGAGCGCCGCCCAGAGGTTCTCGTCCTTCTTCTTGACGCGCCCTTCCGGGACGAGGTCCTTCTTCATCGCCTCGCGGACCGCGTCCGAGACCGGCTCAACGGTGAAGTACAAGCGGTTGTGCTTGTTGGGCGACTTCCCCTCGGCGGGCTCCGCGTTCTTGCGCGTGACCGTCTCTCGGTACACGACGACCGGCGGCGACGTCACGATCTCGACGCCCTTCTCCTTGATGATGCGGTTCTCGATGATCTCGAGGTGCAATTCACCCATGCCGCTCATGAGGTGCTCGCCCGTCTCGTTGTTGATCTCGATCCTGATGCCCGGATCCTCCTTGCCCACCTGGATGAGGACCTCGACGAGTTTCGGCAGGTCGCTGGGCTTCTTCGCCTCGATCGCCTTCGTGATGACCGGATCGAACAGGTGCGTGATCGCCTCGAACGGGTCGTCCGGCTCAAGGGTCAGCGTCTCGCCAGGGTACGCGTTGCGCAACCCGCCGATGCCGATGATGTTCCCGGCCGGGACGTCATCGACGATCTCGCGCTTCGCGCCGTTGTAGATGTACACCTGCTGGATGCGCTGCTCCTGCTTCGCACGGTTCAGGTACACGGTGGTGCTGCGCTTCATCGTACCGGAGAACAGGCGGCCGGCCGCGATCTCTCCCGCCTGGGGGTCGACCACGACCTTCGTGATGACGAACGCGAGCTTCCCGTTCGGGTCGCACTTGAGCAAGGACTGCCCAAGCGGGCTGTCCTGATCGCCGTGCCAGATCTTCGGGATGCGGTACTTCGCGGACTCGACTGGCGTCGGGTGGTGCTTGATGACCGAGTTGAGCACGACCTCGTGCAGGGGTGCGCGCTTCTTCAGCTCGTCGTGCGAGCCGCCCTCGTACGCGGTGATGACATCCTTGAAGGAGATGCTCTTCTTCTGCATGTACGGGACGGACAGCGCCCAGTTGTGGAACGCGCTGCCGAAGCACACGCTGCCGTCAGCGACGTTCACGAGGCACTTGTCCAGGAAGGATTCCTCCGCGATCGCGCGGATCTTCTCGTTCACTTCCTGGATGATGCCGATGAAGCGCTGCTGCATCGCCTCGGGCGTGAGCTTCAGTTCCTTGATGAGACGGTCCGCCTTGTTGATGAACAGGATCGGCTTGACGCGCTCCTTCAAGGCCTGGCGCAGGACGGTCTCTGTCTGGGGCATCATCCCCTCGACCGCGCACACGAGCACGATGCAGCCGTCGACCGCGCGCATCGCGCGCGTCACGTCGCCGCCGAAGTCCACGTGACCGGGCGTGTCGATGAGGTTGATGAGGTACTCGGCCCCATCATCGAACTCGTGGACCATCGAGACGGCCGCCGAGTCGATCGTGATGCCGCGCTCCGCCTCATCGTCGTGGAAGTCCAACGCGCGTGCCTTGCCCGCGAGGTCCTCGCTCATCATCCCCGCGCCGGCGAGGAGGTTGTCCGAGAACGTCGTCTTCCCGTGATCGATGTGCGCGCAGATCGCGATGTTGCGGATGTGATCCTGCTTGAGCATCAGCGATTTGACTCTATCCACCATCTTGGCCATCGTGAGTTCACCTGTGTGTATCTGTATGTTGAGCGAAATAAATCCAGGAAAAAGGGGGGACGGAACCTCACTCGAGGATGTGCGCGTCGTGCACGGTCTTGTACGAGTGGAGCTCCTTCGCATCGAACCACACGCCCACTTCGAGCTTCGCGTCATTCGCGTCAGCGCTCGCGTGGATGAGGTTCTTGATGTGGATCCCCTGCCCGTCGGCGTGCGCGTACGATACGTGCGCGTAATCACCGCGGATGGTGCCCGGTAGCGCCGATTTCGGCTCGGTCTTACCGACCATCTTGCGCACGTTCTCGATCGCATCGACACCTTCGAGCACGAACGCGAGCACCGGCCCCTGCGTGATGCCCTTGAGGAGGTTCTTCCACACGGCTTCGCCGTGGCGGACCGCGATGTCCTCCTCACGGTAGTGCCGCTTCGCGAACGCCTCATCGGCCCACACGAGCTTCATCCCGACCACCTTCAGGCCGGCGCGCTCGAAACGTGTGATGATCTCGCCCATGAGGCCGCGCTGGACCGCGTCGGGCTTCAGCAGCACGAGGGTGCGCTCGATCATCCGGGCATCACTCCTCAGCGGCCACGGGGGCCGCTTTCTTCGCTGCCTTCTTCACGGGAGCGGTCGCCTTCTTGGGCTTCTGCGCCACCGGCGCATCGCCACCGGCGACGTGCTTGAGCTCCGCGAGGTGCTGGCGCTTCGCGAACGCGTACGCGGCCGTGTAACCGGAGTCACGCGGGCTGCGCTTGAGCGTCAGCAGGTTCTTCTCGCATCGTCGCGAGCAGAACCAGAGGATCTTCGCGTCTTTCTTCACGTACATCTTGCCGGTGCCAAAGCGCACCGGGTGACCGCAGAATGAGCAGTTCTCCATAGTGCACCTCTACTTGTTCCCGCCGCCGCGACCGCCACGGTTGAGCGGTCGGGCTTCGATCTCGGTCTCACGCAGCATCAGGATGTCCCCAAGCTGCACAGGACCGCGGACGTTGCGCCGGATGACCTTGTTCTTGTCCCGGCCGTCAAGCACGCGCACGCGCACCTGGATCGCTTCGCCGCGCGTGCCCGTGCGACCGACGATCTCCTCCACCTGGGACGGAACCGCCGGCGAGAACATCACGCCGCCTTTGATCGGTTGCTCTGCCATCGTGCTCGACCTCAGTTACCGAAGTGCTTGATCATGTCTTTCGCGTTGCCTTCCTCAACAACAGCGACCGCCGCGGCGCCCAGGGGCATACCCGCAGCAGCGCCAAGATCGGTCTTCTTCTCCACTTCAGCGTACGCGACGCCCTTCTCCTTCGCGAGCAGCGCGAGGTGCATCACGATTTCCTTGGGCTGAACGTCCTTTGCCACCGCGACGAACTTCGCCTCGCCCTTCTCGAGGACCTTCGTGACCTCGTTGGTGCCGCGCTTGAGTTTGCCCGTCTTGCGGGCGAGTTCGATGATCTCCAATGCTTGTTCTGACATACGGTCTCCTCCGTGAGATTGCGAGAACCTGACTTGGGCCTCGTTCGGCGCCGCCACCGATTTGATCGGCACGACGCGTCATCACTCACTGGCTACTGCAGGCGAACCGGCCTCCATTTAAAAGGGTTGCGGTCGAGGATAGCGTCAGAGCCCAAGCAGGAAGAACCGCATCCACGCCCTACGCAGCACCGACACCAACCCGCAGTGCCGCCTTGGCGTAGACCCGAGGGCGTGAGGTGGGGAATCGCAAAGGGCCCCAACGAGCGAACGCCCGAGACAACCCGAGAGTACAAGAGCGCCGCGGCACAGCAGCCCACACCACACGCTCAAGCGACCATCGAAGGGAAACCTTCAAAACCCCATCCCCACTCCCCCGTCGAGCAAGAGGGGTGAGGGTATTGGTGGCTCCCTATGGTGGACGACGCTCGCGTCTGGAATCTCGATCACATCCTCCCGCTCGACCAGTTCGATGCCGCATACCAGAAGCTTGAGGAGCAGATCCCGCTCAGCAAGCAGGAGCTCGAGAACCTCACGCCGACGATGAGCGAGGAGGAGTTCCGCGCGTTTTGCGAGCGCGGCGAGATCATGACCCGCGCGCACCATCGCCTCTCAGGTCGCGTGCATCTGGACGAGGATACGGATATGGAGGACCAGGCGACGCAGGCGCGCATCTCGCGCGTGCGCGATCTGGGTGTGCGCGTGACGGGCGCCGAGCGCCCCATCGGATTCTGGATCCAAGGGAAGCCGGTCGAGGGCAAGGCACCGCTTGACGACGAGAACGCGCAGCGCCTGTTCGCGGCAGTGCCTGATGAGACCTACGGGCTCACGCGGGCGCGCGAGCTCGCACGCTACACCCTCACGCTCGAGCAGGAGGACATCCTCACCGCCAAGGACGCGAACCTCCTCGCGCCGATGGTCGAGCTGCGCGACAAGATCGAGAAGAACCAACGCTATCGCTTCAAGCCCGCCGGGGCGCGACGCGCGCGGATCCTCAAGACGAAAGCGCAGATCGCCTCGCATTTCGAATCACCCGACGCGAACAAGCGCGAGGCCGCGTACCGCGGGATGCTTGCGGAGTACGCCCGCAACGAGGAATTGTACTTCCCCATCTACAGCAGCATCGTCAAGGATTGGGCGAACGAGGCGACGCGTCGCGGCTACGCCAGTCCCATCAGCATGCGCAACACGGCGAACGACATTCCTGACGAGGCCATTGAGACGCTGATGCGCGTGTGCGTCGAGAACACCGGCGTCTTCCAGGAGTACTTCCGCTGGAAAGCGCGGCAGCTCGGCATGGACCGCCTGCGCCGCTTCGACATCTACGCGCCGCTCTCGACCGCCGACACGGAGATGACGCTCACCGACGGCATCACGCTCGTGCTCGACACGTTCCAACGCGCATCCAAGAGGTTCCACGATCACGCGAAGCGCATCATCGATGACGGCCACCTCCATTCGCACCCGAACCCGAAAAAGACGAGCGGCGCCTACTGCGCGACGATCACGCCAGACATCGCACCGTATGTCCTGCTCAACTGGACCGGTAAGGGCCGCGATGTATCGACGCTCGCGCACGAGCTCGGGCACGGCGTGCACGCGCTGTACGCGGCGCACCACAGCGCCGGATCCCAAGAGGCACCGTTGCCGCTAGCGGAGACCGCGAGCACGTTCGCGGAATCCATCCTGTTCGAGCGCCAGCTCATCGATGCGCCAAGCGACGCGGTGCGCACAGCGATGCTCTCCGAGAAGCTCGGAGAGTCATATGCGACCGTGATCCGGCAGAACAACTTCGTGCGCTTCGAGCAGATGGCGCACGAGCGCATCCCGCAAGGGATCACACGCGACGAGCTCTCCGGGTTGTGGCTCTCGACCCTGCATGACCAGTTCGGCGACGCGGTCGATGTCGACCCGATCTTCCGCCACGAGTGGGCGTACATCCCGCACATCGCGCACACGCCGTTCTACTGCTACGCGTACAGCTTCGGCGAGCTCCTTTCGCTCTCGCTCTACGCGCGCTACACGCAAGACCCGTCGTACTTCAGCGCGATCGAACGCATCCTCCAATCCGGTGGGGCAGAGAATCCAGACGCCGTGCTCAAGCGCGCGGGCGTGGACATGCGCGATCCCGCATTCTGGCAAGGCAGCTTCGACATCATCCGCGGCTGGCAGGAGCGGCTCGAGGCGTACAGCGGAAACAGGGGCTGAAAGCCGCACGGGCGCCGTCGGGAATCCGCGTTACGCCAATCCCTTGAGGATCGCCTCGCACACTTCGAGCGCGGAGACGTAGTAGTGCTCGACCGGATCGCGATCGTTCGTCTTGAGGACATCGATGATCGCGTCCTCGCCCTGTCGGTTGCGCGCGAGGTTCTTGAGGCCCTTGACCTCCGCCTCGCTGAACACCTCGTTCTCCTTCGACGCGAGGAGCTTGAGGCGGTCGTGGATCTTGTGGATGAGCACCTTCGCCTTCTTCTTTTGCGCATCGAGGTCCTCGGGCTTGATCTCGTAGAACTCGTTGTACCACTCGCGGAGGATGCGCAAGCGCTCGCGCATCAGGTCGCTCGCGCCGTTCGACCGGCGATACACGCGACCGATCGCGAAGTTGAGCCCCTTGACCTTGTCCTCGATCGCGTGCACGTACTCGCCGAGCTTCTCCTCATGGAATTCCGACGCAGGCGGCGCCGCCTCACGCGCGTGCGCGTGCCCGTGCGTGTGCTGCTGGTGGCGCCCCGCGAGCGCGAAGGCGATCGCGATGACGATCGCGCCCAGGAGGAACGAGAGCGCGAGCGCGCTTGGGAGGTTCACCGGGACCGAGAGCGCGAGGTTCGCAAGCCACAAGAGCGCGATGCCGAGGATGTGCGTCGCAAGCAGGAGGTAGATGAGCGTGATCGCCTTGTAGTGCTGCGCGACGAGCGCGATGCCAAGCACGAGCGTGAGCAGCAGGGGCAAGAGCCCGACGAGGACATTCACGATCGGGGCGGCACCAAGGACTGCGAGGATAGGCACCGCGATGACGGTGCCCACGAGGCCGAACGCGAGCGCACGGATCATCCGGTGCTCGTCGGGCGCGCGCGTATCGCGGGACTGGCGACCGAGCGGATCCGCATCCTCTGGGTGCGCATCGACGGGCGAAGGCGCCCGTGCGTGCAGGCTCGCGCGATCGTGCGGTGAGGCAGTCGTGGCCATCAGGGTCCGTACTCCCGCACCAGGGTATTTAAATCTTGTTTCGGCGCACAAGAGCCCCATCTCCAGACGGCCTCCGACAGCAGGTTTATATATCTGGACATCCCTCCGGACCGCTCACGGCCAACTGGGGGGTCAACGCGATGAATGTCGATTTTGGGAATGATGCGGTGCAGCTTGAGGTCGACGACCGCGAGCTACGCAAGGGCGACGTCGTCGAGCTGGAGTTCGATGATGGCGATTTCGAAGGCGAAGAAGAGCACGAAGAGCCGGATTACGACTGAACATACCGGATGATTGCGGCGCGAGACAAGCCCGCAAAGCAGATAAACGACCATCAGCGGGAGCGCTGCGATGCTCGACGCCACAGGCATGCTCGCGATCCTGCTCCTGTGCGCGCTGGCGATCGCAGCATGGCGCGATCTGCAGGTGCGTGAGATTCCTGACCTCCTGTCGCTTGGCCTTGTCGTCGTCGGCGTGCTTGGCGCGATCGCCATCGCGATCGTAGAGCGCAATCCCAGCGTCCTCTACGCGAGCGCAACGGGCGCGCTGGCCGGTTTCGGCGCGGGCTGGCTCCTGTACCGCGCACGCCAATGGGGCGGCGGTGACGTGAAGCTCCTCGCCGGCGTTGGTGCGATCCTCGGTTTGTGGGCGCCAGACTACCGGCTACTCGCGCACATCATCCTGCTCGCGTTCGCGGGCACCGTATGGGGTCTCACCTACAGCGCATGGCTCGTGTGGCGCCATCGCGTCGTGTTTCGCCGTGCGTTCACCGCGCGCATCCGCGAGCCGGCGATCCATCGCGCGCGGACCGCGCTCGTCGGATGCGGCATCGCTGGACTGCTCGCGCTGCTCGTGACGCCCCTGTGGGCGCAGCTCGCGATCCTGTGCGCGCTGTGTGGCGCGTACCTGCTGTTCTACACCTGGATCGTCTCGCGCACCCTCGAGAACGCGGTGCTCACCCGTTCGCTTCCGGTCGCACGGCTCATGGAGGGGGATTGGATCATCCGGGATGTGCGCAAGAAAGACGGCAAGGTGCTCGTGCCCGCACGCAAGACCGGCGTGAGCGCCGACGACATCGCCGCGCTGCGCCGTGCGAAGATCAAGACGGTGATGGTGCGCGAAGGCATCCCGTTCGTGCCAGCGTTCCTGCTCGCCACACTCCTGCTGTTCGCGCTCGAGAACCAGTTCCCCGGAGCGCTCGGGCTGCTCCTGGGTTGACCGTCGCGAAAACGCGCGTGCGAAACCGATAGCGCAATCCTTATAAACCCCTTCTGAATCCGCGACGGTACCTATGGCGAAGATCCGCAAGGCAGTCAGCTACCGGCGCTTGGAGCGACCCTACACGCGCAAGTCCAAGTACCGCAAGAAGAACTACGTGCGCGCAAGTCCCCACAACAGCATCGTGAAGTACACGATGGGCAACGCGCAAAAGGAGTTCCCGCTGACCCTCGAGCTCGTGAGCAACGCAGACATCCAGCTGCGCCACAATTGCATCGAGAGCGCGCGCAAGAGCTCCATTAAGTTCCTCGAGGAGAAGCTCGGCAAGAACTTCCGCTTCCAGATCCGCATGTTCCCGCACCACGTGCTGCGCGAGAACCCGCTCGCATCAGGCGCGGGCGCAGACCGTATGAGCACCGGCATGACGCAGTCGTTCGGCAAGCCGATCGGCATCGCCGCGCAGGTGCGCAAGGGCAAGGCGATCATGGACCTCGCGATCGATGAGAAGGACGCGGCGACGGGCACGATCGCGCTCAAGCGCGCGCAGTACAAGTTCCCGATGCGGTGCATCATCCGTGAGCGCCGTGCGGACAAGAAGACGGTCGTCAGCACCGTCCCCGCGAAGAAGAAAGCGCCCGCCAAGAAGGCATAGGAACACGGCATTCTCCGGTCGAAGAACTGTGCGAGGATAGCTGTTGCGCTCAACGGTGCTCTTCTTTCCACGCCGCGATGATGCGCTTCTTGACTTCCGCGGCATCTGTGCACGCGTCGGGGAATTCCGCCATGAGCGCACGCACCGCGTCCACGCTCGCGACATCCGTCTTGCTGATGTAGATGATCGTGGGCTTGTCGAGCTCGCGAGTCTTCGCGTACAGCGCGCGCTGCTTGGCGAACGAGTACCCCGCTTCCGTCGGGTCGAACACGTACACGACGCAACGTGCGAGGTACCGCAAGGTGAGCTCCGCCTTGCGCTCGATGGGGTTCGGGTGCTCGCGGTCGAGCGTGCCGGGCGTGTCGACGCATTGCATCCGCTGGTAGCGATGATCGAAATACCCGACGTTGAGGCCTTTTGTCGTGAACGCGTACGGTTTGATCTCCGGCTTCGCCGGCGTGATGCGCGACAGCAACGTGGACTTGCCGACATTGGGGAACCCCGCGATCGCGACCGTGAACAGCTCGTCGTCGATCGTCGGCATCGCGCGGAAGATATCGCGCGCGGTCGACAAGAGCGTGAGTGGCTCATCGAGCCGCTTCATCACGCTCGAGACGCGGCCGATGAACGCGCCACGCACCTTGACGATCTCGGCTTCGCTGTGCGCGGCGCGCATGCGGCGCTCGTGCTCGCGCGCGAGCGTGTCGATCGTACGCGCGCTGCCCTGCACTGCGCCGATCGCGCGCTGGACCCGGCCGGGGTCGAGATCGAGCGCGAAGATGCGGCGCGAGAATTCCGAGAGGCGATCAAACGACGGGAACCCGTCCTGGACAGCCGTGAGCGCACGCGTGATGGTCGAGCGGATCTCCTTGAGGCGTTCGAGTTCCCCAACGAGCGCTTTGAGGTGTGTCTCGTGCGGTTTCTTCACCAGCCGGCCGCGTTTGGCGCCTCTGGCAAGAGCGGTATCAAGCAACGTCTGCGGTTGCGGCACTGGCGGGATCTCGAACGTGGGAATCATCAGTAACGTCGAGAGGCACGGATATCTTTATAAACAATTGGCAGTTCGCCCCGTATAGCTGAGACAGCCGCCGCAAACAGGCGGTGCGGGCGACCGAAACGCCCTTCGGTCTCGGGACGGAGGCAACACACCATGGAGATCAAAGTCAACGTCGGCGACCCCAAGAGCAAGAAGACGCACACGTTCACCATTCCTGAAGGGGATGCGAAAGCGGTCTACGGCAAGAAGATCGGCGACACGTTCCGCGGCGAGCTCTTTGGCAAGGCCGGGTACGAGGTCCAGATCACGGGCGGTTCTGACAATGCGGGATTCCCTATGCGCCGCGATGTTGCGGGGACCGGTCGTCGGCAGATCCTCACCGTGCGCGGCATCGGGAACCAGCAGACGCCCCGCGGCACGCGCATCCGCAAGACCGTGAGCGGCAACACCGCAAGCGAGTTCACGTCGCAGCTCAACGTGAAGATCGTCAAGCACGGCGCGGCACCGCTCGTCGAGGCGGCGGCCGAAGAGAAGAAGGAAGAGTGAACTCTTTCTTCTGATCCTGTTTTCCCGAGTTTTTCTCAAGGATTGTCTGCACGCGGCTACGCCAAGCCCGCAAGCAACCAACCGACGGCGTACGCGACACCCGCAGCGAACCCGCCCACCACAAGCATCTCAGTCCCTGCACGCCACCAGCGTGTGGAGGTCAAGAGGCTGCGCATACCACCGACCGTGAACAACGCGACGCCAGTCAGGAGGAATGCGGCGACAAGCGAGTACTGCGCGACCTGAGGGAACCGGATCGCGACGAGATAGGACAAGAGCGGCACGAGACCGGCGAGGATGAACGCGCCAAGCGTCGCGAACGCGGAGCGCCACGGGGAGATATCCTCTTGGAAGATCCCGAGCTCCCCGACCATCATCTCGTCCGTCCATCGTTCCTTGTCGCGCGTGATGGTCGCGACGATGCCGGTGAGTTGCGTACCAGCGAACCCTTTCTTGCGGTAGATCTCCTCGAGGTGGCCGCGGTGCGCGTTCGGGTCTTTCTCGATGTCCGCGCGTTCTTGCGCGCGGCGTTGCTCGCGGTACGCGCGTTCGCTGCGCTTGGCCAGGTAGTTGCCGGCCGCCATCGAGACGCCGTCCCCTAGGAGGTTGGCGAACCCCAAGATGAGGATGACGCCGCTCGAAAGCCCAGCGCCGGCGACGCCGGCGACGACAGCGAACGTCGTGACGATCCCATCAAGCGCGCCATACACCGCGTCCCCGAGATACTTCCCACCGCTCTCGTCTGGCATGGTGCCAGCACGCGGTGCGGCCCTTTAAAATCCTGTCGCACGGGCAAATGTTTAAAACCCGACGGACGCGTCCCCGTACCGCAATGGGATTCAAGGAACGGATCGGCGAACTGCTCACCGCGCACGGGGTCGACCACGGTCTGCTCGCGATCCCACCGGACCCGGGAATGGGCGACTACGCCTTGCCGTGCTTCACGCTCGCGAAAGCCGCAGGCAAGAGCCCGGTCGCGCTTGCGGCAGAGCTCGCGGGCAAGCTGCACGCGCCGTTTCTCGAGAGCGTCACCGCGCTCGGGCCGTACGTGAACTTCCGGATCAAGCCTGATGCCTTGGCGACAGAGGTCATCAACGCAGTCACGGCCTCCGGTGCGCAGTATGGCGCCCAGGCCCAAAAGCACGAGCGCGTGATGGTCGAGTACAGCCAACCCAACACGCACAAGGCGTTCCACGTCGGGCATTTGCGCGGCACGTCGCTTGGCGAGGCGCTCAGCCGCATCCTCAAGCACGCGGGTTTCGAGGTCATCCAGGCGAACTATTCCGGTGACACAGGGGCACATATCGCGAAGTGGCTCTGGTACTACACGACCCGACACCAGACCCCGCCGCCTTCTGACCCGCACGAGCGCGAGCGGTGGATAGCGGACATCTACGTCAAGGCCATCCAGACGCTCACCGAGAACCCCGAACACCAGCAGGAAGTGGATGAGATCCTGCGCAAGCTCGACGTGCGTGAAGCGGGCGAGCTCATGGCGATCTACGAGCGGACGCGCCAGTGGAGCATTGACGCGTTCTGGACGATCTACCACGACCTGCACGCGCACTTCGATCACTGGTTCTTCGAGAGCGAAGTGGAGGAGCCCGGCAAGCGCATCAGCAAAGAGCTCCTCGCGCAAGGGATCGCGAAGATCGACGATGGCGCGACGATCGTTGACCTCGAGGACAAGAAGCTCGGCATCTGGGTCTTGCTGCGAAAAGATGGGACCGCGCTCTACAGCGCGAAGGATCTCGCCTTGGCGGAGCGCAAGTTCGGCGAGTTCAAGATTGACCGTTCCCTCTACGCGATCGGCGCTGCGCAATCGCAGCATATGCAGCAACTGTTCGAGACGTTGCGCCGTATGGGGTTCACGCAAGCTGACAAGTGCTATCACCTGAGTTTCAACGAGGTCAGGCTGCCCACCGGCAAGATGAGCAGCCGCACCGGCCAGAACCTGTTGTACAGCGACATCCGCGCCGAGGTCGGTGACTATGCGCGCGTCGAGATCAAGCGTCGCCACGAGGACTGGTCGCCCGAGCGCGTCGAGCAGAGCGCGCGCCAGATCATCATCGGTGCGCTCAAGTGGGATATGCTCGCGACCGACCCGAACAAGGCGATCGTGTTCGACCCGAAGCTCGCGACGGAGTTCGAAGGGGACACTGGCCCCTACGTGCAGTACACGCACGCTCGCGCGTGCAGCATCCTCGCGAAAGCCGGCGATGCGCCGTCAGGGAGCGGCGCGAGCCTCACGCACCCCAAGGAGCAAGCGCTCCTCAAGGAGCTCCTCGCGTTCCCGGAGGCGGTCGAGAAGGCCGTGCGCAGCTATTCGCCCGCACCAGTGGCGCACGCGACGATGGGGATCGCGAAAGCGTTCAACAGCTTCTACCACGACTGCCCCGTCATCGCGGATGGGAAACCAAACCCTGACCGTCTTGCGCTCGTGCGCAGCGCGGTGCACGTGCTCGGCCTCGGTCTGACATTACTTGCCATCGACGCTCCGCAGGAGATGTGAGGGTCGCTCCATGACCCGCAAGCCCGAGGCGGCCGTTACGGGCGAGGAGCCCGTCTCTGCGCTCGCAGGCCTCATCCCGCCAAAGATCGCGGCGCTCCTTGAACGGCGCGGTTTCCACGTGCTGCGCCCGTGCCAGGTCAAGGCGATCCGCGCCGGACTGTTCACGGACCAGAACCTCCTCGTCTGTACTCCGACCGCGTCGGGTAAGACCCTGGTGGGAGAGCTTGCGGCGCTCAACGGCATCCTGCACGATAAGGGCAAGGCAGTGTACGTCGTGCCTCTACGAGCGTTGGCTTCTGAGAAGTACCGGGCGTTCCGCAAAGACTACCCGGACCTGAAGGTCGCGGTGCGCACCGGCGACCTGGATGAGGGGTCGGACAACCGCATCGCGGACGCGGACCTCATCATCGTCACCTCGGAGAAGCTCGACTCGCTCCTGCGCCACAAGGCGGAGTGGGTGCGTCGCGTCAAGACCCTCATCGTGGATGAGATCCACCTCCTCAACGACGCTGGCCGCGGGCCGGTGCTCGAAGTCGTGCTCACGATCATCCGCACCACCTTGCCTGCCGTGCAGGTGATCGGGCTGTCCGCGACCGTGGGGAACCGGGTCGAGCTCGCCGCGTGGCTCAACGCCGAGCTGGTTGAGGACAGCTGGCGACCGGTGCGGTTGGACCGCGGCGTGTACCGCGACGGGCAGATCGTATTCCCGGACGCGCCGGAGGGCGCGGCAGGAGAACGAGCGGACCGCGAGCGATCTCCGGACGCGCCGGAAGAATGAGAAAGGAAAAAGGAGAATCCGAGAAGGAAGCTCTTCACAACCCCTTGACGTTCTTGCGCAGGAGATCCGTCACGAGCGGGATCACCGGCTTCTCGCCGTTGTACGCCTTGATGCCCAGGACGATCGCGTAGACGAGACCGAGGATCCAGACGATCTCTCCAAGCGGCCAGAGGAACCACAGGATCAAGCTCGCGATCCAACCGACAATCCACCACGCGAGGCCCAGACCGATGCCGTTCCAGGCGTGGTAACCCAAGTTGTCCTCCTTCTTGTCCAGAAGCAGGAGGACGACGCCGACCGGCCACAGGAGGTAGCACAGGAAGGCGAGGATGCCATTGCTGTTGTCAGATGAAGAGTTCTTTGTTGCTTTCGCAGCCATGAACGCGCCACCCGTCATCACGCGTATTTAATCCCTTGCGCCACCAAAGAGAAGCGTAAGAATATTTCAGCACAGCCAAGATATTTCTAGCAAAAACTGCTTCTTGGATCATCGTCGCGCGCCGCATTCGGTCTCGCACGCCTGGATGCAAGGTTGCTGATCGCCCGGGTTCTTGACGCACCCATCCATGCACCCGTTCATGCACAGGTTCAGCTCTTGCTGCGTGGGCGGCAGCGGTTCTGGCGAGGCAACTGCAGGCGCGGTGACTGCGCCCACGAGCGCGGCGCCGGGCGCCTGCTCAAGCACCGCTTGCGTGACCCCGATGCCGATAAGGCCGACAATCAGGAGGATACCAGTGATTGTCGCCGCCGAAGCCATAGGGGGAATACCTGCACGTGACGTTGGCCACGCACCTTTGTCGCACAAAATGATAAGGAATTGTGTATACTAAGATACATCCACATATAAATAGGTTTCGTAGGCGTGGAAAGATTCAAATATTAGTATCACTACAAAGTGACGAATGAATAACCTTGCCAAGATCCTCACGGGCAGTGCACTCATCATCAGCGTCGGATTCGCTACGAACGCTCAGCGCATTATGGACTGGTCGCAGGGGTACCAAGCGCCGCAAAAACCCAGGCGCGACTTGGGTCCGATGCCAGCATTCAAAGAGATCACAGAAGTGGCAACTCCCGACGCGTACCGCACATTCACCTCACAGCGTTGTGCCGTCGTCGACTACAACGCGCCGTGGTGCATCCCGTGCCGCACGCTCAAGCCAGATCTGGCGGAGATTGCTCGCGAGCACCGCACCCTCCCCTTTGGCAGCGTGGACATCGATGACCTCGGCATCCCATCGCCCAAACTGAAGGGCGTCGAGTTCTTTGATACGGTAGAAGGGATACAGACCCCGTTGCCGCAGATCGTGTTCTACGTCGATGGAGCACCAGTTGCCCAGACGACAGGGTACGCCGCGTCAGACCGAGAACAACTCGAGACGCGCGTGGCCGAATTCGCCAAGAGATGCTCACGGTGAACGAATACCACCAGAATACATTCCGAAAATCTATTTGAGCACATCCGGCAAGGCACGAAACCGCGAAGTGTTCACGAACCGGCAGAGAATGAAGAAAAGGAAGGATGCTGCAGTCGTACGAAACAACTCAGCCATTGCACGCTACGCCAACAGCTTTCAACACCGGATGGGAACCCATCACCATCGCGTTTATTTCAGTCTGAGTCCACGCACTACAATCCACACCCAGCAGCATTTGACCGATTGCATTCTCATCAGCAACCGACAACGAGTCCGCACTCACCGCTTGACTGCCCGTGCTGATCTTCGCCAAACTTGCAGTGTTCAAGACCAGAGCGACCAGGCCCACGATGGCGACCAGCGCCACCAGTGCCACGACCGTCAAGTTGAGCTGACTTCCTTGTCCATCATCTTTCGCCATTGCACATCATCTCCAAATAGTATCGGAAAGCATTCACCGGCACGGCGGCGTTCCACCGCCCGGGCAACTCGTCGGCCGACCGCGCACATCGCCGACGACATTCAAGCCATCGACGCTCGTCGCGCCGCGCGATTCCGCAGACACGATATGCACGCCAGACACCGCCGGCCCATGCGCCACGAGCGAGACAAGACCGACGATCGCGAGTATCGCGAGCAGGAAGACCGCGGTGAGCGCGTGCCGCTCCAAATGCGCAGGGAGTGCGTCCGTCGTCATAGTCGTCACTGTGGCCAGAGGCCGTTTTCTGTATACTGTTTAGTATACTAAGTGTTCTTTAGATATACTAGTTTATATACATTTCGAAATACGTGCGCTACTAGCGAGAGAAACAAGCCGACAACGAGAACACAACCCTCTACGGCCTCGCTCAACCGCCAGCGATCATCGCGGCGTAGTAGACGCTGTTGAGCGCGTTCGAGTTGTACAGGACGAACGTCTCCACGACCGCACCCAACACGAAGATCCCGATCGCGAGCACGAACAGGACGTAGTTGTAGTGGAACACCAGCTGGTCGTCGGCGTCGTCGAACACGAACCGCAGCGTCCAGAGCGTCACGAGCGCCAGGCCGATCACGAACACCTCAAGCCAGAACCCTGGCGGGAACAGCATGCGCCCGAACGCGAGCAGAAGCGCATACACGAGCGCTGCGGCGAGCAGGTACACGACGAACCCGCGCACCTCATCCATCTTGTCGAGCTCGTCCGAGATCACCCCGCCCGAGATCGCCGCCAGGAGGTACGCGCCCCCTTCGAGCAGGAAGTGCGGCAGGGTGATGATGATGATCGTCAGGAGGGCGCCAAGCGCTGTGAACCCATCCACTTGCGCGGCCATAACCGCACGATAGCCGAAGATCGTCCCCCACGCTGAAGCGTTCCACGCGACGAAGAACAGCGCGCCGTCCCCAGCGATGAGCGCCACGAGAAAGCACGCCAGGAGCACCCACCAGTTGTTCGCGACGATGCTGATGAACGTCCCGGCAGAGAAGTCCGCGCCACCACGCAGGCCTTCAAGCGCGACCTGCTCACGGAACACCCGGCTCACATCATAACCGAACACGGGCGCGAGGAAGCTGTAGAGCATATACGTGAGGTAGATCCCCACGAAGATGAAGAAATACGTGCGGATCGCATCCGCATTCCCGCGCAGCATGCGCCAAAACGACAGGCGCTTCTCAGAGCGCTCCTGGGCCTCCTCCCGCTTGAGGATCGTGCTGAAGTACGGCACGAGGAAGATCGAGACGAACACGACGCTCACGATGCCGGAGTTCGCGGGGAACAGCAAGCGCGCGATGACGATGCTCAGGGTGCTGTAGATGACCGCAAGCAGGAACGCCGTCCATTCCTTGCGCTCGAGGAGCGCGTCGGGGAACAGATGCTCAAAGACCATGTGCGTCAACCCCCGTGGAGACTCCTTTTAAAGGTTTGTTCCTCCGAAGACACAAAAGGAGAAAAAGCCCAACCGACCCCGCACCTCCATGCCTGGAGCGCACATGCTCGAACCGGACGACCTCGAGTACAAGGGGCTGCGCATCCGCGCGTGGCGATATGAGCCGAAACGGCCGGTCGGGACGCTCATCTACCTCCCCGGCTTCGAGACGCACGGTCCGATGTACGAGGCGCACCTCGATCCGTTCTGGTGCCATCGCATCCTCTTGCCCGAGCTGTATCGCGGCAGCCACCCCATCGGCAGCATCGAGGACGGCATCAACCTCTGCATGACCTACTTCCGCCACAAAAGCAAGGAGCTTGATCTCAGCACCTACCTCCTTGGGGGCTACAGTGTCGGCGGACTCATCGCAGCGCACCTCGCAGCCGATCACGGCAC
>CAYNGK010000022.1:17002-19329 GCA_964396935.1 uncultured Methanosarcinales archaeon | reverse complement strand
AACACGAACGACTCCTCGACGCGCTACTTCCTGCCGACGAGGTAGTAGACGATCGCTGTGAGGATGCTACACAGGATCGCGCAGATGGTCCACACGACCTTCAGACCATCCGACATCTTGCGGCGGTTGGCCCAGACATCGTAGATGACCCACACCGCGCAGATGACCGCGATGACCCACAACAGATTACCCCATAACGCCATACGGATACCCCCGAAGCCCAACGGCTTCGCGATATTGCCGGCAACGGAGACGCACTCCGCCGTCGACCTCCTACCGAGGCCCAAGCGCGCACGGTATTTATGCTTGCCGTCCACCACCCCGAGGGTTTTTAAATGAAACCGCAGCGACCCCAAGCAATGATCCGTCCCGACATCGATGCGTGGATCGATACCGCATTCCTGCGCAAGACCGCCGTACCCGCACGCAAATACCGCGAGACCACACCCTACCCGCACGCGGCGGTCGAGAACTTCCTGCGGCCAGCGAAAGCGAAGCTCCTCGAGCGCGCGCTGCGCAAGCAGGAGTTCCAACGCAAGGAATCCGATCTGTTCGCGTTCTGGCAGACGTGTGACCTGCGCGATAGCGACGATCCGATCATCCGTGAGTTCCTCGCGGTGATGGCGAGCCCTGAAGTGCGCGACTGGCTCGCGGCGATCACCGGCGTGCGTGTGCGGTCGCTTGACGCGATGGGCGTCATCTACCGCGACACGGACCGCCTCCTGTGCCACGATGACGAGCTTGAGGGGCGCAAGATCGCGTACATCCTCAACCTCAGCAAGGGGTTCACCGCCAAGGATGGCGGTGCGCTCGCGATACTGGATAGCGACACACGGGGTCGGCCTCGCGATGTCGTCCGCCGAATCGCACCAACGTACAATACCCTCGCGTTCTTCACCGTCAGCCCGCGCAGCCACCACCAGGTGGAAGAGGTGCTCGCACACAAGGACCGGCTCACGATCGGCGGGTGGTTCCATGGGTGAGACGCCGATCACCGCGCAATACCGCGATGCCGCGATCCAACGCGCGATCAGGCAAGCGCTCAAGCAGGATCCGCGATTGCCGATCGTCGCGCTTGGCGCCTTCCTCACTCCCGCCGCATTTCGCGCGATCGATCGCAACGCACGGACCGGTTGGCGCCGTGCCGGCATCCCGGACCGCGGACTGTACGCGACACGTTCGGCACTGTCAGCCCAACGCGCGATCCGCGCATACACGCGCGCACTCACGCGCGCAGACACCGTGCAGGAGCCCAACCGCCGGTTCGGACACCGGGACTTCACGCTCCTGCATGATCACGAACAACCCACACCGGGCTGGCGCGCGTTCCTTTTCCTCGATGACCTCCCCGTCGAGTGCGGCGGGCAGCTCGTGTTCAGCGCCGATGGGGAGACGCTTGGCGCGTTCGCCCCTCGCGAGAACACGCTCCTGCTCGTGCGCCAACGGCGCGGGGTGCATGCGTTCTTCCAGTACGTGAACCATCGTGCCGGCAAGCGCACAGTGCGCGTTCTCAGCTGCTAAGACGCATCGCCCGCACAGCAGCCCGTCGACGTTCCGGGCACAGCCGGACAGGTTACGGTGAAACGGCCGGAGGATTCCTATGCCCTTCAGCCTCACCAGGCGCAGATGGAGGAACCGGTAGCGATACGCGCGCAAGCGGACGGCATCATCCGAGAGAGATTCGGCATCGACCCGCCAAGCGCTGAGTTGCGGATGCGCACGAGAGCGGAATGGGAGGCATTTCTCGGGAAGAACACGAGAAACCCCCGGACCGTGGGGAACTACAGCATCAACACGCGCACCGCCAGCGTCCTGCAGGACCACCCGCAATGGATCGCAACACTCTACCATGAGATCCACGGGCACGCGCTCATGCATGAGCGATCCAGGATAGGGGAGCGCTACAGCAAAGCGTACCCCGCATACGACAAACCGCTCCCAGCGGATATCGCGCAGTGGGGATTCCCGGGCACGCACAGGCTCAACAGCGAAGGGTTCGCGACCTGGATGGAGCGGTACCTGTGCGAGGCCACCGGGCGAGAGCGGTTGTGGCAACGCGTCAAGGAACACATGCCATCGGACTATCGCGACGCGTACGAGGCCGCGACCGCGTGCGCATCGACACTCTCACCTGCAGGGTTCCTGCGGCAGATGGGCATCCCGGTGCGCGTCAGCACCACACAGGCGGAGGAGATCCTGCGCGCGATGAGCGCGGGGAGACGCGTGGACCTTGCAGCGGTCCTCCCGTCCTTATGGGCCAAAGACCCTGTGCGCGTGCTCATCGTGAGCGACGACCGCCCGCCGATACGACCGGCACCGTGGCTCAT
>CAYNGK010000022.1:16430-16992 GCA_964396935.1 uncultured Methanosarcinales archaeon | reverse complement strand
TTCCACGCGTGATCAGCAGCGAGCGGTTCATCGCGGAAGCAAAGCAAGGGGATCGCGTGCTCGAACGCGAAGCGACCACGGGAGAGTTCCTGTTCGGTGACGCATACGCGTGGCGACGAGTCAGGGAGCGATTCTCCAAGAGAACACCGACGGGGTGAGGGAGCGGCTCACTGTTTCTTGTGGATGGCGTGGCTACCGAACGCGTTGCGCTGCGCGGCAATCAAGCGATACGCGAACCCCTCCGGATCCCTGCTGGTCATGCGCTCGAACAGCGCATGCGCGATCGTGGATGCGGGGACGTTGTGGTCGATCGCCTCGAGCACCGTCCAGCGGCCTTCACCGGTATCATCCACGTAGGGGGCCACATCGCGCAGTTCGGGATCTTTCGCGAGCGCGCGCTCGGTCGCGGTCATGAGCGTCCCCGTGAGGATCGAGCCGTGGTTGTACACGTGCGCGATCGCACGCAGGTCCAACGCAGGGTATTGGCCGTGCTTGAGGAGATGGAACCCTTCCGAGATCGCCTGCATCATCGCGTATTCCACGCCGTTGTGCACCATCTTCA
>CAYNGK010000022.1:4360-16420 GCA_964396935.1 uncultured Methanosarcinales archaeon | reverse complement strand
CACGTAGTGTCCGGAACCCGACACGCCGGTGTGGAGATACCCCTCGGGGACGCAGAGGGAACGCAGGATCGGCTCGACGTGGTGAAACGCGCTCTCATCGCCACCGATCATGCAGCAGTACCCGCCCATCTCGTGCGCGAGCGTCCCGCCGCTGACACCGACATCGAGGAACCGCACGCCGGTGGCGCTCACGCGAGCGTTCTGGCGCAGCGTATCCTTGAAGTGCTGGTTCGCCCCGTTGATGAGGATGTCGCCCGGGGCGAGCGTCGGCAGCACTTCGGAGATGACGGTCTCGGTCGGTTCTCCCGCAGGGAGCATACACCAGAGAATGCGTGGAGGCGAAAGCAACTCCGCCACCTTGCGGTGATCATCCACGGTCTGGCATCCGGCACGCGCGATCTCCTCGCGCGGCTCGGCACCACGGTTCCACCCGAGGACATCGTGACCGCGCTCGCGAAGGTGTAGCGCCATATTCTTGCCCATCCGTCCCAGACCGAGTATCGCGAGTTGCATCTTGGATCACCTCTTCTTGCGCGCGCCCTTGCCGGAGCGCGCGATCGCGCGCAAGTGGCGCGCGCCCACACGCAATTGCGGCATCTTCGTTGCTGTATGCCGCTTGCGCGCCAGCGCCGCCTTCGCGGCCGCGACGATGTTCACGGCGCGCAAGCCATACTTGTCCAGGAGCGCGCCGGCGGTGCCGCTCTCGCCGAACGTGTCTCGCACCGCGACCATCTCAATCGGGACCGGATGGTTGAGCGCAATCGTTTCCGCGACCGCGCTCCCCATGCCACCACGCACCTGGTGCTCCTCGGCGGTCACGATCGCGCCCGTCTCCTGCGCTGCTGTGACGAGCGCGTGCTCATCGATCGGTTTGATCGTGTGCAGGTCGATCACCCGCGCATCGACGCGCTCTCTCGCGAGAAGCTCTGCAGCAGCGAGGGCTTCGCCAACAAGGATACCGCACGCGACGATCGTCACGTCACGCCCTTGGCGCAAGGTGACCGCCTTGCCGATCGTGAACGGCGTGTCTTCTGTCGTGACTTGGGGGAGCTTCTCGCGCCCGCCGCGCAGGTACACCGTGCCGGGATGCGTCGCTGCAGCGATCGTCGCCTTGCGCATCTCGGTGGCATCGGCGGGAACGATCACGGTCATGTTGGGCAGGACACGCGTGATCGCGATATCCTCGAGGGCCTGGTGCGTCGCACCGTCCTCGCCGACCGTCAGGCCTGCGTGACCGCCATAGATCTTGATGTTGTGGTTGCTGTAGCAGCCAGAGACACGGATCTGGTCCCAGCTGCGGCCAGGATTGAATACGGCGAAGCTCGCCGCGAACGCGATCTTGCCGGCGCGCGCCATCCCTGCGGCGACGCCGATGAGGTTCTGCTCCGCGACCCCGACGCTCACGAATCGGGTCGGGAACTCCTCACGGAACTTCGTGAGGCGATTGCTCTCGGTGAGATCTGCGCTGAGCGCGACGACGTTCGGGTGCGCGCGAGCGGCGATGAGGATCCCCTCGCCGAATCCATCACGCAGCGCCTTCTTCTCCGGCTCGGCGTTGGCGATCGGTTTCGCGGTCTTCGTCTCGCGTGCCATTGCTAGAACCACCTCTTGGCGATGCGCGCGCGTTCCGCTTCGAGCTCCTTGATCGCCTGCTCACCCTGCTCGGGACTCGGTGGCTTGCCGTGCCATTCGTAATCATTCTCGAACATCTTGACACCCTTGCCGGGGACGGTCTTCGCGATGATCATCGTCGGTCGTTCGGTCTCGCGGTCCGCCTTGCGCAATGCGGTCCGGATCTCGCTGATCGCGTGCCCGTCGATCTCGATCACATGCCAGCCGAACGCGCGGTACTTGTCCGCAAGCGGCTCGAGATTCATGACCTTGTCGGTCGTGCCGTCGATCTGGATGTTGTTGCGGTCCATGATGCACGCGAGGTTCCCTAGGCGATGATGCGCGGCGAACAGTGCCGCTTCCCATGCCTGCCCCTCATCGTGCTCACCGTCGGAGCACAGGCAGTACACGTGACCGGGTCGCTTGTCCATGCGTAACGCCAACGCGGCGCCTGCGGCCTGCGAGAGGCCCTGCGCGAGCGGACCGCCGCTGTTCTCGACGCCAGGGATGGGTCCGACGTGCGGGTGCCCCTGGAGGAGGCTGTTGATCTTGCGGAATCCTGCAAGCTCATCGAGAGGGAGGAAACCGCGGCGCGCGAGCGTCGCGTACCAGACGGGGCAGATGTGGCCGTTGGAGAGGAACACGTAATCGCGGTCCTCCTTGAGCGGATGCGTGGGATCGACACGCGCATGCGCGAAGTAGAGGGTCGTGAAGATGTCCGCCATGCCGAGCGATCCTGCCGTGTGACCGCTCTTGGCGTTCACGAGCATGCGGATGATGTCCTGGCGGACCTGGTTCGCCATGAGCGCGATCTCCTTGTCCTTCATCGCCGCACCCCTCGCCGCCGGCCGGCCGCTGGCAGGGCATCCGTCCTACCGTTCGCCGCCGCGCGCATCACGCGCAGTGCCGCTGCCGGATCAGCAGCGTTCCCGACGTAACTGCCGCTATTGATGCGCACCGCTCCGGCGCGCACGACCGCGCGCACGGTCTGCGGGGTCATGCCGCCATCGACCTGGATCGGCCGTCGTTTGCCCGCGAGCGCGCACAGGAGCCTGATGGTGCGCACGCGCTCTGGGGTGCGCTGATCGTACGGTGCGCCGTTGTGGCCTGGGCGCACGCCAAGGACGCAGATGCCGGCTGCGGAGCGCAGGTAGGGGCCGAGACGGCGGATGGCCGTGGCGGGATTGATGGCCGCGATGAGCACGGCGCCTTCCTTGCGTGCTGCGCTCGCCAGCTCGTGGAACGCGCGTGGCGGTATGGTCTCGATGTGGATGATGAATCGGCGAAAGCCGCGAGCCAGCAGCGGCGGCACCCAGCGCATCGGGTCGCGCACCATCAGGTGCGCCTCGAACTCATGATGCCCGTCGCGCAGGAGGGGGTGCACATCGGGGACGAGACGCAACGGCACGCTCACCGTCGGGACGAATCGGCCGTCCATGAAGTCGACCTGGACGCGCCGCGAGGTGCGGGTGATGCGCGACCAGCGGTTGCGGAATTCCTGCTCGCTCGTCGCGAGCACGGTCGGGGCGACGATCACGTGCGCCATCCCTATGCCTTCCCTCCGGCATCGATCTTCCTGATGCGGCGCGCGTGGCGCGGGATACCGGAGAACGGCGTGCGCAGGAACTGCAGCACGAGCCGCACGTCGCGCTTCTCGGAGAACCCGCGTCCGCGTAAGCACGCGATGTTCGCGTCGTTGTCATGGCGCGCCATCCGCGCGCTGTACGAATCATACACGAGCGCAGCGCGTACGCCCTTGTGGCGGTTCGCTGCGATGCTCATGCCAGTGCCGGAACCGCAGATGAGGACGCCACTGGTCTTCCCGGTGCGATCTCCAGCGACAGCGCGCGCGACCTCATGCGCATAGGCCGGGTAATCATCGGGGACGTCCGGATCGAACCCGCCGACATCGACGATCGTGTACCTGTTGGTGGCGAGCGCGCGGATCACCGCCTGCTTCGTGCGGTAGCCACCGTGATCGCTGCCGATCACCACGGTCCCGCGTGACGTCGCGCCTGTCGTGGTGGAAGGTCGTCGTGCAGCCATCGGTCATCATCCTCCAAGCGCCTTGCGCGTCTCCACCTTGTATGCCTCGACATTGGGCTGGTCGAACGGGTTCACGTCCAGAAGCCGTGCGAGGAGCATCATCTCGATCATGTGCAGCTGCAGCAGGGCACCGATGCTCGCTTCCGAAGTATCGTGCAGGCGGATGCGGCAAAACGGCCTGCGCTGCTGCTCGAGCACGCTCATGAGACCGTGCGCGATCGCGTCCATGATGGCGCTCAACGGCTTCCCCTGGATATGCGGGACGAGCGCATCGTAGACGTCCATCTGCGGCACGGCCGTGCGCATGCGCCAGGCGTCGGTGGTGATGATCGTGAAGATCTTGTCGTTGGGGCCGCCGAAGTACAGCTGGGCCATGCTGTGCAGGTCGGTCGAGCCGATGCTCACCGTGGGTGTGAGGCCCATCCACACGCGATTGGCGTGCGCAGCATCCCATTCCTTGCCGACGCTCTCGCCCATGAGCTGCCGGTACCACTTCCCGACCGACTCGAGATCGGACTTGCACAGGAAGTGATCAGCGATGCTGCGCCCGTCGCGACGCGCAAGCGCGAGGATCGCCGCGCGGATGAGGGCCGGGTTATCGTGCGCATCGCGCAAGCACGCCGCACGCATGTGCGCGGCGCCATCCAGGAGCGCCTTGACGTCAAGGCCAAGCAGTGCGAGGGGAAACAGGCCGACAGGCGAGAGGACGCTGTAGCGGCCACCGACCTTCGCAGGGATGGGCAAGGTGGCGAACCCCTGATCGTTCGCGAGCGTCCACAGGCGTGAGTCAACGTCGGACGTGACCACGACGTGCTTGCGCGGGTCCTTGCCGCGCTTGCGCAGCACCTCGAGGAGGACCTCGAGGTTCGCGATCGTCTCGGTCGTCGCGCCGCTTTTGGAGATCGCGTTGATGACGACGTGCTTGCCTTTGCGCAGCTCGTCATCGACGAGCGCGCTGATCATCGCGAGTTGGTCCGCATCGACCGTGTCCGCATACAGGATGCGCGGCCGCTTGCCGGGTCGCAGGTTGTGGAGCTTGCCCAATACCGCTTCTTGCACAGCGACCGTGCCCAGATTGCTCCCGCCGATCCCGACGACGACGATGAGGGCGGCACGAGCGTGCTTAGCCGCGAGCGCGAGGGAGTAGCGCAGGTGCGCCTTGTCGAGCGGCAGGTTGATGCTCGCGCGATCATCCTCGTAGAGCGTGGACGCCGCGTGACGCAGCCGCGCGAGCTCTTCCTCAAGCGACGCGTGCGCAGAGCGCAAGGCGGCTTCGGTCACGCCGCTATGCTCCCACTCGACGACAGGCAGTCTCATCGGTGCGCCGGACCCCCCTTCGCTTCGAGATGCGCTTGATACTCCTTGTAGTCCGCTTGGAACTGGGCGAGCCCCTTGTCCGTGAGCGGGTGCGTGAAGAGCTGCTCGAACACCTTGTAGGGGATCGTGACGATGTCCGCGCCAGCGAGCGCCGCATCACGCACGTGCTTGGGATGCCGGACGCTCGCGACGAGGATCTGCGTCTCGAACTGGTAATTGTCGAAGATCTTGCGCATCTCGCGCACCGATTCCATCCCGTCGCCCCCAGCGTCATCCACGCGGCCGACGAACGGGCTCACGACGAACGCTCCCGCTTTCGCGGCGAGGAGCGCTTGGTTGGGCGAGAAGCACAAGGTGATGTTCGTGCGGATGCGCTTGCGCTTGAACGCTTGCGCGGCGATGATGCCGTCTTGCGTCATCGGGAGCTTGACGATGATGTGCTTGTCCCATGCGGCGTACCCGAGGCCCTCCTTGAGCATCCCTGCCCAATCGGTGCTGTTCACCTCGGCGCTCACGGTGAAGTCATCCCCGTAGCGCTTGAGGATCCCGACGATTTCCTTGATGACCGTCTTGAAATCCCGGCCTTCCTTCGCGATGAGCGTGGGGTTCGTGGTGACGCCGCTGAGCATCCCCGTCGCGGCCGCCTTGCGGATATCCTCGACGTTGCCCGTATCCAGATAGATGCGCATATCCACCTCACCCCTTCAAAAGCAACCCCCGACTGCCCATTTAAATACTTTTGGTATCTTTACCGACGAGACACAGGAACGGGAAACGACAACCAGGACACCCCTCTCCAACCGCACCCACAACAACACGAGCGTCGCCTTGGCACGGACCCGAGACCCGAAGTTCGGCGAGGCGTGCCAACAGGGCGCCGACGCCGATGTGCGAGGGTCGAGATAAGACACCGAGGGACGAGGACAAGAGGGCCGCGAGCGCGGGAATGCTCACCGCCCCAGCGCCGTCACCACGACGAGCTTGGGCAATCCCAACAGGAGTTTCGCAGGGCATTCCTTCGTCGGCACGGACGTATCGAGGAAGTGAGTGTATGCTACACGTTTCTCACCGCCTACGAACAATAGAATGCCCCAGCGCGCGGACGTGATCAGCGCAGGTGTCGCGCTGATGCGCACGGGAGGCGGCTTTGGCACGTCCTCGACGATCACGTACCCGAGGCCGGGCGTCTTGAGCGCGATGTGACGGGGAAAGAGCGATGCGACGTGACCGTCCTCACCGGCGCTGCCGACGACGAGATCGAGACGCCGTTCACCGCGCGCACGTTCAAGGGTCGCGAGCGCACGATCCGCTTCCTTGCGGATGTCCGCACGCGTGGTCGTCTTGAGCGGGTGCGCGAACACGTGCAGCGTGGTCGAGCGCATCGAAAGCAGGATCGGCAGCGGCGCCGTATAATTCTTCTCGCTTGGCACGCGCTCATCGAGCCACAGCACGTGCAATTCTCCTTTGAGGTCACGCACAAGCGGCGAGAGTGCAGAAAGCAACGGCGCCGTGCTACGCCCGCCGACGATACCGAGCGCGCAGACGCCACGCGCCGAGAGGTCGGTCGCTATCTCACACGCGAGCAGCCGCGCGGCTTGCGATGCCGCATCCTCGGGGCTTGCCGCCTTGACGGTGGAGATGCTCATCGCTGCCACCCGCACGATCGCGGGCTTTTATGCCTTCCGACCAGGCACGCACGGAGCTGTGTCGGCCGGTCACGTGAGCACGTGCGTGAATGCCCAACCGATGCCGAAACCCGCGAGCGCGGCGATCATGGCGATCGTTACGAGCTCCATGCCGCGCTTCTTCCAATCGCCGATCGTCAATGTTGCGCTCAACGCGCCGCCACCAAACAGGATGATCGCGCTCGTGCCCACAGCCCAGAGGATCGCGGTGTAGCCGACCGTGAAGAAGAACGGCAGGACCGGGATCATGGACCCGATGGCGCTCGCGGTCCCGACGATGAGAGCGCTGCGCACCGGTTTGATCTTCTCAGGCGCGTACAGGTGGAGATGCTCCTCCATGAGCATCTCGAGCCAGACTTGCTTGTCCTTCGTGAGATCGGTCACGATCCGTGTCGCATCGTCACGGGAGAGCCCGCGCTTCTCGTACGCATCGATGAGGATCTCGCGTTGCAAGACCGGATTCCCATCGATAAGCTGCCGCTGCCGCTCCCGCTCGCTCTCATAGTATGACTGGCTCGCGCGCATGCTCGTGAACGCGACAGCCGCCATGCTCAAGGATTCTGCCGCGGCGCTCGCGAGCCCGGTGACGATGAGGATCGTCGGATCGCGCGTCACCACCGCGACACCCAGCATCGTGCCAAGCAGGTTCACGATGCCGTCCTGGCCGCCAAGCACCCAATCATGGAGATCCTCAGCGATCTTGTGCTCATTCTGCGTCAAGGGCTTGCCCCCGACGAACGGGCTCGCTTGGGGCGGTGTCGTCTCAGGCAGCGGCGGGAGCGTTGACGGTACGGCCGAGGGCGCGGGAGGTGCTCCCGCACCCCGCTGCGGGACCGTGTGGAGTATCTGATCGGACATGCGCGATTGCGATTTCCTCGTCTTGCGCGCACGGTACGCGTGCGCAGTGACCTGTCGCGCGATACGGCGGTACTTCACGGGCAGTTCACCCTTCCCCCTCTTCGCTCTTGGGATCGAATCCTGCACGGCCCGCCACTGACGACGCGAGCCGGAGCGCGATCTCAAGCAGGATGATGAACACCAGGTATTTCGCAAACGAAGGTATGAGCAGCACGAAGCTGCGCACGCCCGGCAAGATCACCGTGAGGAACTCCAGCGTCGGATTGAGGATCACGACCGCGACCATCGAGAGCGGCACGAGCTTCGCGACATCCTCCGCGAGCCGTTCGCTCACGTACGACGCGATGCGCACCGTGCTCACGAGAGCGACCGCGATGAACAGGAGCTGTTCCTGCGCAGCGGCGGTATCCGGATGCGTGACGATGAACAGCGAGCACGCGATGATGAGAAAACCGAGGAACGAGTAGAGAGGGAACAGCACCGCGTACCGCAGCCCGTACAGGATGCGATCGAGCGTCTTCGGATTGGGCAGCTCGCCATGCTTCTGGAGGAAATTGAACAGATTGCGGTCAGAGAGCGAACGGTAGACCCACCAGGTCACGAACACGATGCCAAACAGGACCATCGTGGCGACACCGAGGCGCAGGAACTGGCCATCAGAGAAGAACACGACGACCTGCTGCAGCCATACAGGGAGATCCAACAGCGCTCACCTCACGGCGAGGATCCCGTCATCCCCCCTTTATCTGCGTTCCTGTGCTGGCGAGCGACCGAGGGTGCCCGGCACTCACACCGGCTCATCCGCACGCGCGCTCTGGACGCGCTCACGCACATACGTGCCGTCGAGAAGGTCGCGCAGGAGCGTGAGCGCATCGCGGTATCGCCGGTCCTCGAGCGCGTGCACGCGGCCGTCATGCGTGAACACGGTCGGGTGCGCGTCGCCGAAGCGGGCGACCGCGTCGGTCATGTGGACCGGCGGACCGACCACATCCTCCTGCGCGGGGAGGTCATCGGGCGGCACCGCGTACAGGAGGGTTGCGCATCCCGGCATGAGCTCCCATGCGCTCGCGATCGGCCCGAACCCGTGCTCGGCAAGCGAACGCTCCAGGTGCTCATGCGCTTTCGCGCACTTCGCCCCGACGACATCACGCTTGCCGCGTAACGGCACGAGCGTCACGCGCAAGACCCGTGCGCCCGCGTGCTCCTGCCGGAACTCACTGGCAGATAACGGTTCCACCACGAAGAACCGCTCCTGCTCCTGTTCGGGTGCGTCGAGATACTCCCGTGCGCGCGCACGGAAGCGGTCGAAACATGCACGGGTGAGCGCCGCCGCGCTGTTGCGGTCAGACTGGACCGGATCGACGATGACGAGCGGCGCGTGGGTCTTTGACGCATTGAGCTCCGCGAGCGGATCCGTGAGGCGCTGCTCGGGGTCGAGCACGATCTTGCGCGTCCACTCATGCGCAGCGGCCGACAGGAGCGCGCGAAAACCGCCATAGCAGATGATCAGGAGATCCACGACATGGCCGGAGAACCCGCCGATGTACGACTCCGCACCGTACGCCTTCGCTGATTTCAGGAACTGCTTCGTGAGGCGGATCTCGCCTGCGAGCCACGGCCGCCGCTCGATATGCGATCGCACATATGCGACGTGCAACGGGCTCATGTCCGTCACGTTCGCCGCCTCCTCCCAGGTGCTGGCAGCGAGCACGGGAATCACTTCGAGCGTCCCGTCAGGAAGCGGGATGTGGAAGTAATCGCGCGACCCGTGCACGCGCTCGAGGTCGGGGAACGCGCCGCGCAGCACCGGCTCGAGCAGATCAGACAGCGGCGCACCATCACTCTCGGTGGCGAATCGCACGAAGACATCCACATCGTGGTCGCCAGCGAGGTTCGTGCCTTTCGCGACGCTGCCACCCAGGTGCACCTGGGCATCGAGGACGGCCGTGCGGATCGCCGCCTCCAGGCGTGCGAGCGCCTCGCGCGCGCTCGCCGGCATCGCATCCTTTGGCGTGAGGCGGACGAGGACCGAGGCCTCGACGTGCGAGCGCGCCGGCGCACCGCTAGCCGTTGCATGATGCTCCATTGGCGCACGCACCCGGGGGGATGTCTTAAATGCGTTGCGTTCGCCGCAACCGATAAAAGGGCGCGGCCGCCCCGATACCGCAGATGATCACGTTCCGGGACCCGATCCACGGCGACCTCACCTTCGACGGCATCATTGAGGAACTCATCCGCACCGAGGAGTTCCAGCGCCTCGCGGAGGTCAAGCAGCTGGGGCTGACGGACAAGGTGTACACGGGAGCGACGCACACGCGGTTCGCCCATGCGATCGGCGCATGCCATCTCGCCGCAGAAGCGTGCGCGCGCCTGCGCATCCCGCCGTCCGACGCGCTGCTCATCCAGGTCGCGGCGCTCTTGCACGATATCGGCCATTACGATTTCTCGCATGCGCTCGAGAGCATCGCGCCGTGCGACCACGAGGAGAACGGCTGGTGCATCATCCGCGGGACTGTGGCGCTGCCCGGCAGGGCGTCAGGCGGGATCGCACGGGCCCTCCGTGCGCACGGGATCGATCCTGAGCGCATAGTCGCGTTGCTCGCGCATCGCGATCATCCGGCGCACTACGGCCAGCTCCTCTCGAGCCCGGTGATCGATGTCGACAGGATGGATTACCTCAGGCGCGATACCTACTACACGGGAGCGGTGATCGGCGCGATCGATGTCTCACGGCTCCTGCGCGTGCTCACCATCCATCCGCAGACCGGTGCGCTGGGAGTGCACGTGAAAGGCGTCCCCTCCATGGAGCAGTTCCTCATCGCCCGGTCGCACATGTACCAGCAGGTGTATCTCCACCCCGATTCCTACGCCGCCGAAGCGATGCTGCGCAAGGCGGTCCAACTGAGCCCGCAGGCAAGTGGCGGGATGCTGTTTGGTGACGGCCATCTCCTCGCGCGCCTCGCCGAGCAGGGCAACGATGCGACGCGCGAGCTCGTGCGGCGCATCCGCGCCGGCAAGCGGGCGCTGCACGCGGTCGCGTACGCGGTCCTCTCCGACGCGGACGCACCGACGATCAAGGCGATCGAGCTGTTGCGCGCAATCGAACACGCGCAGCCGGGCGCGTTCGAACGGCGCGTGCAGGAAGCCGTCGGCGCCGGTGACGGTATGGTGCTCGTGACGTTCGGGCACGCGCCGTCAGGTGAACACGCGACAGCACCGGCATTCCCCGTCCTACGAGATGACGGGACATGGACGGATCTCTTCGCGATCTCCCCGCTCGCGCGAGCGGTCGTGCTCGAGCGTGATCCCGTGCCGGTGCTGACCGTGCACGCGGACGTCGGGATCGCCGCTCGCGTGCGTGAAGCGGTCACGCGGCTCATCGACGGCCGTTGACCGAAGCGTTTTTCTCCTCCGCACGACTTCCTGGCCGAGGAATGGGTTTCGGAGCAGTACACTTGCCGGAGAGCATCCCCGCGCACTATGATGCGTTCTCGTTCAGCGACGCATGCGTCCGCGACCTGCGGTCGCTCATCCAGGAGCACGAGACCATGATCCTGCGCGACCCGATGGATGTGAAGAAGATCGTGAAGGTCGGATCGCGCATCGCGCAATTCAAGCCAGAGCTGCTGGACACACCAGAGTACGAACGGTTGCACCAGTATGCGCACGAATCGATACGGTTCCTTTCCCTTGTCGACGGGCGGCCGAAGCTCCAGGCGCATCTCTACGGTGATGCGGCCGACATCACAAGGGTGATCTACCAACGCACGCAGCTTCTGCCGGACGCGCTGGAGACCGGCAAGGACTATCTCTTCGCCGTGAAACGCGCACCGATCGCGGACATCGAATACCGTCTCAGTTTCCTGTGCAAGCTCGGGGAGCTGGGGACGGAATTGCTTGTTGAGCGCAATGAGACGCACCTCGCGGCGGTCGCCGCGCGGGAGCTGAACGCGTTCCCCATCTTCCAGGTGATGAAGCGCCCCGGGTTGCAGTATCGGGCGTACCGTGCGCGTGCGGCGCTGCATGCTGCCCTGCCGCGCTGATCGGCCGCCACAAGCTTTTTAAAGACCTGGCGAGTCACGCACGCTAATGAGCAAGCGCCACACGACGCCCAAACGAAAGCTGGACACGCCGACCACGACGCGCCGGCACCGCTACTACTTCTCGAACGTCGAGGCGAAGACCGGCCACAAGTCGTTCCCGACCCGCGAAGCAGCGGAGATGTGGGCGAAGGAGCACGGTACGAAGGGACTCGTCCTGCATGAGACGCTCGCAGGCAAGATCCAGCTGCGCCCGAAGCTGCGCGACTAGGACGAGCTCATCCACGGTCACGATTTCTTGTGCTGCCTTGGCGCTTCGCTAAGGGCGCCGTGTCGGGACGGAAGGGACCCGACGGTACGGCGCCCGAAACCCGACGCGAATGGATGCGCCGCAAGCACACGTGCATACCGCATTCAGCGAACAGTACCGCGCAGCGTCACGTCGAGCGTGAGCGGAGCGTTGGTCTGCACGACGATGTTTCCCTGGTCATCGTACGAACCGG
>CAYNGK010000022.1:0-4350 GCA_964396935.1 uncultured Methanosarcinales archaeon | reverse complement strand
TCGAAGGCCGCCCCCGGGCGGATGAGGACACCGGTGATCTGACCGTCGAGCATACGCAACTCAAGATCGTAATCGAACTTGTAACCCCAGCGTCCGATGTGGAAGAACGTATCGCTCGTTTGAGTCACATTCCAGTCCATCTCGGATTTGCGGACGGCACCCTGTAGACGACCGTCCACACTCTTACCGACGAACTCCGCATTCGAGAGTAGAAGATCCACGTTCGCACCGACAGTGCCGTGGTCCGTGTATCCAGTCACTTTCGCGTCTGGCCAGAGTGACTTCTCAAGCGCATAATCGCCGCGCACGTCGCGGTTCCACGCGCCGCGATAGTGCTCTTGCACTGCGCTCGCGAGCACAGCAGCTACTGCGTTCTTCGCGCGACCCATCTCACCTTTGTTTGAGGGAAGAGGCGACGGCAGGTCCGCATACTCCACAGTGCTGCCAAGGAGCAACGCCAGCGCACCTGCACGAAGCAGGGTACGGCCCAGAGACGTTGCAGTGCGTTCTCCGTTCCCGCGAGAGAGATTGTAGTTCATAGATACTGTAGAGGAAGAGAGGTATTTAAATGTTACTACTTGAAAGTAAGTATATTCGGCAAAAACTGCGTGAACTCGGCATCATCCTCGACGCTCGGTTATTTAAACCCCTGGCGATTTCCCGACGACATACGTGAAACGCATCCTCATCGACACGAATATGCTCCTCGTGCCAGGACAGCACACGGTGGACATCTTCACCGAACTCGACCGGATCATCGACGAGCCGTATGAGCTCGCCATCTTGCAAGGGAGCATCCGAGAACTTGACGGCATCGCATCAGGTGCGACAAGCGCCTCGGCGGAAGACCGCCGCGCGGCGAAGCTCGCACGATTGCTGGTCGAGCACCAAGAGCGACGGGACTGGGCCGCAGCGACGGGAAGCCAGTGCAAAGGTTTAAAAATACTCGGCGGTTCCAGCGACCAGCACGTTGATGACGCAATCCTCGCGATTGCCGATGACGACACGCTCGTGGCCACCAACGACGGCGGCCTCAAGCGTCGTCTCCTCGAGCGCGGGATCCGCGTCATCTTCCTGCGCAATCGCAATTGCCTCGCGCTAGCGGAATGAACCCAGGTGAACATATGCTATACCGTGTCAAGGTGAAGGATCACATTCGAGTGAGCCCGTCCGCATTCGACAAGGACCTCAAGCTCGCGATCGCTGGCGAGGTCCGTACGAAATACACGGGCTTCATCAGCAAGGAGCTCGGCATCGTCATCGATGTCGCTGACGTCCACGAGGTCGGCGAAGGCGTGATCATCCCAGGAGATGGCGCACCGTACCACGACGCGGTGTTCGACCTGCTCGTGTTCGAGCCCGAGATGCAAGAGGTCCTGCCCGGCAAGATCAAGGACATCGCCGATTTCGGCGCGTTCCTCACGATGGGCCCCATCGACGGCATGGTGCACGTCTCGCAGACGATGAACGACTTCGTCAGCTACAGCAAGGAGAAGCTCCTCACGGGCCGCGAGAGCGGTCGCGTCCTCAAGGTCGGCGACAAATGCGTCGCGAAGATCGTCGCGATCAGCTACAAGGATCCTCAGAACCCGAAGTTCGGCCTCACGATGCGCGCCGAAGGATTGGGCAAGGAGGACTGGATCGAAGGGGACCTCTCAGGAGAGAAACCCGCGAAGAAAGCGAAGGGTGATGCCTAAATGAAGAGGAAGGTCTGCCGCAATTGCAAGCTTTTTGTCGACGGTGACGTCTGTCCCCAGTGCAAGCGCGCCGAGTTCAGCACCACATTCCAAGGCCGCATCTCGTTCGTGGACGCCCTGGGCAGCCACATCGGCAAGCAGATGGGCGTGACGGAGAACGGCGAATACGCCATCAAGGTCAGGTGAACGCACTATGGATATCTCGATCATCAAGGAAAACGAACTCCCGCTCCTGGGACGACGCGACGTGACCGCACGTGTCGCGTTCCAGGGCGCGACCCCGGGCCGCGCACAGCTGCGCGGCGCGCTCGCGCACAAGCTCAACACGAAAGAGCCGCTCGTCATCGTGCGTCGCATCGCGACCTCGTTCGGCGAGCAGGCTTCGGTCGTCGAGGCGAGCGCGTACAAGGACGCGGCCTCCCTCGACCGCTTCGAGCAGGCGCACATCCGCAAGCGGCACGGCGAGGAGCCGGCAACCGAAGCGGCACCTGCAAAGGAGGGTGATGCGTAAATGGCCCCGCCCGCGAAAGCAGCGAAGAAAGGAGCCGGCAAAGAGAAGAAGGCGCCTGGTGCAGCGCGCAGCCGCATCCAGCTCTACAAGATCACGGGCGGCAAGCTCGAGCGCGGATCGCGCTTCTGCCCAAAGTGCGGCCCAGGGATTTTCATGGCGAACCACAAGGACCGCTACACGTGCGGCGCGTGCAAGTATATGGAGAAGAAGTAATCTTTTTTCCGGTTTTTTCTCAATCCTTATCCTGTGCCAGGTCACGCGGCGGTTCTTGCGCACGACCCGCAGCGAGCTTCGCCCGATCGATTCTCTGCACGTACGGCACGAAATCCCCCGCCGTCACGTACGCGTCATAGATCTGCCCTTTCCCGAGATAGCTGTGGATGATACGCTCCTCCTCCTCAGTCATGTCCGAGCAGAGACCGGTGCAATTCTCAACCGAGACCGTCTTGGACCACATGAGGTTCTTGACACCACGCGCGAGCAACACCCCGTCCGTGTGCGGCAGCATAAGCAAGTGCCCGATCTCGTGAGCGACCGTATCAATCGACACGCTCACGAAATCCTCGGTCCATCTGCGCTCATAGTCGATATCCGATAACCACCCTTTCACATAGGTGGTTCGATGTTCTACGTCGGCATAGCCCGAGCTGAAGATGCGGATGTAAGGGTTCCCTGGGATTGTCTCACGGTACAGGTCTTCGTCAAGCACACGCAGGAGGATCCTGTTCGTGCTGGGTTGGAACGGCACGTATCTGAGGAAATACAGGTCAACACCATGCTTGGCATAGAGCTCCTGGACACCAGTGAGTATCTGGTTCTCATGCTTGCGAAACGGACCAGTCTCGCGATGCCGCGTCGGTTCGTAATGGACGAACACCTGATGCCGACCTGCGGGTTCGGGCAACCGGCTCGTATCGAACAAGAGCTCTTCTTCGTATTGGCGCATCTGTTGCGCGTAGAGCACAGGATCGAGCTGTGGTGCCGTCGTGCGTTCGACGCCTGGGAACGCGAGCGTACCCGCGAGCACGAGACCGGCTAGACCAGCGATCACCCGCACCACCGCACCATCGCCCGGACGGCGGTTTAAAAGCCTGTTCGCGCAAACCGGTCACGAATCGTGCGAGAATTCCTGCCCGTGGTCGAAATAGCGCCGACCAGAACACGCGCACTCATACGCGCAAGACTCACTCGCCTTCGTCGTCCTCGACGAGATCGCCGCTGGGCGTGATACGCCATTGCGTCGGTTCGCTCATGGTGTTGCGGTCAGGGGTGTGCCCCTTTAAGTAGGGGTGCGGAAAACAGGTAGAGGACCGGAGCGGTCAGAATCCGGGCGTGAGAACCTTTCCATAGGGAAAAGTCTCTCGTCGATGCCAAAAGGCGGCTGGAGTTCTCAGAAAATCGGTTACTTCTCCTTGATGATCCCGAATCCGATGAGGCGGAATCGGGTGCCGACACGGCGCGAGATCGTCACGCGCGATTCTGGCGCGGCGCAGATGGGCTTCTTGAGCTGGCACTTGACGCGGTTCTTCGCGAGGTCGCGCACGATGCCGACGGTCGCCGCGGAGTTCACGTTGAGCATCAGGATCTCGTTGGGCACGATCGGATTGACCTTGAGATCTTCGACAGAACCTACGACGCGGTCCATCAACGAGACCTCGAGCGTGAGCTGGTTCCATACCGGCGGAAGCTTGCCAGGTAACCCGACAACATTTCCGGTGAGCGAATCGCTCTTGACGACCGTCGGATCGAGGTCGGTCATGAGGCCGATCGACCCGCCAGGACCGACCGACTCGACCGGCGTGCCGCCGGTGATCGCGCTCGTGACGGTCGCGAACAGCGGCTGCGTCTTGACCTGGTTCGCCTCCTCATAGATGCGACCTGGCCGCAGCTCGAGCTTATCACCCACCTTGAGCGTGCCCTGCTTGAGCGCGCCGCCCAGGATACCGCCCTTGAGCTGCTCCGGCTTGCTGCCGGGTTTCGTGATATCGAAGGATCGTGCGACCACGAGCAGGGGATCGGCTTGCGCATCACGTTCAGGCGTCGGGAGGTGCTCTTGGATCGCCGCGAGCAGCACATCGATGTTCACGCCCCTTGCGGCGCTGATCGGGATGATGGGCGCGTGCTCGAAACGCGTCCCCTTGA
>CAYNGK010000021.1:3525-19494 GCA_964396935.1 uncultured Methanosarcinales archaeon | reverse complement strand
GACCGTGCACATGAGGATCTCGTCCTCACCAGGCAGGCCGTGTTTCTGGTAGAGCATAGGGAGAAGGAACGCTCAATCCTTTAAAAAAGCTGCGACGGAGCTCACTCGAGCTGCTCGAGCACTTGCGCGTCGATCTTGACGCGCCCGCCGGTGGGCTTCGCGAGAAGCTCGCCGCACACGAGGCACTTGATGGGCGTCGCGGCTCGGTCGAACAGGACCTGCTCGTTCTTGCATTTCGCGCAGCGCGCGCGAATGAACTTGCCCCTGGGCTCGCCGCCGAATCGCACCATCAGATCATCTCCACTTTCTTCGCTCGGATCCCCTTCTTCTGGACGCTCGAGACGCCGCACACGCTGCACTGGTAGCGGAAGTCCGTCTTCTTGCTCATCTTCTTGCCCGTCATCTTGGGCTTCGGAGGCTTGCTGTAGCGCCCCAGGTTGCCGAAACCACGGCGCTGGCCGCGCAATCGCACGCGCATCGTACCACCACGCGACATCGTGTGCGTGGTCGAACGCCCGCGCGCCTTGTTCTGGCTCACCTTATGCGGGGTGTGCTTGCGGCAGCGCTTGCAATGGCGGTTCACCTGTTTGGGGACCTTCATCGTACGTTCGGCGAACCGCCAGGGGTTTATAAAGATTTGCTCGGCACTTGTACGATACAGACGCGTACGCAGGTACAGGGAGGATGAGTTGCATAAGATAGGTTTTAAAGAACACCACCACTCCCCGGAGCACTACTGAGTAGTATCTCTGGGGGATATCTTATGAAAACCACGCCATTCCGATATGCACGATCGATGCTCACGGGTATCGGGCTGGTCGCGTTGCTCTCGCCGACCGTCGCACGCGCCACAACGCCGGTCTTTCAAGACGGCTTCGAGACGGGAGATCTTCTCGCGTGGTCGGACTCGACGACACCTGGCGCTCGCGCCTCACTCTCGGGATACCAATGGCACCCCGCACTCGACGACCACTACGCATTCGGGTGTCAGACCCACACCGTACCGAATCATCAAGGCCAATTCACGTTCGACATCCGCAAGGACGGCACACCATATCTGAACCAGACGCTGGAGCACACCCGCACGCTGAGCACCCTCCTGCCTCCCGGCGAGTACGAGGTGCGCTGCGAAGCGTTGAATGAAGTGACGGGGATCAGCACAGGCCCATCGGCACCATACGCGTTCACCGCGCCAGAAACCATTCCTCAGACGACGTTGGAGATTGAGCCTTGGTTCCCGCAGAACAACGGGCACGACTACAGTTTCCTTTGCGGCCCGGTCGAAGAGCAATTTCCCGGGTTCACCGGCAGCACGCATTGGTGGGTGCGTCGACCAAGCGAACCCGCGCCTTGGGACGTCGGGGCTCCGACCGATTATGGTACGTTCGTACCCAATCGGAAGAAGTACCAGCAATTCCAAGAAGACGGTCCGTGGATGATGTACTGCTTCTGGGACCCAGCGAACTACACGGGCATCTCCGCCGAGTATCCTGAAGAGGGACGCGGCAGTCTCCTCCTGAATGTCACGTTCACGGATCCGTAGCGCCACGCATCCGTATGATGGGGCGTGACCCTGACTACCAGTCAGAAGCATTTAAAAACCTCGTCGACCGGGAACGTGAATATGGAGAACTTCAAGGGGATCCTGATCCTCGCGGTGATCGCGCTTGCTGGCGCGAGCCTCTTGCTCTTCACGCAGTACCGCAGCGCGGACGCGAAGGCCGATGAGGCACAACTCCTGGGCGCCGCCGTGCGCGATCTCCTGCGCGCAGGGCGCGTACCGTGCAGCGCAGGCCCTGAGCAGTACGGGAAGATGGCCGCGTGCATCCAACCGCTGCTCGCGCAGAAGGATTTCAAGGAGGACGCGTTCAAGCAGCCCGACCCGAAGACCGGCGCGGCCGGTTACCTCGTGGTGCGCAACGTGAACCGCAAGGCGTACGACGCGGAGAAGTTCACGTTCCTGTACAACCGCGACACGCTCCAGAGCGGGTGCTTGGGTCTCACCGGTGTGGTGGACCAGGACGTGACGTGCCGTTTCGAATTCTCCGCGCGCTGCGAGGCAGGCACGGTCCTCGAGGTCACCTATCCGTTCACAGGCGATGACGGCGTCGAGCGGTCAGCGCGCGTCTTCCTCAAGACGTGTTGAGCGAAACCAGTCATGCGTCGACGGTTGGCTGAGCAGATACCCGCGCACAAGGCGAGCTACTCTAGAAGAGATGCGATATCCATCCGGAATCGGCGACCGGACTTGCGCTCGTCGAGCTCCGTCAGCATCTGTTCGCGCAATCGTTCCCGCTCAGCACGGACATCCTCGGGTTCTGCATGGAGCATGCGCCTATACAACCGGTCCACGGATTCGTTCCTGTAATCCATCAGCTGGAAACGATTAATCTCAGTATCCAATACGGTGAGGGCGGTTTTGTCGTTCGTCGCGTACAGCAGCAGATGATACGAACTCCCATTGAGCAGGATGTCCCCCTCATAACACCGATACTTCGACGACAACAGTCCTTCTTTTGGTCGCCAGAGCAATCTCTTCATGTCGGTTTCATTCTCGAGATGCCGTACGAACGCATCGAGCAGTTCCTTTCTTTTCGGTTTCGCCTGCCGACCGAACATAGCTTGAGGGGATCAGAAAGACGTTCATATGCGTTTCGCTCCGGCACGTCACGCGTCGACAGGCGGCTCTGTCGATTCCAACGCCTTGCCCTTGCGCACCAGGATCTCCGCGACTTGGCGCGGCACAGAGGCCTCATCGCCGGACTGGAACGGACCGCGCACTTGGCCGTCAGGGCCGGAGAATTTCGGCACGGCCGACGTGAAACGGATCGTGATGAATGGCGCAGGCGTCGCGTCACCGCTTGCGGTGTCCCCGTCATCCACCTCGACGCCGGCAGGGACGGCGGATCGGACGGGGATGATGCGGCCGCGCGGTTGTGGTGCCAGGGGCTCCTCCTGCGGCGGCGATCGGTACGAGACGGAAGCGGCGGCAGGTATCTCTGCGTTGAGCAGCACGCCGCGACGGAATGTCTCGAGGTCCGCGCACAGCGCGGCGAAGAGCCCTTCCTCGTCGGGCAAGAGCGCGCTCGTCTCCACGACCGCGCCGTCGGTGCGCGCACGATGCAAGGCCATGGTCACGATCTTGCGTTCGCGACGCTCGTAGAGCTCGCGCAGGATCTTCTTCGCGTTCGTGTGCTCGATCTGCGCGCGGGTGCCTGCGAGCGTGGTAGCTCCAGCGGCGCGCGTCTCATCCTCTTTCTGCGCGAGGAAATCGCGCACGCGCGGGTAGAACTCCTTATCGAGCGCCTGGAGCTCATCACGGCTCTTCTCGCGCCGCAGGGTGTCGAAGAGCCCCTCATACGTCAGCGATTGTTCCATACACCCAAGTACCCTTGGCGGGGGTGGGAGACCGGTCGTATAAAAAAACTCCGTCAGAAGCGGGGCCGTCAGGGTGCCTGGTACCAAGGCAGCGGTTACGTGAGCGTTGTCGTCACAGAGACAGGGCGACCATTTATAAACGCCGGAAGGTTCCCTACCCACCGTATGGAGACGGAGCAGGAACTCGTCGGCAGGATCGTGTTCGAGGACATCAAGTTCTCGCGCAAGGACATCGAGACCGTACGTGGCCTCTTCTTGGGCCGCTACTGGTTCGACCTGCGTGACGAGGAGCTCGTGCGCCGCATCGGGGAGTTCCGTATCGAGGACGGCGCGCTCTTGTTCCCCGGCGTTGACGACAACCACGCGTGGAAACGCTTCGACCCGATCCTCAACGAGTGCTTCCTGCGCTTGCGCCACATCCTGTACGACAAGCCGACCGTGTACATCCACCGCAACGGCGGCGTGCCGCTTGTCGGGACGAACGAGTTCGGCCTGGTCGACCGCGGCAGCAACATCATCGAGGTCAAGCCGCTCACCGGCTGCAATTTCCAATGCAATTACTGCTCGGTCGACGAGGGGAAGAACGACAAGACCCACGATTATGTCGTCGAGGAAGAGTACCTCGCGCAGGAAGCAGCGAAGCTCGCGAGCCGCAAGGAGCACCCGGTCGAGTTCAATATCGGGCCGCAAGGCGAGCCCCTGCTGTACCCGAAGTTCGTCGAGCTCGTACGCGACCTCAAGCGCATACCGAATTGCGCGATCGTGAGCGTGAACACGAACGGCTCGATGCTCACCGAGAAGCTCATTGACCGCTTGGCAGAGGCGGGATTGACGCGCATCAATCTTTCGCTCAACGCAGCGACGCAAGAGACCGCGAACACGCTCGCCGGACGCACGTACCCGCTTGAGCACGTGCTGCGGATGGTCAAGTACGCGCAAGGCAAGATCAACATCCTCCTCGCCCCCACGATCGTGCCCGGGCTCAACGACGACCAGCTCGAGGGGCTCGTGCGCATCGGCACGACGATCAAGAGCGAGTTCCCGGTGCTGGGATTCCAGAACTTCCTCCACTACAAGAAAGGGCGTAACATCGCGCCCGAGCGATCGTTCGAGGAGTTCTTCGCGATGCTCAAGCCTCTTGAGGAGAAGTACGGCGTGAAGCTCACGGGCTTCACGAAGGAGGACTTCCGCATCTTCGACGAACCGGAGCTCGAGAAGACGATGCGCAAGAACGAGGTGGTCAAGGTGCGCATCGCGGTCCCCGCACGCTATCCTGGCGAGATCGTCGGCGTCGCGCACGACCGCTGCGTGACGATCGTCGGCCCTGGCGCGCACGAGCTGCCGCTGGGCAAGACCGTGACCGTGCGCATCATCCGCGACAAGCACAACATCTACAAGGGCGCGATGCTCTAGAGGCCGCGGTCCGGGCACGCCCGACCTAGTCGAACAGGCCTTTGAGCCACGACCACGTGCGCGCGAAGAACCCGTCTCCAGACGCGCCATCCTCGACCTCTGCCGTCGGCAGATCGCCCGCGCCATCGTCAGTCCCTTCATCGGACGGGGATTCGGACCCTGGCTCGTCGACGACCGTGCCGTCCGAGAGGACAACGCGTTTCGCGCCCGTCACGTTAAACGCGGTGACGTACTCCTGCGGATCGCCGACATCGTCACGCACGCGCGCGACAGTCGTGAAGGTCAGCTCATCCTCGTCGAGATCTGCGGGGATGTCCAGCTGGTAGATGTACAGTTGCTGGGTCGCGTCCTTCTCGATCGACGCTTCAGCGTACGTGAGGCCGCCGACGAGCACCACGCCAGGGGGGAGCTTCTCGTGCGTGTCGATCGTCGCGTATTTCCCGTAGACGTTCTTCGCGCTCACGGTCACCGTCACGTTCTTGCCGCGCTCGATCTTGTTGGGCGCGAAGGAGCGCGTGACCTGGATGATGGGGACGAAGGGCGCGACCTCGATGGTCTTGGATGTCGTGAACTCGAACCGGTCAGCGGTGGCGCTCTCGTACGTCCCGGCGAGGGTGATCGTGTAGGAGGTGCGGTTTTGCACGTCGGGCAGCGTGATGCGCTGGTTGAACGACGTGACCTTATCGCTCGCGCCCAACGGCCCCTGATCCTTGCGGAACGTCTCGAACAGGCCGGCGGCGCTCAGCACCGCTTGGACTTTGCGGAAATCGTTCTTGTCGTTCTCGTTCTCGAGCTTGCCCGTCACGGTGATCTGCGATCCGGCGGCATAGGGGGTGCTCTTGCTCGGTGAGATGCCGATCGACGGTAGGATGCCCTTCGCGGTGCTCTTGACCGTGTCCAGATGCGAGACGGCAGAGGTGACGCCATCGGTCGTGGTCTTGACGGTGAGGTTGATGGGGTACGAGCCCGGCCCTGAAGCGCCGCATTGGAACCCGAGCGTAAGCGTCTCGTCCTGCGCGAGCGCCTCTGCTGCGGCCGTGTGGGTGCGGCCGGTGGTGGTGAGCCCTGTGGGCTTGATGATCTCAAGACCTGGTGGTGTGACGACGGTGACCGTGACGGCGACATCCTCCTCCTCGTCGTTCGTGATGTTGACGGAGTACGTGCATTTCGATATCAGGTCGATCTCGGACGTCACGTGGTGCTGGATCGTCACGGGGGAGGCGACAGTCACCGATTTCGCGCTTGGCGTCACGTTGAACACCGGCCCTTCAGCGGTGTACCGCACGGTCGGCTTGAGGCTGTAGGTGCCGTACACGAGAGGGCGGAGACGGTAGGTGAACCTGTCTTCGGCACCAGGGGAGAGCGCGTTCTTGCGGTACTCGATCTTCCTGGTATTCGCGCCGCTCGTCGCCACCAAACCCTCAGGGATGATCTCATCGTACCGCAAGTCGGTGATGCGTTCATCCCCGGTGTTCTCGATCGTGACGGCGACCTCGAACTCCTCATTGAGCAACGGCGCGTCCTCGGAGAAAGAACGCGATACGGTGATCTCGGGAGTGATAGCGGTGATGGAGAGGTCATACCCGTACAGGACCTCGCCCGCCTCGTACCGGACGTGGTCCTCATCGCTGGGGTATGCGGTGTCGACGTAGCAGTACTCGTTGAGGCCGTTGCGCTCGCAA
Source organism: uncultured Methanosarcinales archaeon (assembly GCA_964396935.1). Lineage (GTDB taxonomy): Archaea > Nanobdellota > Nanobdellia > Woesearchaeales > UBA525 > UBA525. The sequence continues at coordinate 13,021 of CAYNGK010000021.1, read as the reverse complement.
TCCCCCAAGCGCAGGAGGTACCGTTGCGTTCCGACACTCAGGAGTACGGCTTCATGATCGCTCCCTTCGACGGAGTACACCACACCGTCCTTGGTGAAGGTGTCGCCGGCGTAGTACCAGGTCGCGTGCGCAACAGGCAGGAGCAGGAGCACGCACAGCAGCGGGATCGCCAGTCTCACGAGATGGACACGGTATCCGTTGTTCATAAAGGTGACGGCGGGAGAAGGAATTGGGAGAAGAAAAGAGAGAAAGAAAGGAATTGCGTTTGTTCGCAGTTGGTCAGCTACCTTAACCCATCGGCGTTACGCTGATGGAGTTCAGGTCCGCAACAACGACCTCAACCTCGCTTCCGCTGAGGCTGTAGTCCTTGTAGGCCGCGAGCACCTTGCTGGCGCCCTGCGTGTCCTGTGCGGAGTAGCCGGCGACGAGGATCGCCACCGACGTGCCCTGGTCCCAAGCGCGGATCGCCGCCTTGCCGAGCTCGAAGCCCTCAGTGCAGTCTGCGGGGTTCCCGAGGAGCTCCGCTGCGACCGTGTTCGCACACGGACCGCCGACTACGATGAGGTTCTCCGAACCGAGCAGACCGGCTGCGTTCGAGTCGAGCACCGCAAGACCGACCGCGATCGGGTTGATCTGGTCGGAGCTGCCTGCGCCGCCTGCGGTCGAGCTCACGCTGCCCAGCGTCACGAACACCTGCGCGAGGCGCTGCTCTTCAGGCACCTCAAGCAGGAGGGTGTTCTGGTCCTCGCTGTCGTCCGGGTCGATCTCGGTGATGAGGACTCCGTAGTCCGTCATACCGACCGTCTTCTCGCTGTCGTCCTCAAGCTCCTCGAAGTCGAACACGTTCACCGGGTCGATGGTTCCATCGAGCGGGCCGCTGTACGAGTCGTCGTTGAAGCTCAGGTCGAGCTCGGTCTTGCCGGCGTTCTCGTCGATAGACCAGCGGAACGTCTCGTCGCCTGCCGTATCGAAGAGGCTCGCGTCGACCGTACCCGACATGTTGATGACCCACGCAGTCGCACCACCGAAGGACAAGCCGTTACCGACCGTGCCCTGGCGGGTGATGTTCAGGCCGTTCATCACAGCCGACGTGTTCGTCGCGTTCGCGTACAGGTTGATGACCAACCCGCCCCACGTCGTGACGATCGCGTACTCACCCGCGGTAACGCTGCCGTCACCGTCGAGGTCGACGAAGATGTTGCCATCGTCAACCGTGGTGGGGTTCGCGATACCGACCGAGTAGCTGTGGCCACCGACCTTGATCGTACCGTTACCGAGCGTGTCGAGCACCGTGCTGACAGTGCCGCCCGCGAGGTCGGTGAAGCTCAAGGTGCGCTGGTCCGCATCGTACTCGTCGTAGCGGAGCACGTTCGTGACCGCCTTGTGGTCGTCAGCGCCGCTCTTGCTCGACACGATGAGGTAGTCATCGATGCCGATGAAGAACGTGCCAGCAGTACCCTCGACGAACACGAGGTCGTCGTCCTGGTCTCCGAAGTGCGTGTTGCCGTCCGTGGTCAGGATGGGTACGCTCTTGTACTCCTTCCCGTCCAGGTTCGTGAAGGACAGCTTGTACTCGTCGTCACCAGACGACGCGAACTTCGCCTCCTTCACCTGCGGCGTGGTCAATCCTTCGTAGCGCAGGTCGAGCACGTCGCTGAGGAGGAGCTCCGGCTCCTCCATGAGCTCGCGCACGCCGTGGCCCGGCGAGATGTAGGCGACGCCGCCCGAACCGTCCTCGCTCTCCATCGTGACCCGGTACTTGATCGAAGTGATCTCGTACGTGGTCCCGCTGAGGGAGCCGGAGACGTCGAGCACGTTGCTCTCGGACACGTCGTCGTTGACCTCGATGTCACCATCGAACTGGGTGTTGCCCACGTTCGGATCCGTGATGGTGATCTTCTGCGCGCCCAAGTAGAAGCTCGCGACACCTTCACGGCTGTTGACGAGCACATCGCGCACGCCGATCTGGAGACCGCCGGACAGGGTGTCCGTGTCGCTCTCCGCCATGGCCTGCGTCAGCTCGCCGTTCACGCTGAACTTCGCCTCATTCTCGCCGCCATTCGTGCTGGGGTCGGAAACGAAGACGAGCGTGACCTCGTAGTCGACACCGTTGATGCTGAACGCGCGCGTCTCGCCCTCACGCAGGGTGTCCGACACGCTACCGCCCATGAGCTCCATCGTGAGCGTACCAGACGTGTTCGTCGCGCTGACGATCGAATAGTCCGTGCCCATGATGTTGAAGCTGCGGTCCTCGAAGTCGTCCAGGCTGCCGTCCGATTCCTGCTCGGACTCGAAACCCTCATCGAACTGGATCTCCCACTCGAGGAAGGGCGCCTGCGTGTCCACAACCATGTAGTCGGACATCTTCTCGTTGGACTCGCCGTCGTTCTTGACGAAGTTCACCGAGATGTTCTGCAGGGTGTCCGCATCCTGGAGGCGGAGGTACTGGGCGTAGCCCGTCGTGCCTTCGCTCGTGGTGAGGCGGCCGCTCTTGAGACCTGCGAGGTCATCCTCGGTGATCGTGTCGACCACGTCGCTGATGTATTCGCGCAGTTCCACATCATCCGCGCCAGTGCTGACCTTGTACGCGTCGCCCTCAAGGGAGACTTCGCCAGCCGCACCGGGGATGGTGACCTTCTTGACGCTCGCCGCCTGGAGGCTCGCCGCGATGTCGATCGCGCCAAGGACGTCCGCGGTGGCTGCGTTCTCGCCCACGACAATCTTCCCGTCGAACTGACCGTCGACGATGAACTTTGCCGGGTACGTGCCGAGATCATATGCGAGCGCGCCCATGAGCGTCGTGCCCACGAGTGCAGCGCTGCTACCCAGCACAGCTGCTTTCCGTACGATGTTCCGTACCTTCATCAATAACACCTCCGTTGGTGTTAGGGTTCCTCCGTGGCTCACCTGGGGGGCGAGGGGGGAGGTCGTTCATCTCTGAACGTGTGTCCTGGTGGCGCTGCTGGCCCTATCCCTGTGCGCCGCCGGCATCCAGGTCGGATGCATTGGCGCGCAGTCTTCGGAGCGGACCACCAAGGTATTCTACTCGGTGGACTGGGATTTATATAGATTTCGGGCTCCCTTTTAAACACCGGCCCGTTCGGCCGTCGAGCGGGGTTAGGGACGCCCACAGCGGGTCGGGGTGACGAGAATCAGGGAACGAGGCAACGGAATGCTGGAAACTGGTCGTCCGGCCCTCAGAACCCCAATTGCCAGAAATAGCGGTTTTCACAGGTTCGTCACAAGTTAGGAGTTATACAGAAACACCTTGTTTTGGAGGGGCGTTGATGGATGCGGGGTACAGGATTCGCACCTGCGAGGGCAAGAAGCCAACCGGCCCTAAACCGGTCCCGTTCGACTACTCCGGCAACCCCGCGTGAATCTCCCTATGGCAATTCGCGCACAAGAGACGGCAACTCGCCGCCTCCTTAATAAGTTTCGCGTACGAGTTTTTCCTCACCATTTTGCTGAGCACGTCTTCTTTGGGTCCTATGTGATGGAAATCCAACGCCGCCAGACAGCGATTGTAGCCACAGCGAGTGCAACACCCACCAAAATGCATCTTGAGAGCGATTTGCTTCCTCTTTTGAATCGCCAGGATAGAACGGGTAAAACAGACCTTACAGCGGGACCTCAACCGAAGGTTGCCCCGTTCCGATCTCGAGTAGAAAGAACCTTCTTCGAAAACCTGCAAACAACCAGCACACCACTTGGTCATAACTCAAAGGAGGCCTGTCAGCAGGTTGTAAAGGTCACGGGAGGTTGTCCAGTGCTTCTGTAACTACAGTACACTGTTACTATATAGTGTGCCTCGCAGTCAGGCAGCACTTTACGGCTAGAACAACTCCTGCAAGGGAATCGCCGGCGGGTACAATTCAAGGGTGGGAACATCTCTCGCCAGCATCTCATCCTTGACCTCATACGTGCCGGCATACGGCCCCGCGAGGCCTAAAACCCGCTCATAGACCGCGGCAGGGCCGGAGATCGACACGCCAAAACGCCCTTGGCGCAGGATGGTGAACCCTGCCTGGCGCAGTGCGAGCCCGACAAGCGTACGATCGGCGATCGCCGGCCGGCCATCGGTATCGAGCGGGAGCGGTGCGGTCGCGCAGATGAGATCGTCAATCGTTGACATAACCCGCGGCAGTGGTGTGCCGCATTCAAGAAGATTTCTATCGCGACGCTTCCTTCTTGCCCTTCGTCACGCGGCGGCGCGCGCGCTTGCTTGGGGTGTTCCACACATACGTGCGCGTGACGGTCGCCTTGCCGTACCCGCAGTGGGAGCAGCGGTGCTTGCGCACGTGGTACGAGTGGATCCCGCAGCGGCGGCACGTGATATGGCTCGTCTTGCCCGATTTCTTGCCCATGCTTGCGGTTCCTTTGGACATAGCAGGTCACCTACTCTTGCGGGGAAATGATTGTGATGGTGTCGCCGCGGATGAAGACCATGCCGACCTTGCGCTTGAGGGTGCCGTCGGCGTGCTCTTCTGCGTCCTCGAGGACGGTGTTGATGTGGATGTCGAATGCGCGCAGCGTTCCGATGAACGATCGGCCGTTCTTGAGCTCTGCGATGACGCGCTTGCCGCGCGCCATGTTCAGGGCATCAAGGGGTCGGGTACCGTCCATGTGCGTCGCCTCTAGAGAAGGGTGGCGTTGACGAATCCGTCCTGTCCCGGTCGGTTCGTGATGCGCGCCTTGCCCTTGTCCGTATCGATGATCGTGCCTTTCGTGAGGATGTTACGGCGCACGTAGTTGCGGTTCGCCGGGTTGTCCGTCACGAGCTTGATGGTCGCCTTCGCGTGCTTACCGCTCTTGGGGTCGAGCAGGTTCGCGGTTGCGGTCTCAAGCAAGCGCTGCTTGACGCCACCGCCCTTCGTGCCGACGCTCTTGACGCGCGGGTTCGTGCCGACGCGCGGAAGCGCGGGAGTGCGGCCACGCATGTGCGTGCGCTTGGAGAGTGTGCTGCGGTACAGGCCACCGGATGCCTTGCGGCGCGGACGGGCGTGGATGACTACCATTACGGTGGGCGAACCGGCCTCGTTTTATAAAGGTTGCGGGAGAGGCAGGGCATAAGGGGCAGGTGACCCCTTATGTCGATTTTCGTCACCACTCAACAATAGTTAAGTTTAGAAACATTTATATACGCGCGAGCCTCAACGTGACGACAGCAAGGGGTGAATCATATGTACACGCCACGCAAGATCCTATACGCGTTGCCGATCGCCGCGCTCGCGCTTGGGGGGTGCGCGCGCGGCACCGGGATGTTCATGACGCAGAAAGGGGATGGCATCGAACGGTGCGTCGATCTGCTGGACGAGACCCGATGCGAACGCTTTCGCGACGCGATGCTCCATGCGCCGATGCCGTACCTCGTCGTCATCCACGACGTGACCCACATCCCGAAAGGGGAACCTGTCAAGAGCGTCACGACAACCGATTGCCTGGTCTACGGCGAGGTCACGCAATGCCCAGCGGTGCTCGCGGCGACCACCACCTGCGCGCGTGCCCCCGACGAGCAAACACGCCAGACGCTCGTGCGCGCGACACGCGCCGCGAACCTGTGCGACACCATAGAGACGATCGCCAGATAGAGGATGAGAGAGGTACTGCAGATGAGCACAAGGACCGACACGATCGATGATCGCCTCTTCAACCTGGACCGCCGCGTCCAGAATCTCCTGCGCATCGCGCACGAGGCACCGTCCTTCCCGGGTTCCTGGGGCCGCAGCGAGCAGGAGCGCGACGCGCTCATCTTGAATTTCCTCATTGACGCGTATCATCTCAACGACCCTGCGTATCTCACAAGCGAGGAGCGCAAGGGCGGCATCATGACGCTCAAGCGCAAGCAGCGCAAGAGCCCACGCGCCGCGTACCGCCACACGGAACGCATCCTGCTCAAGGCGCACAACACCCGCGAAGTCACGCCGCAGGTGATCTTTCAAGGAGACCGCATCCAGGCGCCGGGGACGAAGGTGTACTTCGGCCTCTCGGATATCACGGATGCGGATTGGGAATCGCACGACGAGGAGTCGTGGGAGCGAGCGCTCACGGACGGCAGCGCCGATGGGACGCGCGAGGTCGGCCTGCTCTACGTCCGCACGTGGACCGGCGGCTTGCGCTTCGCACGCGAACGCATCGTGACGACGCAATCGCCGATGGAAGCCCTGCACGAGGCGTTCGAGACTGCGCCGGTGCGCGGCACCCGTGCGATCTACAACGACACCCCGTACCGCTGCTAGACTGCGGCGCGTGCCCCGCCTTCAGGCCCTAGAACCGCACCAAGACGGCTGTTCTCCCCGCAGATGCGGATCGCGCTTCAGCCTGCGATGAGCCCGCCGAACATCGTGCCGAGAAACGAGAGGCTCAGGAAATAGAGCGCGAGGGCGATACCGGCGTAGACGGGGATGGTCTTGATGCCCTCGAACACGTTCCCATGCTTGATGACGCTGACGATGCTCGCGCTGCAGACAGTGGAGATGAGGAGCATGACGATGCTGAAGATCTTGAAGTTCCCTATCACCGCAGGGTTCGCGGCGGCGATGGAGAAGAAGCCGTTGGATGAGGAGAGATCGATGCTGCCCATGATCTTGATGATGATCGTCAGGAGCTCCGTCGCGAGAGCGAACAGGAACGGCGCGACGCCCACGGATGCGAACGTGATGAAGATCGCGTACGTGGTCACGTTCGCCGCCATCTCCTTCTTCATGATCCTGATCTCATCGATGTTGAGCGCAATCTTGTTCAGGAGGTCGGCCATCTCGCCTCCCGCGCGCATCCCTTCGATGAGGATCGAGACGCTGCGCTGCAGCACCGGGCTGTCGTACTTCTCCGCGAAATGGCGCAGGCTGCCGTCGAGACTCTCGCCGGCGATCGTCGCCTTCGCGACCTCCTGCATCTCGGTGGCGAGCGTGCCGAAGTTCGGTCGGATCGCGAACCACAGCGCACGCTCGACCGGCATGCCGGCAGCGATGTTCGCGCTCGCGAGCTGCAGGTAGTCCGGCAGCGCCTCCTCGATCTCGCGTGTGCGCCACCAGATGCGGTAGTCGAGGAAGAAATACACCGCACCTTCGATCACCAGGAGCACCGCCGCGAACAGGAACGTCCAGAGCGCCGCGAGGAACGCGATCAGGCGCAGGAGCTGCGCACCGCTCGCATTCTCGAGCAGGAGCGCGAATCGGCCGATGAAGTAGAGGCTCACGATGAGGAAGGCAATGACGACCACAAGGAAGAGGACACGCTTGAACCTGGCCGGATTGATGGTGTAGCCTGCCTTGCGCAGGTACTCCTCGAGGCTCTTGCGCTTGAGGCGGTGATGCGGCCGTCGCTTGCCGAGCATGCCGTGCGAGAGCGCATTCTCCTTGATGCGCGCGACCAGCGGTTTTTTGTCAGGCGCGGCGGCGACGGAGGGTGCGGAAGCGATCGACGGCGCCGGTCCGGCCGCGCGCGCGGCGGTCGCTGCTGTCGGTGCCGAAACCGCGTGCGGTGACGGCTTGGGCGCTTGCGTCGGCCGACGCAGCCAGAACGCGCGCATGCGCGCGCCGAACGATGGCCGGTCCTGTGCGGGATCGGCGGCAGCCGCATCGGTGTGGGATGCCGCGGGAGCTGTCGCGGCATGCGGATGGTGCGCAAGAGCATGCGCGGCGGAGGATCCGTGCAGCGGCACGTGCGCGCGTTCCCGCTCCTGGGGCGGTACGGGATGCGCAGAGGGATGCGATGGCGGCGCGTGGGTCGGCGTCTTTGCGGGCGGTCGTGGTCGTCGGAGCATCAGCGCACCTCAGATGTCCACCGGCGGACGTTGCGATTTGATGATCGCCATGAACATGAGCTGGACGATGAGGTTGAGCGAGGCGATGATGCCGAAAAACAGCAGGTTCAGGTCGATGCCAAGGAAGGTGGAGAGGACGATGATCATGATCGTGCCCAGGGAAGGGACGATGATGGCGATCATCATGTAGAACATCGCCATCGGGTTGAGCTTGCGTCCGTACTCCTTCACGGCAATCTGCTGCTCGCGCACGATCTGGTCGAATACGTTCGAGAGGGCGACAGCGACCTCGCTGCCGGTCTTGAGCGAATTGAGCACCTGCCAGAAGATGCGGCGCAGGTCGTTCGATGGCGCGAGCTGCACCGCCTCGTTGAGAGCCTCTTCCATGGAGGTGCCCAAATCGACGCGGCGCAGGATCTCCTGGAAGTACACGCCGATAGACGGGTAGTTGCGTGCGATGTTCGCGAACGCGTCGTACAGGGGCACGCCGCTTTGGAGCTCGACGATAAGGAACCGTCCGGCGAACACCACCTCCTTGCTCACCTCGCGGCGGATGCGCAGCGTGCGCGCCTTCGCGTAGTTGAGGAAGTAGGAGAACGCGACCACGCACAGGACAGGGAACGCGAGCACCACGCCCAGCGATTTCGTGAACGCGAACGCAATGAGGGAGAGCGCGGCACCGACCATGACGCTGACCATCACGGTGCGCTGGAGGTACCGCTCAGAGGTCTCATCGATGCGTGCCTGGCGCAGCGTGAACTGCAGGTCCGGATACCGACGCGCGAGGAGACGGTAGATGCTGACCATCGCTTAGCGCACCTCGGGCGTGGCGTTGGCGGGTTGCGCCGCGATCGCCTGCTCGAAGGGGAACGGCTTGCGCGCGCGCACGTACCGCATCAGGGTCTCCTTTGCGGTGTAGTATTCGGCGATGATCAGGCCTACCCGGTCCACATCGGTGATCCCTTGGCTGATCAGGTACTCGAGGACGGTCCTCTTCTCGGCGATCTCACGGCGGATCTCCGCCTCGCTGTAGCCGGTGTAGAGCGCAAGGGTCGCGAAGAAGTGCCGCGCCTTGCCGGTCGGTATGAGCTTGTCGCGTTTCGGATCGTATTGGAGGATCACGTTGGGCTTCGCATCAGGCGCGATCTCCGCGATCTGGAACGTGCGGCGGTTGCCGGTGCGGCGGTTGCGGAACTGCACGATGATCAGTGAGATCGCGGGCAGCATGATCGGCGGGATGTCGATGGGCGCATTCGTGAGGCGCTGCACCGCTTCTTCGGCATTGTTGGCGTGGAACGTCGCGTATACGCTGTGGCCGGTGTGGATCGCCTCAAAGAGCGTCTCCGCTTCCTTCTTGCGGCGCACCTCGCCGACCAGGATGCGGTCAGGGCGCATACGGAGGCTGTTCACGAGGAGATCCCCCATCGCGATCTGCCCCTTGCCTTCCGCGTTGGGGAGACGCGTGTTCATAGGCACCCAGTGGAGGAAGGAGGGGAGCTGCAGCTCGCGCGTGTCCTCGATGCTGATGATGCGCTGGTTGGGCGGGAAGAAGTTCGCGAAGCAGTTCATCGCGCTCGTCTTGCCCGATGCCGTGCCGCCTGCGATGATGCAGCTCATCTCGTAGTGGATCGCCATCCAGATCCACGCGGCGGCCTCGGGGGTGATGGTGCCCCCTTGCAGGAGGCGCGTGATCGTCCATGGATCGCGGCTGAACTTGCGGATGGTGAGCGT
>CAYNGK010000021.1:0-3515 GCA_964396935.1 uncultured Methanosarcinales archaeon | reverse complement strand
GCTGATGGGGGAGAGCGTGGCGTTCACGCGGTCGCCTTTCGCCAGCGACGCGTCCAGGAGCGGCTCGAGGATGGTGATCTGGCGGCCGACGCGGCGGCCGATGATGCTCGCGTAGTGCGCGATCTGCTCATCATCGCGCAGCGTGAGCGTTGTGCGCAACCACCCGTGCTTCTTGTGGTAGACCCAGACGGGCTCCTTGCTCTGGTTCACGACGATCTCCTCGAGCTGGCCGTCATCCATGAGCAGCTCGATCATCCCGAGGCCGAGCGCTTTCGCGGTGAGATAGCTCGTGAGGAAACCGCGCTCGCTTTCGGGCTGGTCGGGGAAGTACTTGTCGACCAGCGTACGGATCGCATCACGGAACGTCGCCTCGACCGCTTCCGCGCGCTTGAGGTCCGTGATATCCAGGAGACCGAGGTTCACCTCACGGATGAGCTCGAGACGGATGCGTTCGAGGAGGTATTCGGTCGTGCGGCTCACGCGTTGGACGGAGAGCTCGTAGAGCGGGACGAACGCGGATCGGACATGGCGGATCGTGACAGTGATGGGGATGTCCTTCGATTGGTATTCGTACGTATCGAGGACGGTGTCTTCAGTGCTCACCGCGCGCTTCGCCGCAAGAAGGCCCTTTCCCTTGTGCGGTTTGCTGCGCTGTACTTTGCGAGAACGCTTCGCCACGACTGCCCCACCTCTCTCGACGAACACCCGACCAGGGGCGTATTTAAAGGTTCCGGCGAGCGCCGGGCGTGCGCAGATTTAAGAACCGGCCGCACCGGTGCCGCTACGGCGATGGCGCTCACAAATGATCTCTTGGCGTTCTACGACCCCTTGGAGCTTGCGCTCCTCGTGCCCGTGCTCCTCGCGACGCTCGCAGGATCCCTCATCGGTATCGAGCGTGAGCTGCGCCACAAGGCTGCCGGCATCGGGACGAACATCCTCATCTGCTCCGCAGCATGCATCTTCACCATCCTCAGCGCGCGTGTCGACCCGATGTCGCAGTCACGTATCGCAGCGAACATCCTGACCGGCATCGGGTTCATCGGTGCGGGCCTGATCCTGCGCGGCGAGAAAGACGAGCAGATCCATGGCCTGACCACTGCTGCCGGCATCTGGATGGCAGCGGCGATCGGCATGGCGATCGGGTACGGCTACTACATCCTCGGCGCATTGGGCACGCTGGTGGCCATCTGGGCGCCGCGCGTCCCCCACTGGGAGTACCGTCGGCGCGCGAACCGCATCGTCGCGCAGGCGATCGCACAGCCGAGCGCGGCTACGCAAGCAGCAAAAACGGCAGAGGAGAAAGCATCGTCGATCGATGCGAAAGGAACTCCCGCCACCGGAAGCAGGTAGCGATCAACATCAACGTTTCTTCTTGCGCGCGGCAGCGGGCTTTCCCTTGGCGCGTGCGGTCTTGCCGCCGGCCTTCGCTGCCGCCGCCGGCGCGACGACCTTGCCGCCTTCCTTGCCCTTCGCGGCCGTCGTGGGTACGGAGTCGCCTTTGCCGACGATGTAGTCGCGCAGGCGCTCGAGCTTCCCCGTGAACGCTCCACGTTTGTGCTCGATATCCTTGAACTGGTTCTCAAGCGCACGGACATGCTCCTGGACGCTCGCGCCCTTGGCGGTGAGGTCGAACGCTTTCGCCTTGCGCACGAGATCATTGAGGCCTTCACGGATCTCCCCGTGCGAGGCGTCGGTGTCCTTGATGAGCCGTTCGATCTCAAGACGGCGCTGGAAGAATCGCTCGAACTTCTCGGCGATCTCTTTGGACTGGTGCTCGAAATCCTGCATCCGATCACGGTTCTGCTTGACCTTCCCGACGATATCCTCCTGGATGCGCATGATGCGCTCCGCCTGGTCGTTGGAGACCTTGAGCATCGGTTCGAGCTCGCGCTTGCGCTTGTCGATGAGATCTTGGCGGAGCTTCTCCGCGAGGGTGCGCAAGGTCTTGAGGCGGTCCTCGTGCGAACCGATGGACTTGCTTTGCGATTCGAGACGCGTCGTGATCGTCTTGATGATATCCTGCAATGCCTGGATGCGCTTGAGCAGGTCCTGCTCCTCGCGCTTGATATCGCCGAACTCCGCGTGCTCGCGCTCGAGCGCCTTCGTCTCCGAGCCGATCTCGCCGACGATCTTGTCGTAGCGCTTCTCCTCGGCGGTGAGCCGCGTGTGGATGTCCTCGATGGTGCGCTGGTATTCGACGCGCTGCTTGAGGATGTCCTGGTCGATGGAGCGCTTGAGCCCCTCGTAGTGGCGCAGCTGCTCGATCTCCTCCTTGACCGCCTCGATCTCGTCGCCGATGTGCTCCTTGACGTTGTCGTACTCCTTCTTGATGCTCTCGAAACCCGCCGACTCGTCCTCGAGCCGCTTGAGCGCCGCATCCACCTTGCGCACGAACGCCTCCTTGCGGCCCTCATACTCCTTGTCCTTGGTCACGACCTCGTCCTTGGAGAGTCGCCGCTCGACGATGAAGGTCTTCGAGAGCGAGAACTGGATGCTGACGAGACCCTCTTCCTCGAGGAACTCCGCCCACTCCTGGACGACGGCCGTGTCGACGTTCAGCTGCTTCGCCGCCTCGCCGACCTCGATCTTCTTCTCGCGCGCGACGAGCGCCACGAGCTTGTCCACACCGGTCTCGATGTTCGCCATCGACGGAGATGCCGTACAGTGCGTATTTAAGATTGCCGTCTCCACGCTCGTGTGGTCACGGGATAGTCGCTCAGGAGAGAGGCATAAAAAGAACCCGAGAACACCAGATGTTATGCGTGATCTGTACATCATCGGCACAACGCACAACCCCGCAGACGATGTGATTACCGTGCTACAGGCGATGCGGCCGGAACGGTTGCTTCTCGAGATGATCGATGAGGAGGTCCAGAGGGGAACAGTGCGAGAACAGCTACCGGAGATGGTCAACGCATACGGCTGGGCCAAAACTACCGGAGTATCCGTCCGGGGTTTCGACGCGAGGATCGACATCCTGAACCCGAACGTCACCGAGGAGGATCTGCAGTGGGTGGAGAGGAGATTCCAGAAGTACCGTGAGAAGGATTTCCGGGAGTTGAACGACAGGATCTACGATAGCGTGTGGGCCGGTATCGCAAAAAAGGTTTTGGACCTCGACGCGCTCGGACGGAGGCAGCGGCAGATGGCGGAGAACATCGGTCGCGAGCGCGTTTCTGGTACGAACCTGGTCCTGTGCGGCGTGGGGAATCTCGCAGAACTTGAACGGCTCATTCCCGATGCGCGGTTTCCGTTTCGGCCATAGGTCCTGCTCATCGTCTGTTCAGAGACGAGGGACGCGGCAACACCAGTCGGTCCCCCGCGCGCGTGCCGGTGCGGAGGATCGTCCCCGCCGGCAGTTCTATCGCGCACGACACGGGCACGCCGCTCGACCAGTACGTCCAGGGCCGGAATCGTTCCTTGAGCGCCACGACGATCCCGCGGCCGTCTAGGCACACGACATCGATCGGCCCGAACACGAACCACATATGCAGCCGCGCGACCTGCGCGGGCAG
>CAYNGK010000020.1:4324-19620 GCA_964396935.1 uncultured Methanosarcinales archaeon | reverse complement strand
ACCGCCCTGGATGTCCTTGAGGTACTTCTGCACGCGCGGCGCACGGTCGGGTTGCTCGCGTCCCGCGACCGTGATCCCTTCGGGGTTGACCGTGAGGGTGGACTGCTGGTTGAGCTGGAGCTCGAGGCGGTCCTCGCGGTAGGATTGCTTGACGAACGGATTCTGGACGATGAGCACATCGCCTTCCTTGATCTCCGCGAACGCACCATCCACCTGGTCGTTCCAGAACACGAGCCGGGTGACCCCGGTCTCGTCGCCAAGGAGCAACGACGCGACCTTGCCTTGGCGGCCGTTCTTGTCGAAGCTGCGCATCTCGTACTTGCGCACGACACGGCCCGTCACGTTCAGGCCGCGCATCCCAAGACGCAGGTCCTTGATCTTGGCCTTCTGCTCCTGCGGCTGCGCAGGCGTGAGGGGCACATCGAGCTCGTTGGCGAGGATGTGCACCGCGCCGTCGCGGCTGATGAGACCCGAGAGCTGCACGAGCTTCTCCTGGACACGCGATTCAATCTCCGCATCCGTGAGGCCTGCGTGAGCCTTGATGCGTTCCACCGCCACCTCGTAAGGGAGATCCAGCATGATCGTGCGGTTGATGCCGGTGGTATATGAAAGGTTCGGTCGTATGTGTTTTAAAAACAAAGCAAATCTGTCGACGAGAATACGTGATTTTCGTAGATTTCTTAAACAATGCGCGAGTCCCCCGGCGCATGATTGAAACGAAAGATGTGAGCGGTACTGTGGTCGATGTTCGATACCGAGGATCTGGCAGTGGCATCGAGTTGACCGTGAAATCCGACGATGGAGAGACTGAGCATATCGTGTGGCCTGTGAAACTCCAAAACCCTCTCGAAATCGCGCCATACGAGATGGCATTTCTGAACCAACAAGTAAGATATCAGTTCAGTAGCGAATATGTCCAAGCCGAATACAGTCATCGCAGGTATACCGCACGCACGTTAACCGTGTTCAGCGGCCCGTTACGTGGCCATGAGTACAAATCATTCGAGTGACCACACAGGACTCTTTCTGCTCAGAAAGATCACGGGTGCCTTGGCACATCCACACCCACCGCGTCCTTCACGTTCTGGAATCCGTCCCGCTTGAGTAATCGCACGAGCCCCTTGTTGATGCGTTTGATCGTGCCGGGGCCACCGTAGATCATGCCGGTGATGAGCTGGATGAGGGACGCGCCATTGCGAATGTACGCGTACGCGTCTTGCGCCGTGAACACGCCTCCGCACCCGATGAGCACGAACCGGTCGCCTGCTTTCGTGTACACGTGACGCACGAGCGCGAGGGCCTTTGGCATCACGAGCTTGCCGGACAAGCCGCCTTTGACGTGCTCGTAGGTCTCACGCGGGCTCTTGATATCGACCTTCGTGCGATCCTTGACGAGATTCGTGAGGACGAAACCGGTGATCCACTTACGTGGGCGGCACAGCTCGATGATGCGGTCCACGTGTTCCGTGGAGAGATCTGCCGTGATCTTGAGGAACACCGGCTTGTGGAACGTAATGTGCTCCTGCTCGATCCGGTGCAGGAGTTTCCAGAGCAGTTTTGGATCGCAGAAGTTCGCGGGATCGTACGTGTTGGGGCAGCTGACATTGATCGTGAGATACGCGCCCGCATCCTTGAGCACTGTGATGCCGGCGATCCAATCATCGAGCTTCTCCTCGACCGTTGTGTGCTCGGTGTTCGTCTTCGCGACGCTCACGCCGACGGGGATGCGCCACGCGCCCTTGAGTCGCTCGCGTGCGACATGCGCGCCGTCGTTCTTGAGCCCGTAGTAGACGATGATGCTGTTGTCCGCAGGTAAGCGGGTGAGCCGTGGTTTCGGGTTGCCCGCGTACGGTCTCGCGGTGATGCTCCCGACCTCCTCGAACCCGAACCCCACCGCCGGTAGGACGCGCATGAGACGGCAATCCTTGTCGAAACCGGCCGCGAGGCCGAGGGGGTTGCGGAAACGCACGCCCGCGATCGTCTGGCGCAGGATCTGGTGCTCGTAGTCGTACGCGAGCGCGACGAGCCCCCGCGTGAGCGGGTTGCTGCCGATGATGCGGCCCGCGAGGATCGCTCGGTCATGCACCCCTTCCGGGTCCATCCGAAACAGGACGGGTTTGACGAGGTGCGTGTAGATGGTCATCTTGTCGACGGTGAGGCGGTGAGGGTTCAAAAAGCCGACGGTCGTCCGTTACACCAGGGACGCGTCCACCGCATCCGCGATGCGCTTCACTGCGACAAGGAACGCCGCCGTGCGCAGCGGCACGCCCTTCTCCTTGGCCATCTGCCACACCGCCTTGAACGCTGGTCGCATCGCATGCACGAGCTTCTCATCCACCTGCGCGGCAGTCCATTGCTCCCCCTCGCGGTTTTGGACCCATTCGAAATAGCTCACGGTCACGCCGCCCGCATTCGCGAGCACGTCGGGCACCACGATCTTGCCGGAGGCGGCGAAGAGCTCGTCCGCCTGCGTGGCGGTCGGTCCGTTCGCGACCTCGACGATCAGGGGCGCCTTGATGCGCGCGGCATTCGAGGCCGTGAGCTGATTCTCCAAGGCTGCGGGTATGAGCAGGTCCACATCGAGCTCGAGGAGCTCGGCGTTCGAGACCGGCCGCGCGTTCGTGCGTTCGAGCACATGCGCGTCTGTGAGCGTGTGGTCGCGCTTGAGCGCGCTGACAAGCGCGATATCCAGGCCGTCCGGATGGACGATGCCGCCGCGCGAGTCGCTCACCGCGACCACACGCGCGCCCGCCGCGTGGAGCATCGTTGCGAGATGCGCGCCGGCGTTGCCGAACCCCTGGATGGCGACGCGCAGGCCCTTGACGTGCGTGTCGGTCGCGACACACAGCTCCTCGATACAGAGGTATGCGCCCCTGGCGGTCGCGGTATCGCGCCCGAGCGAGCCGCCTTCCTCGACAGGTTTTCCCGTGATGAATGCGGGCTGCTTCTCGCCTGTGATCTTGTCGAACTCGTCGCTCATCCAACGCATGATCTCAGCGGTGGTGTTCACGTCGGGTGCGGGGATGTCCTTGTCGGGACCCATCGCGTGGTGCGCGATCCTGACGTAGCCGCGGCTGAGGCGTTCGAGCTCTGCCTTGCTGAGCTTCTTCGGGTCGACGATGACGCCGCCCTTGCCGCCGCCGTAGGGCAGGTCGACGACCGCGCACTTGATCGCCATCCAGAAGGAGAGCGCGGTCACCTCATCCAGGGTGACGCCCTGGTGGTAGCGGATGCCGCCTTTGGTCGGGCCGCGCGCATCGTTGTAGCGTACGCGGAACGCATCAAAGACGCGGACCGTGCCATCATCCATCGTGATGGGGATGCGAAACGAGAGCGATTCTTTTGGTCCGGAGAGGATCGCGCGTGCCGCCGCACTGATATCGAGGTGCTCGTACGCGGTCGCGAGCTGTTGCATCGCGTTGCCGAAGACTGGTCCGGTCATCCGATGGGGGCACCGCACCAGGTTCTTAACGATTACGGATGGGAGAAAGAAATCAGGAGGAAAAGGAGGAGACTGGCAGCAGACCTTTATCGGCCGCGCGCCATCTTGGCGCGGGAGATGTCGCCCTGCTTGTCGACGAAGTAGAGGTAACCCTTCTCCTTCTTCGCGCCGACCTTCGCGACCTTTTGGGCCTTGCCGCCCTTCTTGCCGCCGCGCGCCATCTGCGCACGGGACACGTCGCCCTGCTTGTCGACGAAGTAGAGGTAACCCTTCTCCTTCTTGACGCCTGCCTTCGCAACTTTCTGTGCCATTGTTTACACCTCACTCGTTTGGTTCGCTCGAGGAGGTGCTCCTCCCCAGAACTTACGGTCTCCTCGGAGAGAGTCGTTTTTAAAGGTTTCGGATTTCTCGACGAGACGCTCCACGAGAAAATTTCTTGCCGTATTGAATAGAATATGTTCCGACGGACGCAGAGTTGATAATACATGACCGCCCCCCTGCAGGCCAATGACGCTCATCCTGCTCTTGGGGGCGGTCGATCTCGCATGCGCGGCCGCGCTTGCGGCACTCGCGTTCGGCTATCCGCTACCGCAGATCCAGGCACCGCTCGCGCTTGCGCTCGCCATCAAGGGCGGGATCTTCATCGGGAGCACGGCGAGCCGTATCGATATCCTCTGCGCGGCCGGGATGATCGCCCTCTTGTGGTTCTCGGCACCGTGGATAGCGATCGCGATCGCCGCGTACCTGGGTGTGAAGGGCGTCTCGTCGTTCGCGTGAGCGAGGGGCGATTCGCGTTTTCGCGCGACGTTTTTCCGACGACGAGCCGCTAGCGGAAGAATTTCCCGAAGATCCACCAGGTGATGAACGCGAGCACGACCGAGAGCGCGTAGACCCAGATGCCTAGCGGCCACGCGGCGACCGTGAGGACCCACGCGAGCAGGCCGACGACGAGCACGTACGCGGAGAGGATCAGGAACCACGCGCCTGACGCGTAGAACACATCCAGGCCGAACGAGCAGCCGCGCAGGCGCTTGACCATATCATAGATGTCCTTGAGCGTGTCCGTGCGGTGGCCGATCATCGGCGCGGGAAGGCACGCGAAGAGCGCGACAAGCCACGTGGCGACGATGAGCTCGAGGTATATCTCCGAGCCGGAGAGCAGGTACAGCGCGTTGATGGGCAGGAGGAAGAACGTGAACGCGAGCGGGAACACGGCGGCGATCAGGCCGACCTCCCATCCCTTGTACCACCCCTCGTGCTTGCCGATGCGCAGGCGTTCGGGACGGGAGAATGCGAACCCGCCAGGCAAGAACAGCGGCAACCATCCGGCGCTGAGCACCGCAAGGATCGCGCCGATGATGAGACCGTGCGTATGCGGAACGTACTGGATGGCGTAGCCGACGCGCGCGGCGACGATCTTCGCGATCCACACCGCGAGGATCCCCAGCAGGAACAGGAACACGAACATGATGAGCAACGGCCACAGGGAGTCGAGCTGCGCGAAGCGCTCGAACAGGAGATCGCGGGCGCGCAGGATGAACGACACGACAGCCGCCGTGAGGCCAAGACCGAACAGCTCACGGCCGGAGACGGTCACGTACTGGCGCACCGCGTAGAGCGTGTCGGACATGGTGCGGCCGCTGACGGGACGGTTTAAGAAGGTTGTGACGGGGAAAGGCAGATAAATCCCCTCTGCGTCTCGAAAGCCAAGATGCGCACGTCCCAGTCCAAGACACCGGCGTTTGGCTTCTTCGCGTGTGCCTGTTCTTTTGCGTAGAGTCCCCGATCCGGGCTCAAACGCAACCCTCGATAGACGGTGAGACCCCCGCCTGCCGCGATGCGTGAACCCCCGGTCTTCTTCATGCCAACGACAACATCATACTACGGAGTTGAGACGTATGAGCTCATTGGAAGAAGCGTACAACCAACATCTGAAAGACACGATCGGATACAAAGGTAAGCATCGCAGCCTCTGGATGCTTGATAGTGGCGTCCTCGCAAAGGGCGCAGATGATATCCGAAGGGCGATCGACTATCAGCACCAGACCTCTGTGAGAGAAAGGATCACCCGTGAACTCGGCATCACTATCGACGCGTTCATCGGCGAGCACGGCGCGGTGGATGATGAGGCGTTAGAGCGGACCGCACGATACGCGGCGAGAAAGGCGGTGCGATTACGGGAGAAGGAGACTGCGGCAAGGCACTACGAACATGCAGACACTGCACGAGGCCGCCCATCGTGGTGGCCGCCGCACCGGAATTATCTCTAGAAGAGGATGTTCTCTTTTTCCTTTTTTTCGAAACGCATTAATACGACCACGACTACCCCTATCCTATGCACACAAGCCATCGACGAGAAAACGTTCGTGCTGGCCTGTTCGCATTCTCGAAGGATTCCTGGTTCTACGCGTAAGCGTTGAGCGTCCGGCTCAAGCGAACGCGCGGGAACGGAGAGCGTAACTCCCGTTTCCGTTCAGCGTCGCGAATCCCGGCCTCATTCCCCAACCCAACGACAGACAGACCTATCAGGGGACTGATGACTATGGAACAAGAGCTAGAAGGCAGGCTATCGGAAGGGAATACGCTAGAGCGGCGCTACCGCAACCACCTACGGGACACGGGGCTATATGGCGGCCCGGTCGATCTCACGGCGATACGGGAGACGGAATTGCGAATGCGCGTCGAGCGTATCGAACAGCCCGTGCACGCGGCGTGCCTGCTCGAAGAGGCAGTGCAGACCATCCGCTCGAGCATGTGCTCCACAGCAGCTATCGCCGAATTGACCCGTATCGGCCCAGATACCGGCTATGACACCGCGATCGGGACGCTGTACGACGCCCGACAAGCAATCGTGTGCGTGAAGCCGGGCGACCTGCGCGCGTTGCGCGCCATCATCGATTACGCGATCGAGAGAGTCGGCCTCGCAGCGATGAAGCCGCAAGTCGGCCCACGGCAAGGATATCGTGGGATCATAGACCGCGTCGAACCGGAGCTCGCGCCGCTGCTCGTGAGCGCAGGCGTGCCGAAAGAAGCGGCACTGGTGATCGCGCACCAACCCACGCCATCCGTAGCCAGGCGCATCGTGCGCGCGGGGAGGTACTTGCTGCGGACGAAACAAAAGTGCGAGAGTTGAGTATTCCTTCTTTTTCCTTTTTTCTCGATGGGATCAAACGGTTCACGCGAGCGTGAACCGGCCAACGCCCTTCAGGCGTTCTTCGATGTCTTCTTTGTGCGCTGCGCCGACGACAAGCAGGATGCGCACGCCCGGGTCTGCGCGTGCAAGCGCGTCCACGCGCGCGCACATATGCGCGTTGCGTTCCGTCACGAGCGCGCGATACAGCCCCGGGTAGCGCGAGCGAAGCTCGCCCAGGAGCTCGCGTACGATCGCGTCACTTGGGACCTTGTCGAGGCGTACGCGCTTCGCCAGCTCGCGCTGTCGACGGGAGAATGGCGAGGTGAGTATATCGGCGACCAGACGCCATTTCTCGCGCGCGGTGAAGCACGCACTGATGCGCCGCAGCGTCCCGGCGATCTCCTGGTCCACGAGCGCCAAGGGGAGTTTGCGCTCGCGCGCGAGCTCGACGGCCGCAAGCATATCGAGGCCAGGCTCGACTTGCAGGATGCGGCCGACCTTGCGCTGGAGCCAGCCAGCGACAAGCAGGAACAGGTAGCCGGTCGCACCGACCTGCCGTATCAGGGCGATCGGTGGCGCGGAGCGCTTCTCATCCGGATTGGTCGAACGTTCGCGCAGTGCCTTCAGGCGTTGGCGGTCGAGTTCGACCGCGATGACCGTCGGCGCGAACGCGTCGGCAGCCTCGCGGATGCGCCGTTCGCTCTCACGGGCCACGTGGCTTGTACCGACGACACGGATGGAAGGGTGTGCTTGTGGCGCTTGCGGCTCCATATGGGTCTCGTGACCTGACGCGCGGTTTAAAATGCTGCTGGATGACCGTTCTACTCGAGAGAAGTTCACTGCTTCCCGACGCCGAACAGCTCAGTGGCGATGAGCCGCTTCTGACGCTCTTTCTCGGCTTGCGTATCGATTGCCGCACGGTTCTGGAACGCGTAGATCTCACGAGCGATCTCACGGTAGCGCTGCTGCCCAGCGACGAGCACGTCCTTGTCCTCGGGACCGAAACGCACGGTGTGGCGTTCGGTGAATACCGTGATCTCAGCAAGCGAGCACTCACGATCATCAGTCTTGTAGATCGTCTGCCGGCCCCTGTCCTTGACACGCAAGACGGCAGGAGCGGCCTTCTGCGCGGAAGAGCCCGAGGTCTTGACGCGCGAGAACTCGTATAAGATCAGGTCCTCCTGCAATGGCGTTCCCGCAGGAGACGCCTTGTACGGTTCCGGACGCGTGAGCTGTACCGGCTGCTTCGTGGTAGGTGTCGCTTCGGCAGTTGTTCCATCAGCCGGATACGTGGGGTCGTAGAGGCAATCGCGACGCGTCGACCTTTTGTAGGCGTCAGATGCCGTCACGTATTGGGTGCGCAGCGCCGCAAGCGCATCAGCAGGGATCTTCCCTTCACGTGCGGCCTCGGCGAGCGCGATGTCGGCTTTTGAGAAATCATCTCGCATGATGAGCTCGACGATACGCACTGTCTGCGAGCGGATTTGGTGGCCAGTCCACCAATTCCTCACCGCATAGCCACCACCGCCAAGCAGGAGCAGGATCAGGCCGATACCCGCTGCGGGTTTCGCCACATCGCTACCTCGACGACGATTCGGGAGCTCATTTGGGTGCAGCGCCATTGGATCTCCTCGCGACGTTCAGGATTTCTTCTTCGGATCGACGCTCTCCGGCGTGCTAAACGAGATGTCGCTCGAGCAGGTTTCCGCCTCGCAGAGGTTGCCGATACAGTGCACATTGTATGGTCGAGATATCGCGACGATTGGATTGCGAGACTCGCTGCTCGCATGTTGCGCCGCTCGCACGAGCAGCGATTGCGATGGCCCGGAGGCGCCTTGGCAATAACCGAACTCGATCGTGACTTCATACTCCTTCCCATCGACAGCGTGCACGATCAGGCGATCGTATCCGATGCGATCCTCGAACATGCCGGAGATCGGTTCCGATCTGCAGCAACCCATCGCGAGGGCGAGGCCACCAGCGAGCAGCGCGTTACGCGCGTACTGGCGGTTCATTGCTTCGCCTCCGAAACAGGCGTTGCCGGCGCAACCTCGATCGTGTCTGGAGCACGCACGGTCATATAGCGGTCCACATAGTCACGGCCTGCCGCGCGCAGGAGGTTGTACATATCGTGTTCGGCGACGATCGCGCTCTCGACTGTGAGCGCGCGGCCCAGGTTCGGGACGGTGCGCATCTCGAGCAGCAAGATGTTCGACCGCTGCGTATTCACATAACCGAGGTAGCTGTGCTTGCCGTAGCCGCGGTTCGCCTCGTTCAGGAGGAACGATTCGAAGGCGTTGCACAGGTAGAAGTCCTGGTGCGCCGTCTTCTCATCGCTGCCGCGCATGAACGAGTAGACGATGTTGTAGGTCATATCCTTCTTCCCGTCCTTCGGCCCTAGAGCGGCCCCGAGATCGAGATCCTCATCGTTGTCGATGTGGAACAGGACAGAGCCGATGGATTCGCGTTCCTCGTCGATCTTGCCGTTGCCATCCTTGTCGAGGTAGTACTCGTACAGGAGATCCTTGCCGTAGCGCCAGAAGAAGTCACGGAACCGCACTTTCGCGACCGTCCCTGTGGCGTCGACGATCTTGTATCCGCCGTTGTTGTACTTCGCGAACGGGATGAGGCTGTCGCGGCCGGAGCCGAAACGGATGCCCTTCATGCCCAAGACACGTCCTGGCCACAAGTCCAATTCGTTCTCCACGCGCAACTTGATCGCCTCGCCGGTCGGGTTCTCGATGCGCAATTCCGGCAGCACACCCCAAGAGCCGTCAGCAGGGTACACGCCCGGTTTCCCTTTCGAAAGGCCGTCGCGCACCTTCGAGGAGGAATCCCCGAACAGGTACGTCGTCGACTCCTGCGGGAGCCAGTCAAGGATCCCGTCCTCGTCGCTCACCATCACGTGCTGGCGATCGAGCGAATCGCGGATCTCCTGCATGCGTCCGATGAGCTTCTCGCGCTCGTTGTCGGAGAAGGTGTGCGTGTTGAACCGTTCGACGATGGAAAACAGCTCCTGCTCGAGCGTCACGTTCTTCATCGTCTTTGGAAACGCGTTGAGTTCCGAGCCCTTGCGGTACTCGTAGCCGTCAAGCCAACCGAGCGCGCCGCGGTGCGTGACGATCTCGTTGACGAGCGACGGATTGCCCGCCCCATCGATCAGGAGGTTCAGCTCGATATCCGTGAACCCGCGTTCCGGGATGAACGAATAGGTCGCGAACCGGCCGGGCTGCCCGATCAGCTCCGCCTGGCGCTCCAGGAAATTGATCGTCCCGCGGACATTCAGTCCTGCCTGGATACGCTCGTGCTTCTCGCTCGCCGATGCGATGCGCGTCTGCGCCGCGTCCTCGAGCTGGTACTGCATGAACTCGTCCGTGTAGTGGTACTTGACGCGACCGATGATCTCACCGATCTTCGTGAACCCATCACCGAGCTGGATGACGCTCTCGCTGTTCATCGATACCTCTTCCGGCTTCGCGCTCTGGGCCGCGCCCATGAACTTGAGCTCCTCTTTCGCCTGATACAGGATGTTACGGATGGGGTAGTCCTGTCGCGTCGTCAGCTGCTCGTACTTGAGCGCACCGATGCCTGCGGCAGCGAGCAGACCGACACCGCCGGTCCACAGCGCTGCCTTACGCAAGCGGCGCTTCGCGCCCTCCTAACGGGGAGATGGCGCGGATGGGAGACCGTTGCTCGCAACGGTCGATCCTTTCTGCAGGTACTTGCGCGCGATGCGGTCAGCGTCGTCAGAGGTCATCGTTCATCACCGCCCGTTCACGATGTCCTGGAAGCGCTGCTGGCGCTCATCTTTCGCTTGCGCCTCGAGCGCACGACGCTTCTCGCCGCTCGCGCCGATCGCTGCGACCGCAGAACGCGCTCCTTCCGCGAGCTTGTGGCCGGCGCCCGTGAGTGTGCCGGTGACCATCTTGAGGCCTTCGCGCTGGATCTGCCTGCGCACGCTCTCGGACGGCTCGTAGTTCATCACGATGTCCACGATATCGGTCTGCTTGAGCAATTGCTCGATGCGTCGGTCGAACTCCTTCTCTTCGGAGGAGCGCGAGGACCACTGGAGCGCGCGGGTCGCGAAACGGCCGACGTAGAGGCCGGCGATGAACGCGGGGACCTGGTAGCTGTTACGCCATACCGCACCGAGCGGGCTCTCGCCGACCTGTTGGGCGTAGAATTGTATACCGGTGATGCTATCGATCGTTTCCATTCCGATCGCGAACACGGCTGTCGATGCGGGGCCCATCTTGTTGATGCGATCGCCCGTGAAGACCGACTTGACGCCTGTCCAGGCGCGGCGCAACGGGTTGTCGCTCGATGAGAGGTTGCCGTTGCTCGCGAGGTACTCGCGGACCGACATCACGTTCTGCGCGTACTGGAACGATTCGATCGGCACACCGCGGTTGTCATCGGCGGCCGGTGCCGCGGTTGTGGATGCGCCGTCGACCGGTACGGTCGGCGTCACATTCTTCATCGGTTGCGAATCGAGGATGACCTCGATCGAGAGGCAGCACTCCTTCTTGCCACGCACGCGGTCCTCGAGAGGATTCGCCTTGCGGTAGAGCATATTCGATCCTGCGGACACGGCGATGCCAGAGCCGAAGTGGCCGACTGCGTCGATAACCCAATTCTCGTATGCCATTTTGCCATTCACCTTCCATTTGCGGGATCAGCCGCGGTCTTGAGGGTATTGATGATGTATTTCCTTCCCATAGCGTCCGCTTTCCCGAACGTCCGCTCGAGATCGCTTGGTGCGACAGTCGCGGCCGTTTCGTAATCATAGGGACGTAGGAGTGTCAAGAGGTGCTCGGTCACGTGCCGGATCTCCTCGCTGCCCTTGTGCGGACGCAAGAGCGCGATGACCGCGTCGACCGATGCTTCCGGCAATGCCTGGGTGAGCCGATCGTTCTGGTCTGCGGTGCGCAGGTCAGCAAGGTCCTGGCGGAGGTCTGCGCGCGGCAGCTCGGCGAGATAGCGCTGGCGCTCCTCACGGCTCATCGCCGATGGATCCCTGCCGGCACCGATCAGCGCGAGATCGTCGATACGCCGCTGGCGTGGGACGATGAGGGAGGGATCGATCGCCGCGAACTCGTTCGTGAGCAGGTAGGACGCGACCTCGTCGAGGTCGTTGAGGTCTATGTGGTTGATCGACTCATCCGTGCCGTTCTCTATCGCGCGAGCATTGTAGATGACCGTCCGCGTGTGCTCGTCACCGTTCCCATTCCCGTTCTTCCCCGCGAAGCGGCCGTTCGCATCGCGGCCAGGACGCTTGAGCTTCACCGGTTTTCGCTCCCAGGTGTTGAAGAGGAACAGGCCACCGTAGAGGGTGCTGCCGAAGGAGCCGATCTCGTGCGAGACGCTGATGTCCGTGATCGGGTAGCCACGCACATCGCCGACTTGCTGCACGAGCGCGATCATACGGTTGATGTGCGCAGCGTCGCGCTCGATGAGCAGGCGCGGGTCCTTCTCGAGCTGCTCAAGGCGCAGCAGCAGCTCGCGTGCAGAAGTGATGAATCCGCTCGGGGTGTGCAGGCGGATGTCGATCGACTTGATGCCCAGGAGGTCATCGAGAGAGTCGTACGCGCGAACGCCATCGGAGAGCTCGCCGTACATACCGTCCACGCGCGTCACCACACTCATACCCATCTGGTGTCGTGTGAACAGCTCTGTGGTGGCGTCCTCGTCGAACGTGAACTCCGCATCGACGAGCTCGCAGCTCGCCTGCTCTGGGCTGACCACGATCATGTAGCGGTTGCTCGGGGTCGTCTCGAGATAGTTCCCGCCGAGCTCCTTGACGATCTCCGGGCTCTTGCCGCGGCGGTCGATGTGGAACTCGGTGAGAGCGGTCCGCTTGCCGGTGATCTTCTCGAGCGATCGGTTGTAGTAGTCGACGAGCTCGCCGTCTACCTTGAATAGGTTCGTGTACACGAGCCCTTCCGATCGCAGGTCAGTGGTCATATCCGTATCATCTCACTCTTCGTCCGTCTGGACGAGCTCTGCCTTGCGTTGCGCGATGTTCTGGCGGACCAGGTTCTGTGTCGCGACGAGGATGTCATCCTTCGCGAGCGTCTGGTCTATCTTCTCCATCACGTTCTCGAGCAGCTGTTGGCCCTTTGCCGTTTGGACCTGGACGACGTTGCGCAGCATATCCAGTTGCGACAGCTCCGTCGGTCCGCCCTCGCCACGCGCGAGCTGGTCCTCGAGGAACTTGATCTGCGCCTGGTGCTCCCAGAGCATATTGTTGTAGCCGCGCTGGACCGCTTCGGCGGTGTCGTTCGCGCGGTAGCGCTGCTCGCTGTCGAAGTAGCGCTTCGCTTCCTGGAACATCACTTCTGGTGTGATCTTCACGTACAGCTCGCTGAGCATCCCGAGCTTCGTCTCCCACGGCTGCTCCGCGAACGCTGCGCGCGTCGCGAACCATTCCTGCGGGATGTCGAAGTCCGCAGAGCGCTCCTTGATCGCCTCGGCGATCGCGTTCGCGCTGCGTCCGGTGATGAAGTTGTTCTTGCGCTTGAGCTTCGCCATGTACTTGCCGAAGTCCATGACGGTCGCGTTCCTGTAGCGCACATGTGTGAAGAGATCGGCCATGTACTCGGCGACCTTGCCGCCGCTCCACTTGCCGTCCTCTCCGATCTGGTCCTGCGTCGCGAACGGCGTGTAGCCGGGCAGGATCTGCAGCAGGCCCTTCTTGATCATCTTGCCGAGTTTCAGCATGATGAAGTCCGCGAAGTCCTCGTCGGTCTTCGGACCGTCGATGAGGATGCGGTCGTTGAAGCGGTTGCGCATCGCCTCATCCAGGCCGGTCGGCTTGTTGCTCGCTGCGAAATTGATGACGTTGCCGCGGCGGACCGTGAACGCGCCATCCAGGTACTGCATCAGGATGTTGTTGATGTCGTTATCCGCTCCCTGCGCCTCATTGCGGTTGCTCGAGAGCAGGTCGATATCGTCCATGATGCCGATACTCAGGACCGACGGGTCGTTCGCGACCTGGAGTCGAGTGAGCAGGATCTTGCCGGTCTTGCCGTAGAACTCGTCCTTGATGCTCTGGTCGACCGTGAAGATCTGGTAGGGCACGCCGATGCCTTCCGCACGAGCCTTGAGGATGGTCATCGCGAGGCGGAACAGGCTGGATTTCCCCGTCCCGGGCGGGCCGTCGAACAGGTTCGTCCAGGACAAGCCGCCAAGCTCAAGCAGCGGGTTGAGCTGCTTTTGCGCATCGTACAGGCACAGGCGCTCGATGCCGCGCGTGATCTTGCGCTTCGCCGACTGGTTGCCGACGATCTCGTTCGCGCTGATGGGGGCGAACGCTGCCGCCTGGACCACGCCAGCACGGACCTTCGTCGGGGTCTTGTCCTCGAAGCCGTTGAGCACGACCTCGTCGTCAAGGATGCGCCAGCTGTAGCTGTTCACGTGGCCCAGGAGGTCGGGGTACTGCTCTTTCGCATTGAGCGCTTGCTTGCGCACGTGAGAGAAGATGTTCTTCACCACTTGCGGCAGCTCGCCTTCGTACGTGAATTTGTCTTCCGGCGTTCCCTCGAGATGGCCGACAAGCGACTCGTAGACTGGTAGGACCAGCTCGAGCATCGCGCCTTTCGCAGGCCTGGACAGGTTGAAGACGCGGCCTTCAAGGTTCGTCTCCGCTTGCGGGATCTCCTTGTCGGTCGCCGCCTTCGCGATCGCGTCTTCCATACGATGGATGATCAGCGATGAAGCCGCGTACGCCGCGAAGCTGTTCGCGAATACCCGCATCTTGTCCGCGACCGCTTCTTGGCCTGGCTTGGTGAGCGTTTTGGTGAGCCCGACTTTTTCGTCGACGAGATCGAACACCGTGCGGAACACCTGCATGCCGTCTCGGATGCCCAAGTACGTCAAGCGCTCGACGTCGCTCATCACGAACCGTTCGTGTTCGTCGGTCGCCGCGATGAGCTCGTGCAACGCTTTCGGCTTATTCTGGTACGAGAACGTCGAGAGGGCGTCCTCGACAGGCTTCTTGTACTTGTCCAGCAATGCTTTGTCAACAGGTATGGGGTTGTTCGCTTCAATCAAGTATACCACCGTCGTTGGTTGTCCCGTACATCTTCACGTTCGGGCCGATATCGATGTCAAGATGATGCACGCGCTGGATGAGGCGGTGCGGCAGGATAGCATAATCGGGACTCGACACGCTGGGGCTGAATTCCCCGACGTGGTAGTCCCCGCTCATGACTGCGCGCAACATCTCTCGAATCCCCTGCTTCGGGGATTCGGCCATACGGGTGATCGTGACCTTGCGGTACAGGAGGACGGAGTCGTCCGGCCTGCCGTTCTCGAACAGCTTGCGGATCGGTTCCGGGTTCTCGGTGAACCTGTTGAAGAACGGTCCGATGTCGTAGCGGTGGATCTGGCGCACCTGGACGCCATCGATCGCCTCGAGCGCACGCGCGAGTTTCGAGAGTTCCGAGTCCATCACGGACGTGACGTTCGCCGCGATCGTCGCGTCGAGGCCGCCTTCGAGGTTCTCGTGCTGGAAGAGCACACCCGGCTTGCAGATGCGTAGGTAGAACGTGTAGAACCGCGGGAGGTTGTTGCGGTCGTCGAGCCGCTCGAGGCATTTGCGCGCGAGTTGGCCGCCGCTCTCATCTCCCTTGATGAGGCGCAACGGGTGGCCGCGCAATGCCGCCGGCGGATCGATGCTCAGGAGCGACTCGTAGTACTTGCGAGCGACCATCATCTGGC